>CBDUGV010000063.1:0-17941 GCA_965366815.1 uncultured Bdellovibrionales bacterium | reverse complement strand
TTTCGACGCTATAATGACTTCGTTTTAAAGTGGGCTCGTATTGCTGAGAAAGAAGGAGTTGAGATATTTGGGATTGGCAGTGAAATGAATTCGCTCACCTCAACTATCCCAGTCAAAGAGCTACCGCCGCTACTCGATTTTTATTTAGACGAAAAGCAACAGAAAGAGAGAAATAGTAAGATTGCCAAAAAGGCTGGGGCCATTCGAACCGATACTTTGTGGACGCGCGGGGATAAGAAGTTCTCTTCACTGCAAGACTATCTCGACCACCAGTCGGGCACGAACAGGGAATGGGCTCTCTCGGTAGGGAAAGCGAACCCGCAGTCCCTCGAGCAGCTCAATGCACGACGCGATCTGCTTGAGAAATCATGGCGGGAACTCATTTCGAAAGTCCGCAAGGAATTTTCTGGGAAGTTGCTATATGCTGCAAACTTCGACCAGTATCATGAAGTCGAATTCTGGGATGCCCTTGACTATATGGGTATCAATGCTTACTTCCCGCTACGCGACCCCAATGCAAGCAAAACTGAGTTTCGAAGCTCGGTCGAAGAAGGCTGGGAATCTGCGTTCGGACAAATCGTCCAATTTCGAAAAGAAAACAAGCTAGACAACAAACCCGTAATTTTCTCCGAACTGGGCTATACCTTTCGTAAAGATTGCACAATAGAGCCGTGGTCCAGCGAAGGATTCTCACTCATTGAGCAGGGTGAGTCAGATCGCGTAGTCTTCTGGAAGGAGCAACCGATTGACTTCGAAGAGCGAGTCCTCGCCCTTCAAGCTCTCAACAAAGCCAGTGTGCAACACCCCGGTGTTTTAAAAGGAGCGCTCTATTGGAAGTTGTCGACCATTAAGAGTCATTTGGACATAGAACCGTTTGTTCACATCCTAAGTGACGAGAAAGATAAAGCCTTTCAACAAGAACTGCATCGACTTAGTCAACAAAATGGATGAGCCTTCCTGTAAGGGTTTAGGAGAAGGACCGTCGATCAAAGCTAGGAGGAGATAAAAAATGCTACGAGTACTTTCGGTTTTCTTGTGTGCTACGGTGCTCTGTGGCTCTGTCTCCGCAGCAACCGCAGCAGAACCTCAGTTTGGCTCAGATTTTTGGAACCAATGGGGCGATGGGAAAGCCGAATTGGCGGGCTACGATTTGCAGTATCCGCGATATGGCAAGCAGCGCAGCGGAACTGCCGTAGCTGTCTTTGTCACCGAAACCTTTTCGAATGAGCTGCGAGTAAAGGCCGATCCGGGCCGCCATCCCAAGAGCGATGAAATACCGGTCCTCAAGCTAAATTTAATGGAGGACTACCCGACTGGAATTTACGATTACAATTTGATGACCAGTTCCTTTGTCGCGCTGCAGTCCGCCAACGAGGTGGCTTCGGGGCTGCCGCTTAAAGTTTCATTTAGCGCCCAAGAATGGTGTGGCCACGTCTATGGACAAGTCTTGTTCGATCAAGAGTCGATTCGACAATCTACACATAGCTATTTTGACGGAGAAGCCGACTCGAGTGGGACTTTGAAACGACCAGAGAATGGGCTGAGTGAAGATACGCTTTTTCATTGGGCCCGTGGCTATGCGTTCCCCAAACTGAAGGCGGGAGAATCGAGGACATTGCCCATACTCCGCTCTCTCGCTTATAGCCGACTGCGACACAAACCCCTGCAATGGAGCACTGTCGTTCTCTCCCGTAGTGCTGAACTTTCTGAGGTCTCTACTGCTGCCGCGACCTCCTTCCAGGTCGACGTCCTGACAGCAGCTATAGCTCAAGGACCGACATGGACATTCTATGTAGAAGCTGATGGTGAGCGAAGAATCGTCAAATGGGAACGGGATGATGGATACTCTGGAGAACTCGTTGCAAGTAGCCGTTTGCCCTATTGGCAAATGAATAGCGAAAGCTTTGAGTCAGCAGTCAAGGAACTCGGGTTGAAGAAGCGGCCAGCGCGCACACCCTAAATACTCTCGCTTGAGATTACCGATTGACTGACCTCACAAGGAATCACCACAAGACAGGCAATGAAATATTTTCTCTCAAGCCTCCTTGCACTACTCTTACTCTCTTGCAGCAACCCTCGCTCCATGCAGCCAATGACGACTAGCGCCAAAGCGACCATACTTTTTGTTCCAGGCTACAAGGGCTCAGCCCTTCGAGATAGCTCGAGTGGGAAACGCATTTGGGTCACTCTCTCTCAAGAACTGTTTGGAGATCGGAGTCTCGCCTTACCACTAGAGTCCTTGGGCATAGAACAAGAAGCGCTTGAGCCTGATGGCGTCCTCGAACAGGTCAATGTCATTCCGGGACTCTACTCAATCAATATCTATCGCAGTTGGCTCCAATCACTTCAGGAGATAGCCGGTGCGAGGGCTCGGGTGCTCGGATTTTCCTATGATTGGCGCCAGAGCAATGTGACAAGCGCCGAAGAGCTGCGGCAGGAAGTTCTCCGGCTGCGAGAATCTGGCGTTCAAAAGATTTACCTCGTTGCTCATAGCATGGGTGGATTAGTCGTAAGCCATTTTATGCGCTACGACGAGAACGGTATTGAAGATTGGCGAGGTGTCGATCAAATAGATGGGGTAGTATTTGTCGGGACAGGCTTTCTCGGGGCGGCCGCAGTATTTCGAGACATGCAGAGAGGCTCTATAAACAAATACAACAAAGTGTTTCTCAATCAACGAGCCATCTCAACTTTCCCTTCAGCCTATCAGCTCATTCCACCCCGAAGGCACCCGATGCTGCTGGACCCGCAGGGAAACTCACAGCAAGAGTCCGTCTTTGATGCTGATACTTGGCTTAAAAACAACTGGGGACTTTTTAAAGAATCAGGGATATCTGAAACACAAAAGCAAGCTCGCCTCCAGTATGTCAAAGCAAACCTCCAAGACGCTGCCCAATTCCACGACAGGCTGCATGCGCCAGCGGCGACGATGCCAAGAAAACGAATTCCACTTTTAAACATATTCGCCCTCGGTGAAACTACCCTCGGCGGAATTGTTGTCTACGAGAAGGACAATGAAGTGCAACTCGTCTATAATCAGCAAACACTTGATGATTCAGAACTCAGCATTCCTTTTGATATGATCGCGCACTCAGGGGATAACGTAATTACGGAGGCATCTGCTCAACTTCCAGAAGTGCTCAAAGCAGTTTTTCGAACCGAAACGGTTTCGGTTCAAGCAGCTCATGCGGAAATTGGAAACAATCCGATTGCCCAAGCGGCTATTCGATCATTTTTGGACGAGGTATCGGCGGCGAAATACTAATGGCTCTTCCCTCGACTCCATTTGTACTTTGGTTCACTGGCCTCCCATCGGCTGGGAAAACGACTCTGGCAGAGGGTCTTCTCCCGCTGCTTGCTGAACAAGGCATCCCGGTCGAACATTTGGATGGAGATATTGTTCGAACAATCACCGCTAATCAGAAATTCGATTCAGCTAGTCGTGACCAACATATTCGACAAATGGGTTTTCTCGCATCCCGGCTCGAATATCACGGAGTATCTGTTCTTGCGTCCTTCGTATCACCTATTCGCGAATCGCGTGATTTTGTGCGCAATCTATGTAAGAACTTCATTGAAGTGCATGTTGCTACTCCACTGGCTGTTTGTGAAGAACGGGATGTGAAGGGGCTGTATCGGAAAGCGAGAGCTGGAGAGCTCAGTGGGCTGACTGGTGTTGACAGTACCTATGAGCCCCCAGAACGCCCAGAGCTTGTCGTCGAGACAGACAAACTTTCACTGGATGAAAACCTTCATACAATCTTGGCGTATGTGCAGAACCAAGAACGTCGTTGAGAAATGGATTACCTCTCAGAGCTCGAACATAGAAGCATTCATATACTGCGAGAGGCCTATAGTTGCTTTGAAAGACCCGCTATGTTGTGGTCGATGGGCAAAGACAGCACTGTCCTTCTTTGGCTGACGCGAAAAGCATTTTTTGGCCACGTCCCTTTCCCGCTGATCCACATCGATACGAGCTACAAGATTCCCGAAATGATCGACTATCGCGATCGACTCGCTCGCGAGTGGAAGCTCGACCTCATAGTGGCTCAGAACACTGAGGCACTCGAGCGCAAACAGACTTTTCCTGAAGGAAATGCAACCCGCATTGAATGTTGTAACGCATTGAAGACTCAACCGCTCAGTCAATTGCTTCTGGGGAAGGGAAATCGACGTCGCTTCAATCACCAAACTGGGACTTTTGAGAAGGATCAACAAAACGAGCTGTTTGATTCAGTCATAGTGGGCCTTCGCTCGGATGAAGAAGGGACTCGCTCGAAGGAACGCTATTTCTCACCACGCGATAAGAACAACGACTGGGAGATTGCTGAACAGCCTCCTGAGTTCTGGTCTCAATTCAACACTGAAGCTGCGGCGGGAACCCATGTGCGAGTGCACCCCCTCCTCGATTGGACGGAGATTGCAATTTGGGAATACATTGAAAGATACGATATTCCAACTGTCTCCCTGTACTACGATAAAGGAACGGGTTCAAGATATCGCTCACTTGGATGCGAATGCTGCACGAATGCAATCGCCTCGAAGGCATGTAAGCCAAGCGACATTATCGTAGAACTCACCTCAGGATCGCACGCTCGAATCGCCGAACGAGCAGGAAGAGCGCAAGACAAAGAAGGGCAAGGAGGCCTGGAAGCGCTTCGCAAGGATGGGTACATGTAATGCTCCCCTCACCCCAACAGTCACAACCGCTGCGTTTAGTTCTAGTAGGCCACGTCGATCATGGCAAAAGCACCGTATTGGGGCGTATGCTCGCTGATATCGGAGCGCTCCCTGACGGCAAACTAGAAGAAATAGAGAGAACCTCGGCGCGACTTGGCAAGCGATTCGAATACGCGTTTCTATTGGATGCGCTCGCCGATGAACGCAGTCAGGGCATTACCATCGATGCTGCTCGTATCCATTTCTCTACCGATACTCGACGCTACCTCTGTATTGACGCCCCCGGTCATGTTGAGTTTCTCAAGAACATGGTTACCGGAGCTTCGCGGGCAGATGTTGCCTTACTGGTGATCGATGCAGCAGCCGGACTCGAAGAAAATTCTCGTCGACATGCATATCTACTTTCGCTGTTGGGCATTCGCCAAGTCCTCGTCGTATGTAACAAAATGGACCTAGTCTCTTTTGATCAACAGGTCTTTCGACAACTCGAAGAGGATTGCCGAACCTTTCTTTCGTCGGTTCAAATAAGTCCGACGCATGTCATACCTCTCAGCGGAGAGGTCGGAGAAAATATTGTCGCACGCTCCGAGAAAACGAGCTGGTACAAGGGGCCAACCCTATTCGAGGCACTCGAACAACTCGAGGCAATTGATGAAACTTCCCAACAGTCGCTTCGCATGTACGTGCAAGATGTGTATAAGTTTACGAAATTTGAAGACGACAGGCGCATTATCGTCGGAACTATTGATTCCGGAAGTATTGCGGTTGGCGACTCACTGACATTCTTCCCCTCTGGAAAAACGAGTGCAGTAAAAACCATTGAACAATTTGGGAGTCCCCCCGATACTCGAGTGACGAATGGCTGCGCCGTTGGATTTACACTGGAAGAACAGATGTACGTGCGTCGGGGCCAACTGGTAGCCCACTCAAATGGCATGGCCCCTCGCGTTTCTTCCAGGCTTCGAGGCTCACTGTTCTGGTTGGGCCGAACACCGCTCACGAAGGGGAAGGAATACACACTGCGAATTGGCACTGCTGCGATACCCGCTCACCTCAAGGACATTCACACCGTCTTGAACTCATCAAGTCTCGAAACAAGAGAAGAAGGCGACCAAGTGCTTCGCAATGAAGTCGCCGATTGCACCTGGCAGCTGAAGAAAGTTGCAGCGTTTGATGAGGTCGAAACCGCACAAAAGACAAGTCGCTTTGTTATTGTCGATGGACGACAGATCGCTGGTGGTGGGATCATTCATGAAGCACTCCTCGACCAGGCTGCCGCAGCGCGTGCACAGGCCTTTCTTCGTGAGAAGAAGTGGATCAGCAGCGGTATCGCGCCACACGAGCGTGCGGAGCGGTTCTCTCAACGCCCAGCGCTTATTTTGATTACGGGAGCTCGAGAGACGCCTCGAAAGGAGTTCGCCCGCATGCTCGAATCGCAGCTTTTTGCCGAAGGGCATAACGTCTATTACTGCGGTATGGGCAATATCATCCACGGCCTGGATTCTGATATCAATGCAGACGCCGATGTCGGCAACGAACATGTTCGACGACTTGCAGAAGTGGCAAATCTTTTGCTCCACACAGGTATTATTTTCATTGTCTCCGCAGTTAACCTTTCAGAGGACGATATTTCACTGATTCGTGGACTAGTGCGAATTGGCGAGTTGAATGTATTCGCTTTTGGGGAGAGCGATGTTCTCCCAGACACCGATTTGTCGTTTCCGGCTAGCCACCACTCCTTAGCTGCTGCCCAATCACAGCAACTGGGCCCACTTGTCCAACAAGCCATAGACCTCCTAAAATCGAAGAGCATTGTTTCGTAGCCGCACCTTCTTTCAGCTGCGAAATGCGAATGCTACTTGGAATCGAGTGGACGGAGAATCGAGGCAGGAAGCAAGAAAACGCCGCGGCGAAGCGCACCGAGAAACGCTGCGCTCATAAACGATAGGTTGCCCAGATACTGAAGCAGAGCGACCTGCAGTCGCTCAAACAACGGCAATGAGCTTGCCAACACATCGCGAGCATACCGCCAGAAGAAAAAGAGCCCAATGAGCGCTCCGCAGAGCGCGATCAAGCTATGTCCGAAGACCACCGCGATAAGTGATCCGAAGAAACACAAGTGCATCGCATGAAAATCAGTAAAGAAGCATATCGCAAGATAGCGAAAACCTTTCTTTGCCTCGACCTCAAGCGAGCCAGCACAGCGCTGCGCTTTGCTGTTGATCCAATAAAGATACATCCCCCGGAATCCCGTCTTCTGATAGGCATATCCCAAATACCAGCCCCAGCCCCACATCTGGGTGAGAAACCCCATGATCGTTTGTCGCGCTCGATGCCGAACGGTGGCTTCAGCCTCTTGACAGACGACCCACTTCTCATTCTGGGCAACTCGGAAACACAAGTCGACGTCCTCTGATTTCTCAGCAGAAGGATCATAGCCATCAATATCTTTCGCACACCTTTTCCGAATCGATAGGTTGTTGTTCGAAAAGGCGAACAAAGCCATTTTGTATCGTTCGCTTGTCGCCTGACTGTGTAGAGGTAACTCTATAATCATTGCTACGGCTTTCGGTGGTGAAACATTTGATAATAGGAATCGAGCGCCGAAGGCTTCTCACTTGGGTGGTGATACACCCAACCACCAACGACTCCAACATTCTCTGCTCGGAGAAAAGCGCGTTCGACAGAGGCGAGCCAATTCGGATGTGTCAAACAATCATCATCGGTAAAACTGATAACATCTTGTGACGCATGCTCAATCACGTAATTGCGCGCCCGGGGAATACTCGGTTCTTCTAAATAGAAATACCTAATCGGGAGCGAATCGATAAAGCTCTCAATAACTTCTTTGGTATTATCCTTAGAACCATTATCGACAATCAGTACTTCATCGGCTTTTCGCTGCTGGGCGGTGAGAGAATCGAGCGCCTCACGCAATACTCCAGCTCGATTTCGCGTAATGATACCTACCGTAATGCCTAGTGCCGTATCTACTGGAGATAGGGAAATCGACTGCGCGCCAGCGAGCAACTGCCAAGTGAACTCATGGAGGCAACGATAGATGTTATTAGCCGGTCGACTCTCAATACTCCCGTTTGACAGTTGAAAATAGTACGATTCAATCGCTACAAGAAAATCTCTCGCTTCAGGGTGCCGCTCACTCAGACGCTCGATTAGCCGTGACACAGAATCAAAATCAATTCGCTCCTGCCCAAACAGCAAACCTCGCCAGATCGAAAGGGCATCTCGAATGCTCAGGTACTCATCTTCGATATACGTGCAGGGGAAATCATGCTTCTCTATCCAATCAACATTTCGACGATAGAGACTAGAAGTGTGAGCAACCCCATTTTTGGCCCGAATTGCAAGCTCGGTTGCAATCGTTTGTGGAATCGAATAGCCGATCTTCCCTCGAACTCGACAATAGGGCAGCGGATATTGCAATGGATGAAGTGGAACAACTGACGTGCCCAGGTGTTCGCGGTGAAGCAACACCAACAAGCCGCCGATTTCAAGTACCACTGCATCTCTATGCTCACCGGATTCCCGCAATTCAGTGATCAACCGTCGCATATCTGAAAATCCGGTCGCAGGAAGCGAAACAAAGGGAATACTCTCGCTTAGATCGAAAAACAGGAGCGAGGGCTCGACGCTGAAAAGCAGTGGTTCGGAGAGCCAGCGGGTCTGCTCCGTAAGCTGCGCCTTGGTCAGCACCTGACGAATACTCGAATTACGGGGCCCTCCGTCCTTCAGTCGGTTAAAAGAGCAAAACACAGCGGTCACAGCAGGTGCCAAGCAGAGCTCTGACTCGAATGACAACAGTTCTTCAATCAGCAGAGCGAACATCTCGCTCGGGTCAACATCCTCCCGATCAACTTGTGGATACTCCCGATGCGGTAACCCAAAAGAAGCCCTCGCCGATTGTACCTTTCGAAAAAGACTCTTCCAGAAGGCTTTGACCCGAGTGTGAGATTCGCAACGAACAAGGGGGAGACGTACCAAGGAGCTGAGTTCCTCAAGAACTGCAAGCGAACTATGCGTATCAGGTAGAAACTGCTCTATCTGTGTAGTGCCCAGCAAATGAAACAATTGCTTTCGTTGGGCCCGCACCACGAAGGAGGCAGGCAAGGCCTCTCCGCTCGCAAACTCACCTTGATACAGGACAGATTCTTCTTGTTCGGCCCAACTACCAAGCATAGGAAAGAGCAGCGCGAGGCGACGATATCTTCGAGCAAGACGAGAGTGGGTTCCATCGAGCCGAGAGTACCGCTCATCAACAACGATGATCAGGTCGATATCCGACTGACCGTAAACACAAGATCCTTCGAAATACGAACCACAGCCATAGACTGCGGTGACTTCAGGCATTGCCTTCAGAGTGCGTAACAATTGTTGCAGTCCAAGCCGATAATACGCGGCCAGCAACCGCTGAATCGGCGGAGCATCGAACTTCAAACACATTTCTTTGGCAAAGCGACGTAGCATCGTCTTATTGGCAATGATACACAGGGGTATTGATACACAGTTATATTAGTGTATACGAACGATCAGACTCTTATAGGCGTAGAGCTGTCTGCAACGCAAACAATGGCAAAAAAGTCCTTACACGACGGTGTTTTACATCAAAGCAAGCTGCCTTTCTTGCTTCTGCTTGCACCTCTAGCTCTAGTGCTGACAATTCTGCTCCATTTTGCTTGTCTCGCCTACCCACTTCCCGTTGGTGATGCGACCAATTTCATCCCCCCAGTCCTCAGTCTGTCGCAGGGCGATGGATTCATCAACCACCTCTGGCCGATTCTAGACAATCCGATCGACAGGACGCAGCAAAGTCGGTTTGTCGGACATGGCTTTCTGTACCAACAGTATCTCTTGCTTTTTAGCGGATGGGACCTTCCCGGTCTTTACTTTGGTCAAGCGCTCATCGCTTGTTTCACTTTGCTCGTCGCCCTACTCGTGTTTCTACAAGCCACAGTTCGACAGCTCGACGAGCTTCATTGGCGGGACCTAATCTTGCTTTCGCTGTCGGTTTTCGGAATGGGGACACATCTTCTTTTCTTTGGTCGCCCCGACATTCTCGCGGAATTTTTTGTGGCAATTGGCATTCTTGCCTGCATGAAACTCCCGTATCAAGCACTTCGCTTTCTCCTACCAGTATTAGTTGCGTTGCTTGCGGTGACTACCGTCACAGCTCCTTTTCTCGCACTGCCACTTCTTGGCCTCTACTTAAGCCAGCAGTTCACCACCGCCCGCTGTATCAAAGAGCTCCTCCTGTTGATTGTCCTTCCAAGTCTGATAGCGCTCGCCCTCGCTGAACTATTGTTTTCGTATTCTGTTGCTGAGTGGATTTCGGGAATTGTCATGCATTGTAAACTTGCAATTTTGGCGATCCTGAGAGATCAGCAAGAAACGGGACGCTTTCTCGACCTCACGAGTATTCGCTATTTCTGGATACTAGATCCCACGAAAACGGCTTATGGACTTATCGTCTTTTACGCGATACTCCAAGCTGGAATCAATTGGTTCCAACGTCGCCGTGAAATTGCTTCGCCCTGGCTTTTTCTCTTATCGAGTATTGCACTACTCGCTGTCTTGTTTTTCCTCACACTTCTCACTGCGCGAACGTCATACCGATTTATACCGTTTATGCCGCTCGCCTACTTGGTACTGGTGCAACAATCCCGCCGAGCGAAAACTGCACTGAATTTTGATTGGCTCGTTCCGGCGATACTGTGTCTACTCAGCACCCTCGGCTTTGCCCGAATGCTGGCGCTCTATCCCTACTTTTTACACCAAGGGATGAGTTACGTTGAAGCAAAAGAAAAATTTGTCGCGCTCCAACCCCTTCTTGGAAAAAAGGTCGGGGTCACCGGCTCGCTTTGGGTTCTTGGAGACGATCCATCTCGATTTCAATTGGCTCGAGTCTATAGTTCTAACAAGATCGCCAACATTTCTCCTCGAACGCCATTGTTGGTGCAACAACAACATCTTGGAAGAAACAAAGCACCCGAACTATTACATTATACGATGCATGAAAACCATTTCGTGCCTGGTAGCCCGACGTTTTTGGGAATTCGCTTAGGGACTTCGATCCCAGGATATCAATTTGCCTGCTACCTCCCGAAAGAGAATGCTGATGCCGCCCGATAGCGATCCAATCGAACTATCCGTCATAATTCCCGCCTTTCAAGCGGCCGCTACTCTCGCTCGCTGTTTGGACGCCCTGAGTGCATCCCTGCCCGCCAATGCTGAGCTCATTGTCGTAGATGACGCAAGCAGCGATCGAAGCGGTGAAATCGCGAGAACCTATACCTCTACAGTGATCCGACATGAGAAAAATCTTGGGCAAATCGCCGCAAGAAAGTCGGGAGTTGAGGCGGCAAAGGGGGATCTTCTCGTATTTGTCGATGCCGATGTCGTTGTACCAGAGAAAACGCTTCGACTGATCAAAGAACATTTTATTGCGAATCCCAAAGTCGCAGCAGTGACTGGCCGTCTATCGAGGGGTAGCCCTCGGAGAACGTATTGTGGAACCTACAAGAACATTTATATGAATACGGTTTTTGCAGGAATGCCCAACCGTTGCTCTTTTCTCTATGGAGCAATTCATGCCCTGCGGCGTTCGGCTTTTCGACTCATACACCCAGTGTATCAAGGTGTTGAAGACAATGTTCTGGGATTTCTCTTGATGCAAGAAAGCCAAGGAATAGAGCTGCTCCAGGAATTAGAAGTTGACCACCTGAAAGAGTATAGTCTGCTCGAGCTCCTCGCGAATGATTTTCACGTTTCGAGAAAGTGGGCTTTGCTTTTTTGCTCAACCCAGTCCTGGAAAACTGTTTTGAAAAAAGGCTTTCTTCATTCTCCCCGTTGGCAACAGATGGCTATTGCCAGTCTAGGACTGCTGATCCTCTCGCTTCCGTTCAGTCCTGCCCTCGCTGCAATCCTGGCAGTGGTCTGGCTCATTTTGAATAGAAGATTATTAGCCGCGATGTACGGTCACTGCGGGGCTCGTTTTTTGGCAGTTGCCACAGGAGTCACCTTCGTCGACCAGTTGGTGCAGGGATTCGGTATTGCCGTTGGCTGTGCTTGGTACCTGCTTGCGGCTGTACGAGAAAAAGCGATAATACCCTATCCTCTCGAAATTAAAGAGGTTTAAGAAGGGTTTTTACAGAACTCCAATTTAATAGTAAAATACTCAGATTGCTCATTCTCCCCCCTTTTCTTGAGAGTTGAATCGCGCCTTCTGCCAAGACTTCTTGGCTGAGGGTGCGATAGCTTCCCTAAGGTTTTTCTCCTCCAATTGGCTAGAGGCAAACGCTTGGTGCATGCGCGACATGTATCAAACGTTTGTCTCAATTCTCAAGCCAATATGGAGGTACTGCGATGTCCAATCGCATTGAGAAGTTTTATACGGACCTCTCGCTGTATCCGACCGTATCGGATTACAATCGAGATGTTCAACGGCTGTCGCTTGCCAACAAAGAGCGACGTCAACAGAAGAAGCATCACGACGATGTGGTCGATCGGTTCACGATGTACTCGGTGCGTTTCGAGGCTCTCCTTTGGGTCCTTGCGGCAGTCACCTTTGCCATCGATTGGTTCTACCCACAACCTTGGTGGCGATTCGTCTACTGGGGTGTCGTGGCGAACCTCCTGCCGTTTCTCCTCGAACTTGGCTCTGAACCGAATGGTTGGGGCAAGCGCTGGAGAACGATACGGATTCTTATCCTCTCGCTGTCCACGTGGTTTGCTGTGCATCAAGCAATGGCTGAACATGCTGGCTTGTCGATGATCATCTGCTTCCTGCCGATTCCTCTCGTTTGGGGAATCGTTCGAGCAACAGACCGTATCGCGAATTCGACGCAACGCAGTGACGAGCTGGCCACCGAGATTCGAGCCTGCGAGAATGAGCTTGAGCCTCTAAAGAAAAAGCTCGAGCTACAACGCTGGATCGAGCGACGCGGATGGAGAAATAATTAGATGGATTTTCTTCAATCACCTTTTACCCTGGGAGCTATCGCACCCAGATTTTTTAAAACTTCAGCCTAGCGCGTTCGACTCCTCTCCTTTCAACGCTCGAATAGGGAACGAATTCTCGGTTGCGGACAATAGTCAATTGGAACTGGGTTTGCACATCTCCGTAGCCATCAAGATTCAGCAGTCCTGAGGCACCATCATGGCCTCGAACGCGGTGTAACCAGTCCCTCATACAATCGGTCTTCTGGGAGGCGCAGGCAAGAGAGGCACGGTGTAGCAAATGCAGGGCGTCATAAGCCCGAGCTGCATACAGCTGACCAACCCCGGGGCTCACCCCGTATCGCTCTCGATAAGCGCGCTGAAATCGACCGAGTACTTTGGATTCAGAATTCCTTGCATATGCATCTGGTGTGACCACAAGGAGACCTTCTGCCGCACCGGCACTTTGCTCGAAAAATTCTCGATCTCCAAGTATGGCCACCGAAGCAACAAAGATTGCAGTCACACCGAGTGCTCGAGCTTGTTTTAACACCAAGGCTCCAATAGTCGAATACGATGCAAGATACACTACCTCAACCTCACTTTGCTTCATCCTCAGCAACTGAGTTCTAAAATCCGTATGCCCGGTTTCAAGACTGTCTTCAAATAAGACCTCACCACCGAGTTTGGAGAATCGGCTCCGAAAAGCCTGAGCCGAAGAAAGGCCATAATCATTATTTTGCGCGAGTATCGCCAATCTCTCCATTTTCAAATCGCTATAGAGAACCCGGCTTAGAAACTCTGCTTCTTTTTCAGCACTGGGAAAGTTTCGAAAATTGAAATCGCCAAACTTCGAATACTCGGGCACCGCAGTCGCCACTCCCATCTGAAGTACTTCGTCGCGATTCACAATTGGAGAGAGCGCCAGGCCAATGCCAGAGCCCCAAGTGATCACCGCAGGAATATTGCTGCGAAGGCGCTGCAAACGATACGCGGCGATAGCTTGCTGCGCAGATCCGCCGCTATCCTCAAATATCAAATTGACACTATGTGGATGACTCTTTTGAATCTCGAGCGCAGCGAGTTCTAACCCCTGCTGAATCCAACGCCCTTGGTGAGCAGAACCGCCGCTGAGCGGCAGTAGCGCCAAAACGATTAAAATCTTCATTGCCAACAATACCTCCTGACCTGCTTCGTGTTGTTGACAAACTAAGTGTGTACTTGCTCTAATCCAAATTTAGTATCTCTTTTCAGATACCAATTTATTATTTGAGAGTGTATACAGCTACTTATGGACCTATCTGCACTCCAAGACATTGGACTTACCAGTGCCGAGACCAAGGTCTACGTTGCCCTTCTAGAGCTGGGATTGAGCAAGGCCGGGCCAATTGTGCAGCGAAGCGGCTTGCAGAATTCGGTTGTCCATCTCACCCTGCACAAGCTTTGTGAAAAGGGACTGGCCTCCTTCGTGCGGCGTGGGAAGGTGAAGCAATATCAAGCAGCCGATCCGCGCACTATCATTCGCTTTGTTGAAGAAAAGAAACAGCGCTGCGAAGCACTCCTGCCGGAACTTCTGGCTAAACAGAATGTCGCCGAACACCAAGAAGCTGAAGTGTTCGACGGGATGAATGGCTTTCGGGCGATGTGCTACAAGCTGATAGAAGACGCACAACCGGGAGACGATTATCTCTTTTTTGCGTTTATCACTCCGAGCGGAACCTATGAGACTGAGGTAATGAGTTTCTACGAGCAGTTTCGAATCGATCGACTTCGACGCGGGCTCCAACTCAAAGGAATCGCCCACTCTGGACTCCGATCGTACTTCATAAAACACAAGTTCGACCTAGACAGCATTCGCTTCGTTGATTTTCCAATGTTGCAAAATATCAGCGTGTGCCGAGATAAAGTAATCTTCACACCGTGGCAGGATCGCCGAGTCTCGTTTCTGATCACCTCGCGGCAACTTGCAGAAAATTTTCGCAGCTATTTTTATTCGGTATGGGACAGCAAACCCGATCAGCCTACTATTCGCCCGGGTTCAGACGACTAATCGCAGCAAGCAGCTGTGCGGCGTTCTCTCGTGGGACGGTCCCCATCCGAAATTCGTAGCGCTCGACGCCCTTGAGGAAACGTCCACAGGCGTATGCCCGCCGCATGCCGAGGGCCGCTTTCGCGAAAAGTTCTTTGCTGCTTTTCGTCAATACGAACTCCAAGCCTTGATACACCCCAAGCCCCACAACACAGTCGCGAAAGAATGTTCTATATGCGCTCACGAAAGACACCGGGACGATCTCACAAGAGCGTCCAAGATATCGTTCACCGAGGAATACCGCTTGTGCGGGAACGGGAGTCTTCTCTATTCGACCGCTGAGATAGCTCAAATCGATTACGTCTTTCTCTACACCCTCGAGATGCCGGACTCGCTGAATAAGGTCTTTTGGAACGTCATCTGGAATATTCCCTGGCAGAATCCCAATTTTGATTGGAAACGGATGAAGTTTCCCATCAGAACTCAAAAGCGGGGTATCCTCAGAGATGAGTTTCACGCCAGGATGTCGCAGCAGCTCTAGCAACAACGTGCTCTTCCCTCCCCCCATCGGCAACAACACGAGTGCGGCGCGACCGTTATAGCTAAATCCAAGTGCGTGAACTCGATACGTACCGCAACGGTCGAGATGCATACCACTTTTGGCAATAATCACTGTATAGGTAATGCTCTCGAGTAGTAACTCATCACTACTGACGATCGTCACCAACTCACCACTTCCTTCCTCAACCAGCAAAGCCTTACCGTGGTAGTTGATTATCTTCTCACCATTGTGGTGGTAACAAATATTTCGGGGGCTGTAGAACGATGGACGAATGAACCCAAATGCGTTGCAGTCAACTGCGCTACGCTGCAGCACAATCGTTAAATCTGCTTCGTCGTCAACGCAGTCAAAAAATTGAAACTCCTTTTCGAATCCAGGTAAGGTAAGTTCCGCGTCGTATTCAACCGCTATTCTATAGCCATAGAAATTAAGCATACGGCGCTGACGCGCCTGAGATGTCGCTGCAACTACATTCACTTCGACCCTCCCGCGGCGATCCGTTGCGGCACGAGTCGATCGGGCAGACAGGTTTCTGTCGAATACTGTTCTTCCAGATACATCCCGTCTTCATTGACTCGCCATGGATCCGCCGCCCTACTTTTAGCTAAAATATTCTCCGCGGCTAAGAAACCGGTCATGGTGGCGTGATCCTGATTATTGTATCGATGCATCCCATTGCGTCCGATAGTCTGTAAATTAGGGTGCCGTTCCGCGAGATAGCCCCGCAACGTCTGGAGCGATTGGCGATAGACCTCGTCATAGACTGGGTAGGCATGGGGCACCCGCAGCACCGTTCCATCTACGACATTGGCACCAGGGGCAAGGTTCAACAACGCCAGCTCGTCTGCCGCTGACTCAACAAGCTTCCCATTGTCTTGATTCCAAAACGCATCTTCGACGCCGCAGAAGTACTCCATTATCAGCACCGTCTGTGTCTGATCCGCAACGAGATCTGAACTCCAGTTCTTGGTGTTCTGAATTCGAGCAACAGAGACTCTTGGGTCATGCACGTAAATCCACTGATCGGGAAAGACGAACGGAGTATCGAGAATAAGAACCACTGCGACAAAGTCGCGATACCGAAGTTGAGCAGCCGCATCGAGCACTTGAACTGGAGGAAGCGGTCTCAAAGCGGGAATCAAGTTTCCAAGTGGAATAGAGGATACTACTTGATGGCCGTGAACCATTTCACTGCTTCCATCAGTTCGCGTTACTTTTAGCGAAAATCCGTCGGCCCCTAGATCATGGATCTCATCGACTCTATGTCCAAGGCGTACAGAACCACCCTGATCAATTACCCTGCGAGCGACCTCTTCCCAGAGTTGCCCTGGTCCGAGTCGGGGGTAGAGAAATTCATGAATCAATGTCTTGATGACCGCACCAGAAGATGCGCCCAACAACATGCTCTTTAGTACCGAAGTAACCGAAAGACCTTTGATTCGCTGCGCTGCCCAATCTGCGCTAATTTCATCACAGGGAAGACCCCACACCTTTTCCGTATACGTTTTGAAAAACGAATCGAACAGCTTTCGCCCGAAGCGATTTACAATCCAGTCCTCAAACGATTTATCCTCCCGCGAGGGCTGACAACGAGCCCAGAGATAGCTCAGGGCACTCGAGATACCAAAGCCGATGCCAAGCTGCAGGACCACATCTGAGAGTTGAAGCGGATAACGGAGAAAGCGCTGACGAAAAAAAATTCTCGAGCGTCGGGGGCGACTCAGTAGCTCTTCTCCTAAGAGATCCCGCCAAAACTGCTCAACAATTGCCGATTTGGTGAAGAAGCGATGCCCACCGATATCGAAGCGGTTTCCTTTGTAAACTACGGTCTTAGCCAGACCACCGACACAGAGAGGATCGCTTTCGAATACCTCGACAGGGGCATTAGCGGAAGATAACTTATGGGCAGCTGATAACCCCGCAGGGCCGGCTCCTAGAATCAGCGTCCGGTCGACTCGACTTTCATCCATATACTACAGTAGATTACCCCAAATCGTGTCAACGTAACTGATGAGCCATGGTTTTCCCCGGCTGTGCCGGATAAATACCCGAAAGAATTACTAATATCATTTAGAAATATTAGCAATAGAGCCAAAATTAACAGTAACAAGAGGACCCTTTGCTCACTCCATTTGTAGTAATAACAAGTCCTCGCTCAGGTTCAAACTACCTGTTGAGTCTTTTGGGTCAACATTGGGCAACTCATTGTTTCTACGAACTCTTTCACAACAAGTTTGAACAGCGAACTCTATTTTTTGATCAGAGATACCGTGATGGTGAAGACGGTGGCGAATTTGCGAAACAAGTATTTAGCCGACGATACCCTGCTTTGGTAAAAGCGGTGGGCTTCAAGTTGTTCTATAGCCAAGCTCTAACTGAACCCGCTTCGCGTGTTTGGGAGTACCTTGCTTCAGATCCTTCGATCAAGATTATTGAATTGCACCGCAGAAACCGCTTTGAAACGTTCGTTTCTTTTCAAGTTGCCCTGCAGAGCAAGCAATGGGTCAAAAGAAGATTCCGACTTCATCGAAGAAAGATAGTGACGCCTCCTTTTGAAGTGCAAGCAAAGGAATTTAAAGAATGGCTCGAGCGCGAGGATGAACTCCGCCGCATTGCGTTGCAGCGGCTACACAATAACCAAAGGCTCACTATAGCCTATGAAGACCTTTGCCAAGACCGAACAAAGACAGTTGCGGATGTCTATCAGTTTTTAGGCA
>CBDUGV010000062.1:0-17967 GCA_965366815.1 uncultured Bdellovibrionales bacterium | reverse complement strand
TAGCCAGTGTAGTTCGGACAAGCAGTCCCGTATCTTAGAGCAGTAACGATAAAAGTGCTTTTTGGGCGTGGAGCCGATTTTCGGCTTGGTCGAAGACTACGGATTGTCGCCCGTCGACTACAGACTGTTCAACTTCCTCACCTCGGTGGGCGGGGAGACAGTGCATGAATATCGCGTCTTTGGCGGCTCGGCTCATGAGCTCTTTCGTTACACAATAGCCATCGAAGTCTCGAAGCCGAGAGAGACGCTCGTCCTCTTGTCCCATTGAAGTCCAAACATCGGTGTAGATGACATCGGCGTTCTCTACTGCCTCGCGGGGGTCGGGGATAATTTCGTAGTTTTTATCGCTTTGTCGAACTGATGGTTCATATCCCTTTGGACAACTGATGACGATATCTATCTCTAGTAGTTTGCAAACGTTGATCAGTGAGTTGGCGACATTGTTTCCATCGCCGACATAGCAGACTTTCAGTCCTGCTAGCTTGCCTTTGTGCTCTCGTATCGTCAGTGCATCGGCGAGAGCCTGGCAGGGGTGATACAGGTCGGAGAGGCCATTGATGCAGGGGACATGAGAGCTTCGTGCGAACTCATTAAGGTCAGTGTGCTTCATTACCCGAAGCATAGCCCCATCGACATAGCGCGACATCACTTGGGATATGTCAGGAATTGTCTCGCGCTTGCCCATTTCCAGTTCCGTTGGACGAATATTGAGCGCAAGTCCTCCGAGCTGATACATGCCGACTTCAAACGAGACACGCGTTCGATTCGATGGCTTCTGGAAAATCATCGCCAGCGTTTTACCAGCTAGGAGATGATGGGTTTCACCGGCTTTCTGTCGCTGCTTTAAATCAATGGCGGTATCGAGGATCTGCTGAGCTTCATCAGCGTTGAAATCCTCCAATGTAATACAATGCCTGCCGCGCATCTTTAGTCCTTTCGCTTAGAATAGCTGATCTTTGTGCCGATCCCGACATCGGTGAAAACTTCTAACAGTATCGAGTGCTCAATATTGCCGTCGAGAATGTGGACGTGCTGCACGTCCTCAACAATCGCTCTCACACAGCACTCGAGTTTCGGGAGCATTCCGCCTTGCACGTCTGGGTGCTCGAGCAACTTTGCCGCTTCGGCAAGATCGAGCTCCGAGAGTAGCTCACCCTCAACCATAAGCCCCTGCACATCCGTGAGATAGACAAGCTTGAGCGCCTTCAGTCCGATTGCAACTCCCGCAGCCGCATAGTCGGCGTTGATGTTAAGCGATTGCCCGTCGAGATTCTCACTTACTGATGAGATGATTGGAATATAGCCCTCTTGCGAGAGGCGGTTGACCAATGTGACATCAAAGCTATCGATTTCTCCTACGTAGCCTAAATCTTCGTCGTTCTTGCCGCGAATCTGACGCGCCGTAAATATATTGGCATCTTTTCCAGACAGACCGACCGCTTTTCCTCCTGCCCGGTTTACGAGGGATACGAGTTCTCGATTTACCTTCCCGGTGAGGACCATTTCGGTGACTTCCATGGTTTCTTCATCGGTGTAGCGTAGGCCGTTGATGAATTTCGGTTCTTTCCCGATTTTTTTCATCCAACGAGAAATCTCTTGTCCACCACCGTGCACCACCACGGGGTTGATGCCGACGAACTTTAGCAAGGCGATGTCTTGAGCGAACAATCGCTTTAGTTCGTCATTCACCATTATCGAGCCACCAAATTTTATTACGGCCACTCTTCCTTGAAACTGCTTGATGTACGGCAAGGCCTCGACGAGGATATGAGCCTTGTTTATCGCACTCTGAATCATTGTATTCTCACTAGTTGTAGTCCGTATTGATATCTATATATCCCTTCGTGAGGTCGCAGCCCCAGCAGGTCGCTTGCGCCTCGCCCAGGTTGAGATCTACCAAGATCGATGTCTGATCACCGGCAAGCGCCTGAGCAACTTCCGCTCGAGCGATTCCAGTAGGCTGGCCACCGGCAAATACTAGCATGCCTGCAAACGAAACTTCCATCTTCTCCGGGTCTATTTCTACATCCGGAACCTTACCGGCTGCCATTATTACCCGACCCCAGTTAGGATCTTCCCCGTGAACTGCGGTTTTAACCAGAGGCGACGCCGCGATGCTCTTGGCGATGGCCTGTGCCGAACGCTCGTCGAGCGCCCCGTGGACCTGGACTTCAATCAGTTTACTCGCTCCCTCACCATCTCGAGCAATCTGCTTCGCCAGCGAGATGCAGGCCTCGGTGAGTAACTCGAGTAGCCCTTGGCGCACGACCGTATTCTCACAGTCAATTGCCACTTCGCCGCTGGCAAAGGCCAGGACCATGTCATTGGTTGAGGTATCGGTATCGACTGTAACCATATTAAAGGAGCGGTCGACGGCCTCATGGAGTAGCTCGTCGAGTACGCTTTGTTCAACATTTGCATCGGTTGCCAAGAAACCAAGCATGGTCGCCATATCCGGGGCAATCATTCCCGAGCCTTTGGTCATACCCGCGACTCGAACCGTCTTACCTGCAATCTCGCGCTCCAATAACACTTCTTTCATACAGGTGTCTGTAGTGAGAATCGCTTCGGCAGCGCTTGCACCGTCTTTCTGCCTCGGGTCTTTGAGCAAGCGAGCGATTCCCCGTTCAAGCGTCGGCATCGGAAGATGGACACCGATGATTCCGGTAGAGGCAACAGCCACTTCTTCTGCACGGATGCCGAGCTGTTCTGCGACAAGCTCTGCGGTGCGAACTACATCACGCATTCCTTGCTCCCCGGTGGCCGCATTGGCGTTTCCCGAATTTACGATAACGGCCTTGACGGTGTTCTCCTGCACCACCTTGCGCGCATGCGCAATGCAGGGAGCGGCAAAGCGATTCTTGGTCAACATCACTGAACATGCAACCGCGTTCGGAACAAAGATAAACGCTAAATCTTTTCCGCTTGTCTTTATGCCGCAGCTCATTCCCCCTGCGAACACGCCATTTATTTCACTGATGCTCATACTCTAATCACTCTTATCTAGAAGCTCTTTCAAACAGTTTCGGATCTTCTTTGGCAAAGAAACGCATAAACGCCGCCACCATGAGCGCATGAGTAATTCTGTGCTGTTCTATTAGCTCTCGTACCTTCGCCAATGGAACTACCTCGACGACAATATCTTCCAAAAGGTCGAGTTCCGGTTTTTGCACGGGCTTCACCCCTCGAGCAACGTAGAAGTGACAGCGATTGGTCTGAATTGCTGGGTTCGGATGGGCAAAGCCCAGCGATTCAGCATCATCGGCCCCGTATCCGGTCTCTTCTACCATCTCCCGTAGGGCGGCTTCTTTCGGATCTTCATCATTGCTCGAAAGCATTCCACCTGGCAGTTCGAGGCTTGGGCTATGGGTGCCGAAGCGATACTGATTCACCAAAACAACCTCTCCGGCTTCAGTAATCGGAATGACGTTCACCCAGTCGACCGTTTCAATGTAGTAGAAATCATCCTCCACGCCGTTTCTCGGCGAGCGCAATCGCTGCACATGCAGATCGAACACTATGGTCCGCTGTAGGAGCTTGGTGGAGATCTGTTCCCAAGCTTGCGGTGTGCGAGGTGTTTTGGCTGGCATATTGAATTCCGGAGCGTATATACAGTATATCGGGGTCTCTTTTCGTTAAGTGGGAAAGAGTATAGTATTCCAACCTACGCCTCAACTATTGTGATTTCTGGTTGGGGAATCTCTTATCACCGCCGAAGGAATGAGCATTTGTTTGCAGAGCCAAGACCGACTCGCATTGACATAGACCTCGATGCACTAATGCATAATTATTCTGAGCTTAAGCGTCATGTCGCGCCAGCCCGACTGATGCCGGTGCTCAAAGCGAATGCCTATGGACATGGCGCTGTGCGCTGTGCCAAATGCCTTGAGGATCTCGGCGCCGACTATTTTGCCGTTGCCTTTCTCGAGGAAGCGATTGTCCTGCGTGATGCTGGTATTCGGACACCGATCCTTGCGGTCGGCGGGATCTCTGGTCGGCAGGCTGAAGGCTTTATTCGCTACAATGTTGATATCACTGCCTCGTCGGTCGATAAACTTCGCCGCATTGATGAAGTCGCTTCGAAGCTTGGGCAGCGGGCGCGCATCCATCTCAAGATCGACACGGGGATGGAACGAATCGGAACGCATTACTACAATGCCGAGTCGTTGTTTCAAGCGGCGAGTGAAGCAACTTCTTGCGATATTGTTGGGATATTTTCGCATCTGGCGTGCGCCGAGCAAGAAGATACTCGTTTTTCAAAACTGCAGTTTGAGCGTTTTCAGGAGCTGCTTACCTCATTCGAGAGAAAGTTCGAAAAGCCGGTGCTGCGCCATATCGCGAACTCTGGGGGCTTGCTTCGTTTCCCGCAGAGCCACTATGATATCGTCCGGCCCGGCCTGGCGCTGTATGGCTTCGCTCCGGCCCCTGATCTCAAAGATATTCTCGATTTGCGGCCAGTCCTGACACTTCGTTCCGAAGTGGTGTATTTTAAAGTAGTCGAGCCAGGAGTTGGCGTAAGCTATGATCATAGCTGGAAAACGAGCAAACAAACCAGGATCGTGACCGTGCCAATCGGCTATGGGGACGGGTATCCGCGCAGACTTTCAAATAAAGCAGCAGTGCTGATCCGAGGAAAGAAGTATCCGATTGTTGGTACCATATGTATGGACCAATTCATGGTTGATATCGGATGGGACGAGGCGTTCCTCGGTGATGAGGTTGTACTCATCGGCGATCAAGGGGACGAGTCGATTTCTGTATGCGATCTCGCAAGAACTTTGGAGACAGATCCGCGGGAGGTGTTGTGTGGCCTAAACGCTCGAGTTCCCCGTACGTTTCTGAGCTCAAACGAGTAGCCAGGTAAGCATTCGCGATCAGCTACCAGCTTTCATCTAACTCGTCTGACTCCTCACCTTCCTCATCCATCAGTTGATTGCGCATTGACATGAAGTCATCGTCGAGTTCGAGCACCACCGAGTGGAAGTCGGCCATATTGCCTTTTGTTGGCTTCGATCCATCAAGTGGAGACTTATCTTTCTTTTCGGAGCCGGTCGCCATGACTTTTCCATCGCGAACGATCTGCTTGCCGATAGTTTTAAAGTGCTGGGCAGGTATATTCTTGTTTTTGAGCAAAGACTCGGAGAACATCTCGATCGTCGTCGCTCCAGCCAGTACCATATCGAGTCCAGTTTCTACTATACTGCGAAAGCCACTGCCGCGTAGGAGCGGGAGTAATTCGGCACTTTGTTTTCCTTGCAAGAATGCTTTTCCGGCATCTGTCTCCATCGAGAGGAATGAGCAAAGACCGAGGGTTCCCGAGTATCCTTCCTTCTCACAGACTGCGCAGCCTCTTGGATATTTTAGCAACTTTACATGCTCCCGATACGTTTCTGGAAAGAGTTCCATTGAGGAATCGGTTGGGACACAGTCTTCAGCGCAGTAGTAGCAAATTCGCGGTAAGCGACTATAGGCAAAAACAATTCGCATCAAACTTCGGACGTTCGAAGGTACTGGATCGAGCTGTTTCAGCACTGCGGTGAGTCCAGTAGCTGGTATGGTCACCAATACCCGACTGTGTTTTACACGGCTCGGGAGCGAGGCGTCTTTCGCCAAGCTCTGTAGGTCGGGCACGAGAAATACGTCGGGATATCGTCGCTGGAGCGTTGCTATTGCCGCTTGGCGCAATTCCTCATCCGGAAATCCCAGCACAAATAATCCGGCCGAGGCAGATAGCGCTTTATCCAATGCTTGAACGCCTTCTGTCGGTGCACTAAACCACAGACTGGATCGGCTCCTCGAGTTTATCTCGAAATTGGAGAGAATGAGTGATTTTCCCTCTACGCCAGAACGATTCTTGTGAAACTCGTGAAATTCGATATGTGCATCGACTACTGCGTCCTTGATTCGCATATGGCAGGTGCCTTCGAATACTGCACGCTGGGTCTTTTGCAGATCCGAACGAGCTACGAGCGCTGAAACGAGATCTTCGGGAAGGACCGGTAAGTCAATTGGCTTTATCATATCGAGTGGGAGGCCAATGAGCGCCTTCGTAAAGGTATCTCGAAATTCCAATTCGATATCTTTCGCGTTATTGCTAATAGCTTGACTGATCATCAGCGTCAGCGCTTTGGTGATTTCTTCAGGCTCTTCTCTTGTTGGAAATTCCAATGCGTATTGGCTTACCTTATTTCGAAAATCCGCGTCGGGTGGGCATGCCGCCAATGCATCAGCGAGTGCTTCGAACATTTCAACTTCGGGGGCGGTGCAAGGCATCACTTGCGTACCAAAATAAGACGAAAAAACATCACGTGCGTAGCGATCGGCAGGATCGACCATCGCGAGACGAAGTTTTTTCTTTTCTTCCTTGCCGTACCAATTGAGCGGCACTGCGCGAAACGCATATATCAACCGCTGTAGTTCTTCACCGCCTTCCCCAATAATGTGTTCATCGACGGTCAAGCCGGCTGCGTCGAGCTGCGGTATGGCAAGACTGCGACTGACCAGGTCGATCAGCTCTTTACTCTTGTCGTTTCCCATTGCCCGCCGCACAGCTTCAATGATGCCTACATTCGGGTGTGCAAACATCGCTTGTCTGAGTTCCCCATGCGTAAAATTGCTTTCGCGGACGATTAACTGTTCAAGTGATTCCATGGTTCGGTGTTGCCTGTTTGTGGTCGTTGGATCAGTTTTGTCGGAGGAGAGATACTGCTTTATTCCGCCGTACGTACTATCGACATCATCGACCCGAAAGATGAGCTTCCTAAAAGGGGAGAAAGGCGTGTAGTTGTAGGGAGTTAGCTGGCCAGTTGCTCTATGAGCTGGCAGAACTGCTCGCCTCGATCGCGATAGTCCCGAAACAGATTGAGGCTTGAGGACCCGGGTGAGAGTAGGCAAATAGTGCCCGGCTTTGTGACGCGGTAGCAGATTTCTACCGCCTCGCGCATAGTCGTGACTTGGTGTGCAACGAGGTCTCCGTCGAACTTCTTACAAGCCTGCCATATCAGCTCGCCAGTGGTCGGAAACAAGATCAAGTGCTCGACTGAACTTTGGGCTAGTTTCTCTCCGAGAACTGTATAATCGAGGCCTCGATTATGGCCGCCCACAATGAGCGTTTTCACTTTGTCGCCTAATCCAAGCAGCGCATTAATGGTTGCTTGGGGAATCGTCGAAAGCGAGTCGTTATAGAATTCGATGTCAGAATACCTACCGACGAATTCGAGCCGATGCGGAAGGCCGACGAACTTGGTGACGCGTTCTGTAATAGTATCTTTGGAGACAGGAAACTCGCTTGCTACTGTGATTGCTGCGAGGACGTTTTCTAGGTTGCCGGGGCCACGTAGAGAAAGTGCATCTGCGGGACAAAGTTCCATCCAATCTCCACTTTCCCGGTTTTTCAGTGCAATATACTTGCCATCGAAGTGGGTTCGACAATCTGCCCCTTGATGGGTTCCAAAAGTTATTTTGGTCGCAGCAGATTCGTTTGCCATTCGTCTGGAGTGTTCCCAGAGCGGATTGTAGATGATCTTTTGTGAGGAGGATTGCTGTCGCACGAGATTCGTTTTGGCTGAGAGGTACTTCTCAAACGAGCCGTGATAGTCCAGATGCTCATCGACGACATTGAGGAGCACACTAAAATCAGGTGCATAGCGAAGATCTTCCAATTGGTAGCTCGAGCATTCGACGACAAAGATTGTCTCTGGGGTCGCGGTCTCAAGATAGTCCAGTGCCGGATTTCCAATGTTTCCGACGAGTTGTACCTCGGTCCGAACAGCAGATAGCAGATCGGCAATCAGCGATGCAGTGGTGCTTTTCCCTTTGGTCCCGGTTACCGCGATAGTGGTGCCCGGAGCTTCGTTGAAGAAAATATTAGTGGCTGATGTAATATGTCGATTCGCGGCGGCGGCCGCACGAAGCTCTGGGAGGGCGAGGGGAATTCCCGGCGAGCGGATAATTGTATCGTAGGACGCGAGATCGTTTAGGTAGTTCGCGCCACAGTGGAAGCTGATTTCTGTGTTTGAGGTTTCTATTGAGTCGGCCGCAATCTCAGCTTTATCAAAAATGCCCACCGCAATGCTTGGGTGTTGACGCTGAAGGTAGGCAAGTGCGCTTCGTCCCTCTCGGCCAAATCCCAATATGGCAACTGTGTTTCCTCGAATTTCACTCATAGCTACGAGGTCGAACTGCTGTGGGTGAGTGCTGCTCTGAGAATCTGTTCGAATTCAGAGGGGAGGCAGTGATCTGTTGCAAATGCGTCGAGTGCAAGAGGCTCTAGGTCTTCCGGGCACTCGGCAAGGAGTGATGCGAGGAATGAGCTCTCTACCTCAGCTCGTGCAACTATGCGGCGACATGCTTCGCGCGATTCGCGTTCTGTACCAACACATTCGAAGGGCTTGTGTTCCCCTAAGCCAACGAGGGATCTTACATAGTCTTGGATTTGTGGCTTTTGGAGCAACTCTTCAGAAAAAATAAGCTGCAGCGTTTTTCGATCGAGAAAGGCAGCAAGCGATAGATAGACGAAGGCGCATTTTGCACAGCTGCCACACCAGATATCGCTATCGCTACTGCGAGAGATTCGTTGCCCGCGATTGCAACTTCGAAACGATGTGAAATGTGCAGGGTATGCACAGAACAGCTTGGCAATTTGCAAATCGAATAGCGGACGAAGAAAACTGAAATACTCAATCTCAGAACTGAGATGAGTGGCCGCATAGCTGCGAAATTGTTGTTCGAAGGCAAAGCTCTTCGAAAACTGGTGATTGATTCCGACCCCCTTGTAGATGACATTCGGCTCATCTGAACTAAGCTCGTTTGAGGCTATTACATATCGATACCCCGTGACCGCTGCCGCGAAGCTGCAAGCAAAAGCCAAATAGGCTGAAAAGGGCGTGTGCCCATTTAGATACCCTTTGGCATTCAGCTCGATAAGTTTCGGATCGATTGTCCTGCGAAGAACTATCGGATGAGTGTACCCAGCGATTCGGGCAGAGTCGAGTGCCGCACGAGTTGGGTTGAGCATGAGCGACGTGTGTTTGCCAGGAAGATCCTTAAGCAATTCAAGTGAAACGCTCGAATCTTTTCCACCTGCGGTCAGAATCAACGCCCCTTCGCATTCTGTCTCTCTCTCCAAGGGCCCGCGGGGGCACGCTTCTGCGACCGTGCTTTTTATTTGCAAGAGATCGGGATCATTGAGATCTATCGCGTTGAGAAAGAAAAATTCGCCGAGGCCATGGAGAAACAGATTTTTCCACCAATCAATTTGCTCGTCGTTGAGCGAGCCGGATTCGACGATAATTTCGGGTGGGCATGCACATTTCCAATAACTGATAAGTTCTATCATGCCGAGGTTAAACAGGAAGGGTTCGAGTTTTTCCGCATCTATCTCGCCCGCATACTCAAGCGTGAGGCTCGGGGAGAATGTGATATCCGGTTCGAGGAGGAAGTCAAAGCGCACTTGTAGATGCTCGGGACGTTGCTCAAGCGTATATCCGCGATATCTCAATCGCTGATGGGTACTTCTCAGATCTTCGAACTTCATGGTTTAGCTATCCCCTAGGGTAATACTAATTGGACAGTGGTCAGATCCCATCACACTTGGGTAAATCTCTGCCGCAGTAACCATTTTCTTGAGACCATCGCCAACAAAGATGTAGTCAATACGCCATCCGAGATTTTTTGCCCGGGAGTTGGCACGAAACGACCACCAGGTGTAGTTGTGAGGGGTCGCACCGTGTATCAATCGAAACGAATCGTGGTAGCCAAGTTCAGAAAAAGAATCCATCCATTTTCGTTCATCGGGGAGAAACCCAGAGAGTTCTCGTTTTTCGGCAACTTTCGGATGATGAATATCGATTGCGGTATGACAAATATTAAAGTCTCCACAGAGAATAATCTTCTTCCGTTGCGCAGCTGCTTGGCTACTCAAATGTTCATAGAGGTGAGCGAGAAAATCGTACTTAAAATCCTGTCGAATATCTCCGGTAGTTCCGGAGGGAAAATAGATATTGTAGAGGGTAAAATCCTTGTGCTCCGTGACGAGATAGCGCCCTTCGTCGTCGAAGCGCGTATCGCCTAAGCCAAAAGAGGCCTTCGTTGTAGCAATCGAACTGTCGTTGCGGATGTAGGTGGCAACCCCGGAGTAGCCCTTGCGTTTCGCTGGACCGAAATAGACGCTGTAGTTTTCCGGATTTCGCTGCTCCTCGGTGAGTTGCTCTTCTAATACTTTGATCTCCTGGAGACAGAGAATATCCGGCTTATATTTACTCAGAAATTCCTCGAACCCTTTTTTATAGGCGGCTCGCAAGCCATTCACGTTCCAGGATATCAAATTCATTTTGAAAATCGCCTTGTAAAAGCCTTGATAGCGGTATTCTTACGACAATCTCTTTACAGAGAACCTTAGTTCAACTAACTTAAACTCAGAAATAGCGTACGGTCACCTATCAACCGGTCGCCTATACTACTGCACCCATGGATCCTACTAAAGAAAACAAGGTACTAGTAATGCCTAATCGCTCACGTCTCGCCGAAGTTCTCAAAGACACTGAAAATCCCGTCGATGTATTTGCCCGGATAGAGAATCCTGCAGCAGATTCATCAACGAAAGCAAATCGAGCTACAAACTCCTCGACGAGCCCCGCTGCTGAGACTTCGACTCAAGCTGAATCTGGCGCGCGCGTGCAGCAACTGCCAATTGAAGAGATTGCTTTTAGCTCCTATCAAATTCGTCAGGTTACGAACGAACGTGAACTTGAAGCGCTGGCCAGTTCTATCACCTCCAAAGGCGTGCTCCAACCGATCCTCGTTCGAATCATCGACCCAGACGAAGATAGGGAGGAGTCGTTCGAATTAATCGCTGGAGAGCGCAGATTGCGCGCAGCGAGATTGGCCGGCCTCACGGTGGTACCATCTCTCATCGTGCAACTTGATGATCGAGAAACGCTTGAAGCGGCCATTGTTGAGAATGCTCAGCGCGAGAATTTAAATGCGATTGAAGAAGCTCGTGCCTTTCAGCGTCTCTCCAACGAATTCTCTCTGACGCAGCGAGAGATCGCCGAAGCGGTTGGTAAGAATCGAAGTACTATTTCCAATGCACTTCGTTTGTTGCAACTCGATCCGAGAATTGTTGAACTGATTGCCGAAAATCAGCTTTCGGCAGGACATGGTCGAGCCCTTTTGATGCTCGATGAACCTACAGAGCAGTGTCGGTTCGCCAAAAGGGCGGTCAACCAAGGATTGTCCGTGCATGCCTTAGAGAAAAAGATAGCGCGACACCTCGAAGGCAGTGAAGAAGAGGAGTTGAGTGACGAGGAAGAGAGAGAGCTGGCCCGTCTAAGCCGCCAGAGAGATAAAGTGGCGAATCTGCTGGATCTGGAAGAGGTCGCCATGAGCTTTGATACACAAGGTCGGCGAAGACTCAATCTCGTGTTTGAAACAGAAGCTTCCTGGAAGCGCTTCATGGCGAGAATTCGAGACTAAGGTTCCAGGGGTTCGTGGCCGCTACAAGCCCAAGCCGTAACTCTGCGCCAGTCGGGCAATGCGGGCATACGCTTCTTCGACCAAGTAGTCGATTCGGTCTTCCAAGCCACCCAATGGCATCGGGTCGAGTCGTTTCAAGATCGAAGCGGGCAGCTCATCTGCCTTAATCGTATACTCTAACTCTGTGACACTGGGGTCGAACGACCAAAAACGCTCTAAGCTTGCCGCGAGCGGCGGGGCCGGCTGGTATTCGACTTTTTTGCCAGCAATTGAACGGTATCCATCAGTTGATTCTCGACGCTGGAGGCGGAGCCGACGGAGTTCTGCCAGCGTTTCTTCTCTCCCGCGCCCCAGAATAGTAAACAGTGAGAAAGGATCCTGATCAATTGCCGCAAGCAATCGCAGCAGGAGTGCCGAAAGAGACAAGCTCGGTTCAGTGATTTTCTCACTGTTCAGCCAAAGCTCGAGCTCATCACTTGAGTTTGGAAATAGCTGCACATTAGCTTGTGAAAGGACGTCTTCAATCTCTTTGGGAAACTCGCCCGCAAGAAGCTTCGCCAGGAAATAAGCACTGTCGGCAAGCTGTGAGTATACTTTGTCCCAGTGTTCGTCGGTAAGAGTGGGGAATCGAATGACTACTCGTTCAGGTCGCGTCGTTTCTTGCTCTATCTTCGCACTGACCTGACCGGGTTGTACGAGAAAGTCCAATACTTTCTTTTTCTTTACAAGCTCAGAGGCATCAGCTTCGTGCTCATCGAGCAGAAGCGAATGAAATACGGCGCGCAGTCGTTCCGAACACCAGGCACCACTTGCGGTTTGTTCTGAACTCATAGCTCCTCCTCTTCTGGTTGTTCCTTACCCGTAAAGGATAAAAGGTTCTTCAACTCGTCCATCGACATTTGCGTGACGACACTTTTTGTCGATCCAACGACTTGTGCTGCCAGCTCGCGTTTGTGCTGCAACATTGCGTTAATCCGTTCCTCGAGGGTTCCTGCTGAAACAAAAGTTCGAACTTGCACCGCACGTTTTTGCCCAATTCGATAGGCTCGATCCGTTGCTTGCTCCTGCACCGCTGGATTCCACCACTGATCGTAGTGAATGACTTGGTTCGCCTCGGTTAAATTCAGTCCGAAGCCGCCAGCTTTCAATGAGAGAAGGAAAATCGCCGGACCATTTTCCTTGCGGAACTTCGTGATAACACCATCTCTCGCACTTTTCGAGAGCGAGCCGTGGAGGAACAAAACCTCTTGGTCAAATCGTTCTTGAAGATAGGGTTTAAGGAGGTGCCCCATCTGGGCATACTGGGTGAAAATAAGCACTCGGTCCCCTTCCGCAAGTACCACTTCGAGTAACTCCTCGAGTCGAGCGAGTTTACCCGAACGGCCTTGTAGGGGAGCTGTGTCTTTCAAGAACAATGTCGGGTGATCGCAGATTTGTTTCAAGCGAGTAATTGTCGCTAACACAAGTCCCTTGCGATGGATCCCTTGTGCGGATTCAACTTGAGGCAGCATATCCTGCAATACTGTTCGATAGAGTAGCGCTTGCTCCTCGGTTAGGCTTGTCATCACTTCCATTTCGATCTTCTCTGGTAGATCAGAGATGATTTTCGGATCGCTTTTCAGTCGGCGAAGTGTGAACGGTTGAATTAATCGAGAGAGAGCCTCTGCAGCCTCGTTGTTGCGATAGCGCTCTATCGGAACGGCAAATCGGCTTCGAAATTCCTTGATGGTTCCAAGAATTCCTGGATTGAGGAAATCAAATATCGACCAGAGTTCGTCGAGATGGTTTTCCAGTGGCGTTCCGGTGAGAGCGAGTCGATGACAATTGCGCATCATGTCAACTCCGGTCATAGATTTTCGACCGAGGGCGCGGATTGACTTGGTTTGTTTCGCGTCTTGATTCTTAATGTTCTGGGCTTCATCGAGTGCGATGCGTCCCCATTGCACGCTCGCGAGCAATTTCTCATCGCGAAACGCTAGAGAGTAGGTTGTTGCAATGATGTGATGGGTCTCGACCATCTCGTGGAACTCTTTGCCGTTGAGTCGGTTCGGTCCGTGATGCAAGTAGATATTGAGTTCAGGCGTGAATTTGCGTGATTCTTGCTCCCAGTTGTCGAGTGTCGACATTGGAACAATCAACAAAGAGGGATCCGGCTTTCCGCGGTTGAGTGCTCTGGCTTGTTCGAGCTCTAGAAGGACGAGCACAAGAAACTGGATCGTCTTCCCAAGACCCATGTCATCGGCGAGGCACCCACCGACCCCTATGCCGGAGAGGAAGGTCATCCAAGCAAGTCCGTCCTTTTGGTAGGGCCGAAGTTCGCCAGTAAACCCCTTTGGCGGCTCAATATTCGGCAAAGACTCGTTCGTCGCATCGAGCAGTTGTTCGATCCACCCCGAGGCATTAAACGAAACGACGGGAAGTAAATCTCCCGTATCTTGCACACCCAGTCCGAACCGCAGCGTCTCGAGCAGCGTCATGGCGGCCCCGTCTTGCTGCCGCGCGAGGAAGGATCGCGTTGCAGCGATACGGTCCGGTTGCAACTCGATCCATTGTCCGTCGACTTGTACCAGCGGGGTCGATTGCTGGGTCAGCTTTTCAAATTCTTCTAAGCTCAAGTTCTTTCCACCCATGGAAATCGCCCATGAGCAATTCAACAGCTGCTGGCTCGAGAGAAAGCCCCAGTTCTGCACCGATGACGAATCGAGCGTATCTGAGCTTACGTCGAGTGCAAGTCCTACTTGCGTTGAAGGGGTGTCCCACCAGTTTGGAAGGAGGACGCCGAAATCAAGTTCCTCGAGCAGTTTCGAAGTTTCCTTGAGAAATTGATAGGCCTCGTCGACGCTCAGTGTGGCAGCCGTAGGTTGCAGATCATTGAGCGCAGGTCGAAGAGCGGGGAAGACCTTTACTGCTTTGCCTAAGTCTCTGAGCAGTTGTTCCTCAAGATCGGCGATTCGAGTGTCTGCGTGCTTAAGAAACCCGAGCTCGCCTTGCCAAAGCTGAGCAGCGTCGATCATTTCACTCGGATGCTCCCGCGACTGAAGCATTAAGCGAACCGACCAAGAGGGCGGCTCGTCCGAACTCATCTTATCGGTTCTGGCTTCAGGGGCTATCAGTTGAAAACACGTGCGTACTTCTTTTGCTTGTGTTCTTGGCAAGACACGGCTGGACCATTTGTAGAGCCGTTGCTCAAAGGTCAGCAGTTGATGTTCTGGCCCCTTCAATGACGTTTCTTCTGAATCAAGAGCGTTGAGCCAACTCACTTGGACCCCATATTTTCCGATGATCTCAGTCTGATCGATGCCCTGGAGCAACGAAAAGCGAGAAAGGAAGACTCGAATGAGTGCGTCCGAGCAAATGGTCAGAAATGATTCTAGTAGTTGACTCGGTTCCGCTATTACCTCGCCGTCGTTGGATTGGACCGCCCGACAGATTGGTGGCATCCCATGAGCAAGCACCGTGAGCCGGTCGTGATCTTTTGATTCCGATGGAACGAGATGCCACCGGGCATGCCAGTCAGAGTTGTTTCTTGCGATACCGGGAAGGAATCGACCACGGGTAAGCAATTCGAGTAGTAGCTTGCTGGCCTCACGCCAGAAGCAGAATGAGTCATCCATCTTCAAACCGACTGGGGTTGACGGCGGTCGATAGGTGAGAAGATTTACCGCGTCTCTTGCCGCAAATCGCAGCGCGGGAACACGCCAGACGCGAAGTTCAGGCGGTGTGTTGGAGGGGTTCTGCGTTTCGACCAAGAGACCAGGTGAGTGAATGGGCCCTTCGTCTGTGCTGGGAATGCTTATCAACAGTTCGTGTTCGACCGCATCAGGTATGTCGAACACTTCGAGATCCTTGCGAAGTTGGGGGACAGAGCAAGCATGGGGATGAAGCGGTACCGCATCACTCGCTTCAGGGCGATCCTGTTGGTCCGTATGCTCGAGACGTGCGGTTTCTCCCCAGAGCAGTAGCTGGCCATTCGGGTCCCACGTTGCTTGCCAAAGTCGCATATTAAAATCTAAAGATGAGAGCGTTGCTCAAATACTCGCTTCTTATACAAACCGCCCCATCTTTTGCATACATATCTACGGTGCCCATGTCGGCTGTTGACCAAATCGACATCGGGACCGTTTCGGTCTTCCAAATTCGTTTTCCTTTCCTAGGCTCGCAGCTTTCGATACGAGCACGCGGGAGAGCGGCACCATACCTAGACTGTTTTAGCGATCGCTTCAATCGCCGAATCACGCCAGGGCGAGGATAGCAGTACGTTTCGGTGCTTCCTGTCCGAGGTTGACCGACACTGATCGCAGCAATCGATGGCTGAACGGTCTTCAGCAGCCGATTGCTGGTTGAGAGGGATGCATGATGCCCTACGCCAATGATCTCAGCCTCTCGACTAAGTGCTGGAGCGCCTTTTTTGATGCTAATTGCTTCCCACCGCAGTGTTGTATCACTAAGTAGCAAGAAGCGAACTCCTTGATATGCAATACGACCAACGATTGAGCAGTCGTTCAAATTGGTAGGACATCCGAGATTTTCAGCAGTTTCTGCGTCGGGGAGAAAGGTCTCAAACGCGATAGAGCTCTTTTGACAGAGTGGGATAGAGGATATCGGGGTTTGGGAAAGATTGCGATAGCGCGTCTTTTGCCGCTGCAGCTCTGCACGAGTGTCTTCCTCTATAGACGAATCGGCATGGTCAGCGCCATTGTCGTAGTAATTCTCAATTCGAAGCTTCCCATGTCGAACTCGTTCGCTAAGGAACTTAAAACCTTGAAGATGATCGGGATCCGGGTGACTCAAGAGCGCATGTTCAAGGGTCGTATCACCTTCCATGCGAGCCAGAAACGAGTCCTGAAACAATGCCTCACCGCCCGGATAGAGATTGTCACTGCTACCTGCATCAATCAGCAGTTGGCTGCGCCCATCAGGACAGCGAATGAGCGTAGATGACCCTTGGCCGACATTCAAAAAAGACACCCGTAGTCCGTCGTCAAAGGCACGGCAATCCGTCGCAAAACTAGTTTCGTAGGCCACTGCGCCAGGAGTCAGCCCAATTGTTACGCCTAATAAAACTAAGAGCGGAGGTACGTAGTTAGATGTTTTTCTGAGTAAATTGATAAACAACACAAGCTCCTCAAGCAAGCAGCCTAGTATGATAACAAAATTTTTTAATGTGGGAATTCTCAATCTAGGATATTGTACAGTGCAAGCAAGCGGTTATATCCAGACTGCTAAGTACGAGAAGCGTAGTTAGAAAAGGTTTAAGAAAAACACACTTTAATCGTAGGGTTTTCTGATGAAATCAGCCGTTCGAAGTTTTCCGATCGAGGAGGAAGGTATCGGCGATAGAGCATCCTCCACCGCAGCAACAATGCAAGAGCAGAGAAGCCCACAAAACTCTGGGGCCGCTGGTAAGCAATCAACCGGAACTGATGCCCTTTCGTTGGCGGATTGGCTTGATGTTGCCTGGTTCTACCCGGAAGACTTTCGCAAAGAACGCATCGTTGAAACCTCACAGTCACTTCTCGTTTTCGGCGAGAGCATTGTATACAAATTTCTAAAGTCGAATACGCCGAATAGAACGCTTTCCTTTGGACAACGCTGGGCCATCGCCTGTGAAGAGGTGCTCGACAATCGGGAACTTGCACCTGACTTATATCTCGGTCTTCGTCTCCTTCGCTGGATTGAAGATGAGCCACATTGGATCACCGAATATCGAGGCTCCGATCTGCGGCCCGCTGTCGCGCCCGAACATGCTGATGAAGTGGCGATCGTCATGCGACGCATTCCAGACAAGTCAAAACTCTCCGACTATTTGTTGGATAATGGTGAGCTCCAGCTCGATCAGTTGCAATCATTGCTTTCGCAGGTAACACGATTCCACACTCGCAGAATGAAACGAGCTCGTCGCATATATGCGAGCGAACCGGCCGAGGGGGTTGCGATACTGCAACATACTATCCTCGAGCGCCTCTCTGAATTCTCGCAGGAATATGCGGGTTATCTAGATCCTTTTTCGCAACTTGCACTAACGGAAGCGGCTCATTTTCTCCGCGAGAGTATCTCTCGCAACCGCGGCCTACTGGAAGACCGCGTCCGCGAGGGGTTTTTTGTCGATGCGCACGGGGCACTGCGTGCGCACTGTATGTCCATTGAGCCATTGAGCCAGGAAGCTCGATCCGTCTCAATTTTTCATCGCGCGCCACGCGATGTTCGGCAACAAGATGTGCTGGCCGATCTCGCATCATTAGCTGTGGATCTGGAGTTGTACGATGCGGGCTATCTCGCACGTGAAATTGAGCGGCGTTACAATCAGTTGTTACCAGCGGTTGGCAATGCCGAACTCTACCGCTTCTATCTCGTCGCTGAAGCGGTACGGGCTGCAACGGAGTATATCCAGCAGCTCGGAACAGCTCAAACACTTCGTGCGACGAAAGCGTGTTCGATCGCGCTTCGCTACTCACTTGGTCTGACCCAACCCTTCGCACTCTTCGTGACTGG
>CBDUGV010000061.1:0-18019 GCA_965366815.1 uncultured Bdellovibrionales bacterium | reverse complement strand
ACCGTTTGTCGACACGGCCGTAGATACGATAACGAAGGCAACGCTCACTCTCAGCGGCAAGGACCCTTTGCAGTATCCCTGCGAGACGACAACTCAGCTCGATTCTGAAAAACTGATCGAAGCACTGCACACCTTCAAAGTCCTTACCTATACAAGGTTGCAGGAGGCAGATTTTCAAAAACATCTAGCCAATAGCACCTCGCTTCAATTGACCGTCTCTATCGGAGAGGAGGAGGTAGAACTGCGAATTGGACAAGAGGTTGCCCAGGGGCAAGCGGCAGGAGCGCCAAATGAACCAAGCGCAGCACCTCGATTTAGCAGCATCCGCCGTAGCAGTGGGAGCCAATTGCTGGCAGTGACGAGTTCAGCACATGTCGAAGAATTAAATAAGAATATAGAGAAGCTTGTGGCTGATTCTGTTTTCTGCCCGAGACAGCAGGCTACACCCAGTTCAGCAGAAGTAGAACGGTAATTGCCATAATCATCGCGAGCAACATGATTTGCAATTCACGTCGGCGTTCTCGCAGCTCTCGCTCTCTTTCAACTCGATAGGCCGACGTTCCCGTAAGGCCTGCCTTATCAGAGGCACGTCGAGAGATCGCCCCGCGCAAGCGGCGCACCGTGGAGGCATTTCGCAGGCGATGCAGCTTGCTCACCCGAGTAAGACTCGCACTTTGCTTTGCCTCTGCTTTTTCCTTTTTCTTACTTTTGTCGATGCGAGGCATCTTCGGATAACTGCGATGAACCACCGCAACTTGAAGTTCTTCTTGTTCGATTTGATCAAAAGCCGGGCCACTCTCTACTTGAGGACTGGCCATTTCTTCCTGAAAATCACAGTTGGGATTTTCTATCGCCTCTGCTCGCAGTCCAACGCTCGATGGTGTTCGACTGCGAAAGATACGCTGCGGATAAGTAAAAATAGTATCTTCGGCCGAATGCGCAGTGCCTATCAAGTGGCGAATCTTACGCAGATAGCCCATTGTCTCTTCTACGATCTGAGAGTCTCCGTCTCGGGTACCAACCTCGACTCCCGCAGTTTCAACAAACGGGCTTGATTTCCATATCCGCGGCATTCGCTCAATTCCCGTCACAATGATAATTCGATTGCTGCTGACAACCGACTGCAACATGAAATTTGCCAGAGCCGGGACCCATTCCATACCAACATCGGCAAACGGGGCATCGACAAAGACAATTCTACAACGGGAACAAAACGCACAGGTTATCGCCAAACGAGTTACGACACTTGGTTCGAGATTTTCTGTAAGCTCGTCCAGCATCTTTGTCAGCCCAACGGCGGACGCTAATCCTTCATGTGACTCCTCGTTCACACCGGCGCGATTTAACATGTCTCGCACCGTTGTTCCCGGCTCAACGACCTCGTTGTTGCCAACCGTGTGAATCTCAGAAGCATGCAGGTTGTAAGACCCGAGGCGTATCGAGACATTGTTTTCTACAGTCTTGCCCAGTAATGCCTGGCGAAACGCTTCATATTTCTTGGCCTGACGACCGGAGGGAAGAACTGTAATCGAGCCCGGGCTACACTTTACCGTGCGAGAGAATTCCCCGCCCTCGTTGAGTTGACGCAATACGACCTGACAGCGTTCTGGATCGCTTAATGAAGGATCCTTGCCGTTAAAGAGATCGCTGACCTCGGAAGGCCGACGGCCACTCGCTTGTGTTATTTTATCTTGGGACTCCGACACCTTTTTACACCCAAAAAAATAGCTATGTTGTTGTATCGGCAGAAAAAACATCCAGCTTAACTGGCTGTTGTCTCGCAATTTCGATAAACATTGATATTCTGCAAATCGAACTCGAGTAACGGTGTTTTAGCTGCCCTATTCCTTCCTCTACTCTCAGCGAACAATCGCTCAGATACGTAGGGAATAGCTTCTTAATTATGATGTCAGCATCGAGCGATTTGTTGTATCAAAATTATCAAGTAATATTAGTGGTTTAACTCAAAACGGACCCAGTGACCAAGAATTTTAAGACAAAAAGCGGTCTAGAAATCGCCTTCAAAGAGGAAAAAATTGCCCTTGATGGAGCCCTAGATCCCGTGTTTAGCAAAATCAACCATCAAAAAGGAGCTATTTTCTCCAGTGGCTTTGATTACCCTGGTCGGCATTCCCGCTGGGATATCGGCTTCATTAATCCGGCATTGGAAATTTGCACCTATGGCAGAGAGTGCAAGATCCACAGCCTCAACGATCAGGGCAAGGCACTGCTTGGCCTCATTCAGCCGGTATTGGAACAACACCCTCACGTCGCAACAGTAGCGGGCTCGGCCGACGGCATCGAAGCGCTCATTAAGCCTTTTCCTGAGTATTTCACCGAGGAAGAACGCTCACGGCAGCCTTCTGTCTTTTCTGTGCTACGGGCTCTCAATGAGCTCTTTGCCTGTGAAGATCCGACGGCCGGAAACCTCGGGCTCTATGGTGCCTTTGGCTATGATCTCGTCATGCAGTTCGAAGACATTGTGGCTCGACATACGCGTGATGGCTCACAAGCAGATTGCCATCTTTTTCTTCCGCTCGAGATGTTTCTAGTCGACCGCAAACAAGAAGTCGCTTCGCGGATAAGTTATTCGATCGAGACGCCAGAGGGGCCAACAGATAGGCTCAGTGGGGGTGGAGTGCAGTTCGAGCCGCAAGCTGGCTCGGGCAGTGAAGAGATCGAATCTGACCACCAGAGTGGTGAGTTCAGTAAAAAAGTGGCGCAGATTATTGAGGGCACCAAACGGGGCGACTACTTCGAAGTCGTCATCTCGCAAGCCTTTAGCACGCGGTTTGACGGGAAACCGACCGAACTGTTTCGGCGCCTCGCGAAAGTAAATCCCAGCCCCTATATGTTCCTGATACAATTCGGGAACGAACAGCTGATCGGCGCCTCGCCGGAGATCTACACCAGAGTCACGGGAAGAAGATACGAAACCTGTCCAATCGCTGGCACTGTTCCACGGGGGAAAACTGCGCTCGAAGACGCAGATCGGGTAAGAGAGTTGCTCAATTCGCAAAAAGACGAATCGGAGCTAACCATGTGCACCGATGTAGATCGCAACGACATGGCTCGTGTCTGTGAGCCTGGCAGTGTCAAAATTATCGGCCGTCGGCAGCTCGAATTCTATTCGCATTTAATCCACACCGTCGATCATCTCGAGGGCACGCTGCTACCAGATTGTGATGCACTTGATGCCTTCCAAACCCACATGTGGGCCTGCACAGTGACAGGAGCACCGAAACCAGCCGCCCTACAGGCCATCGAGGATTTCGAAAACTCTCCTCGAGCCTGGTATTCTGGAGCAATAGGCTTTCTATCGTTCAGCGGGAACCTGAACACCGGTATTACTCTGCGCACAGCACATCTGAAGGATGGACGAGCTACAGTTCGGGCCGGGGCGACTCTCCTATACGATTCAGATCCGATTGCGGAAGAGGAAGAGACACGAACAAAGGCTGCGGCTTTTCTGAAAGCGCTCTCCGATTTGCGAAATGAAAAAACTGAAGTAGCTTTATCCAAGGCTCCCCGCGTCCAACCTCTGGCGAAAACTCGAAAAGTGCTGCTCGTAGATTGTCGGGACAGCTTCGTCCACAATCTCGCGGCATATATTCGCGAGCTAGGATGCGAGGTGATTACCTTGCGCTCAGGGTTCCCACTCAATGCCCTAGATGAGATTTCGCCCGATTTTGTTCTGCTCTCACCAGGGCCCGGCACGCCGCAGGAGTTTGGTGTCCCGGATTTGGTCGGAACATTAGTAGAACGAAACCTTCCCACTTTTGGCGTCTGCCTCGGCCACCAAGGCATCGGGCAGCACTTCGGTGCGACGATTGGGCAGTTACCCTTGCCTGTCCATGGGAAACCTTCACTCGTTACGCACGAAGAAACGAAGTTGTTTGCTGGCGTTGCAAAAGAGTTTGAAGCAGGGCGATACCATAGCTTATATCTAGTCCGGGATAGCATACCCGAAGACCTTGAAGTGACTGCCTACACAATGCGCCTCGATGAAGATGGCACGCAAGAGTGCATTCCCATGGCAGTCGAGCACAAGACCTTGCCAATCGCTGGAGTACAGTTTCACCCCGAGTCACTGCTCACATTGAAAAATACTGCGGGACATCAAATTCTCCGTAATGCACTAGAGACCTTAAAGTAAGTTATGGGCAAAGAAAACACTGTCTTAGAAGTTCGCCTCTACAATACGTTGTCGCGAAGCATCGAAGTATTTGAGCCGATAGACTCGGATGCCGTGCGCCTTTATTGCTGTGGCCCGACGGTCTACAACTACCCTCATATAGGGAATATGCGTTCATACATCTTCGAAGACCTGTTGGTTCGCACCCTGCGATATGCCGGGCACCGCGTCCAGCATGTAATGAACATCACCGACGTCGGCCACCTGGTTTCAGATGCCGACGACGGCGAAGATAAGATGGCGGTTGCTGCTCGGCGTGAAGGCAAAAAGTCAGAAGAAATTGCCCAGTATTACACCGATGTATTCTTTGACCACTCAGAGAAACTTCGTATCACCCGGCCCACTATTGTCTGCAAGGCAACCGACCACATTCAGCAAATGATTGAGCTTATTCAGAGACTCGAAGCAAAGGGAGTCGCCTACAAGGCCGCCGGCAATGTGTATTTTGATGTCGCTACGTTTGAGGACTACGGCCAACTGGCTAAGCTCGATCTCGAACAACTCCAGGCTGGTGCCCGGATAGAAGTAGATGAGAATAAAAGAAATCCGATGGACTTTGCTCTTTGGTTCACACAATCCAAATTCAATGATCAAGAGCTACAATGGGACTCGCCATGGGGTCGTGGGTATCCGGGTTGGCACATCGAATGTAGTGCGATGGCAATGCACTATTTGGGGGAAACCTTCGACATCCACTGCGGAGGCATTGATCATATTCCAGTCCATCACACGAACGAAATTGCCCAAAGTGAAGGTGCCACCGGCAAGCAATTCTCGCGTGTCTGGATGCACGGCGGATTCCTCGTCATGAACAAAGACAAGATGTCGAAGTCAAGCGGCGGGTTTATTACGGTAGATACCCTGATAGAGAAAGGTTTCGATCCCGTAGCTTATCGTCTCTTTTGCCTCTCAGGGCGCTATCGAAACGAACTCGCCTGGAGCTGGGAAGCACTTGGCAACGCTGCGAACTCACTGAAAAAACTAAAATCAGCCGTTCTCGACCTTCGCAAAGAATGTAGCTCAGCACTTTCTCCAAGTGACTTCTGGAACCAAGCCTCCGACGAGGCCCTTGCCCTCAAAAGTGCGTTTGAAACCGAATGTCTCAATGATTTAGCCATTCCGAATGCCCTAGCAGTGCTCCATCAAACGATTGGCAACAAGACAATAGCGGTGGCCGAGCGCCTATTCTTGCTCGAGCAATTCGATGCCATACTGGGTCTGGGAATTGCCGACTGGCATGAGGTAGCCGTGCCAGCGGAAGTACTGAGCCTCGCTCAGCAACGAGATGAGGCGCGAGCCAGCAAGAATTGGCAAGAAGCAGATACCTTACGTGATAAAATTACGGCCTTAGGTTATACCATCGAGGACAGCGTAGAGGGAACCAAGGTCAAACCCACCTCTTAGTCGCATGAATCACTTGCACACCATAGATGGATTAATGAATGACTGACGGCGATACAGTCCTGGTATTTGGGGGAGCGGGGTATATAGGGTCCTGCCTAGTGCCACACCTTCTCAATGAAGGGTATTACGTTCGAGTGTTCGACAACTTCATGTTTGGCTCTGCCGGCCTCTCCCACCTCAATTCGGATCGACTTGAGATTATTGAGGCAGACATCTGCGACACCCGAGCTGTTGCAGCTGCGACTGAGGGTGCCAATGCCGTTATTCTTTTGGCTGCATTGGTTGGACACCGGGTTGCCGATAGCCATTGGGTCGATACGCGCAACACTAATTTCCTGGCTTCGACTGTTGTATTAGACGCCGCAGTGGAGCATGGCGCTGAGCGCTTCATCTTCGCCTCGACTAACAGTGTGTATGGCATACAAGCCGGCGTCATGTATGAAACAAGCATACCAGAGCCAGTGAGCCTCTATTCGCGGCTCAAACTGAGGATGGAAGAGCGAGTCATTCGCACTAAGAGAACGGGATTTCATCCAAGTGCGCTGCGCCTCGCAACCTGCCATGGTTTTTCGCCCCGAATGCGCTTTGATCTCGTCGCAAACACGATGATACGCGACGCGGTTTGTCAGAAAGAAATTACCGTAGAAAGCGGCGAGCAATGGCGTGCCCAAATCCACGTTGATGACGCAGCTCGGTCTTTCCTGGCCTGTCTCAAGGCACATCCGAATCTTGTGAGCGGCGAGATTTTTAATGTAGGCGCATCTGATCAGAACATTCAGATTAACCAACTCGCCAATTTGGTTAAAACACTGGTGCCCGACACTAAAATCAATATCCTTGAAATGGAACCTGATTTGGTTGATTACCGGTTGAGCTGTAGCAAGATCGAGAAAATCTTGGATTTCAAACCGGTATGGTCACTTGAACAGAGCATGCAACATCTGCGTGACCTTCTGAACGAAAATCGCTTTGACGATCCCTACTCACTTAAATATCTCAACACCTAAGTGACGAGATAGATGCGCTTCAAACTTTAAGTCGAATCAACTTCCCGACGATATACATCTAAAATAGTAATCGACGGTATTCTTGTGTCGAGCTATAATTCTAGTAGTAGCCTTATACATTCTCGAGACTTAGTACGATGAGGTTTTTAGTCGAAATTGGTTCGAAGCTGGTCAGCCTTTCAAAGGTGCATGGCCGAATCGCCGTTCTAGCGGGAAGTTCATTGCTACTCATCTCCTCGCCGACATCTTCACTCGCCGGCGAGCCTCAACTACTCTCTATACCGCTGGCATCACAGAAACTTTCGAAAAAGCAGCTCGTCACCGCACGAAGGACGACGCTCAGCCAAAAGGAAAAAGAGGCCGGGCCACTCCGAGGTTGGCAACATCTCTACGAGCGCATGGTCGAAGCGGGAGCCGAACCGGCACGACTGAGGGCAATTTTAGAAGACGAGCGGATGCCATTGCGTCGTCCGCTTTACTTTGCCGTTCAGCCAAGAGAGCCTCGTTCCATGTATCGCCGGCATAACACCCGGCGTGCACGAAAAAATGCGCTCAAATTCCACGAAGCCTATTTCGACTGGTTTCAGGAAGCCGAGCAGCGGTTTGGCGTTCCACAGGAAGTTATTCTCTCAGTTATCCAAATCGAGAGTAAATGTGGAAGATTTACCGGCCGCTCTTCCGTTTTCTACCGCCTCGCACGACTCGCTTCTGCTTCAGAGCCTGGCAATGTCGAAAACAATTACATTGTGCGCTACGCAAGGAATAAGGAGATCACTCAAGCCGATGTCGAGAAGCGGGCGCAGTGGCTGGAGGAAACGTTCTTACCCCATACAGTCGCCGCGCTGGAACTAGCCGATCGCTTACAAGTGCATCCCATGGATGTAAAAGGTTCTCCGGCCGGAGCATTGGGACTCCCGCAGTTTCTACCCGGCAACGTCGAGCTGCATGGTGCCGACGGAGACAATGATGGCGTGATTGATTTGTTCAACCCACCAGATGCGATATTTTCAGTTGCTCGATTTCTAAAAAATCACGGCTGGACCAGTGAGACACAGACGATTAAGGAACGAGCCGCAGTTGTCTGGCACTACAACCGTTCAAAATCCTACGTAAATACGGTGCTGTCCATGTCGAGGAACCTGCAGGCCGAAGTGCTTAAAAAGAAAAAACAGTTCGAAGCGGCAGAACTCAAGCTCGCAGCCAATAAAAAGTAGAGCCCCCACCTTGCCAAAGCTTAGAATCGTGCTTACACGAGAGAAAGCTTAGGAGATCTACAGATGTTATCCTCGTTGTGCGTAAAGCTCTTTGTGGGCGCCATAGGGCTATTTTTCGGCTGTGTCAGCTTTATCTGCTGGTTAAATCGCCGACAGACCAGAGAAATAGAGGCGTCCTATGACAACGCCCAGCTTGCCGAGACTGTGCTTGCCCAGTGGCGTGTCTGCAAAACTGTCTGTAAGAAAGCGATCAACGATACGAAAGAAACTATCAAGAAAATTCGTCACCACAAGGAGTCTGATAGAGACACCCAAAGCCGGGTATTGCCTGGGGACAATCGGGCACATCTTGCAGCTTGCGAGAAGTAGTCTGGATACGCGGAAAGCGGAAGGTAGACGAAGGAAAATAAAACAAGAACAACTGGTGGAGAATATCAGGCAAGGAGTCGGCGGCCGAACTACAGCCGCCGCCCCATCAGTACAAGAGGTGTGGTTTTAGTACCTACGATACCCATCGTCGTAGGATCCACCGCTACCACCACCTGTGGCACCTGATCCCCCACGATAGCCGCCACCGCCGTCATACTGACGTTGTCGACGCAACTCATCGAGCTCACGACGCTGTCGCTCAAGCTCTTCTTGCTGACGTCGCTGCTGCTCTTCTAGGCGTTCGCGCTCGACATCCTGACCGTCTACGGCGTTTCCGATAAGAGCACCGGTAGCAGCTCCGATACCACCACCGATCGCAGTTCCAGCTCCAGCATTCCCAGTCTGGTTTCCGATAATTGCCCCAGCACCAGCCCCGACTGCGCCACCAAGTAGCGCGCCCTTCCCAGCACCCGAAATCGGCTTGGCACAAGCGCTCAAACTAAGCGTGAGCAGAGATATAAAAATCACTCGCATGGTATTCATTAGCATAGCTCCAGTTGGTGATTGCTATCCGTTGTTACTATCCGTTTTCAATGGTTTCGGCTCCTTCGAGTCCTGCATTGTCCGAAATACCGGCATGTTAGCCTCTGTGGAAACATAAATGACGTTCGGATTCTTGTTAAGCGTCTTAATCCACAAATACTGTAAATACTTCGACGTAAGAGTAGCCCGAATTATTTCCTGGGCTTGTGCAGTTCCCTTTGCTGAAGCCACCTCGATTTCAGCGTCTTTCTTGGCCTGATCGAGCTCGAACTTCTTCTGTAGGGCCCGCTGCTCCTGCCCAAGCTTTCGTTCAATCGCGTCTTTAAATTTAACTGGTAATTCAAGTCCGGTGACCATCAGGTCTTCAACGAGAATTCCCCGAGCTCCGAGCGACTGCTCGAGCTTCGTTGCAGCCAAAGTCGTCATCTTCTCTTGATTGGTAATCAGCTCCTCTACCCGCTGCTGACCAATTACCTGCCTAAAGGTATTTATGACAGTAGAGTCGAGAACTGTTTCAACAAATCCTCGCCCAACTTCCTTGCGAAGTCGGACCACCTCAGTCGGGCGATACAAAATAGTCGCCTGCAATTTTATTATCAATCCTTCGGCTGACGGTAGGGGCAACACCAGCGTTCGACGCTGAGTTTTAATGTTCCACTTTTCTATTTCGCGAAACAAAGGAATATTCGCATACGCTCCTGATCCGAGCGCATCATCAGATATCTTACCGAAACTTTTACTTACCCCTACGGTTCCATCGTCGACGACCACGCACCCACTCAAAGTGGCCAATGCAAAAAAACTTACTAGAACTGATCTAAATCGCATCTGTTCGCTATCTCCAAAAAATTGCCAGCCTTTCTGAAACCATACTCTCCACCCCGACAGAAAGGCATAGACGTGTCGGGTCGGCCGAAAATTACGATTCGCAGCATAACGCAATACTGTGAAAAATGGGACCGTTTGAGATTTTTATTTCTCTGTAAATCACAAGGGAATTAGAGGCGTTGGCTCGCGGCTTCGGCCATGTCACTTCTGACTATCTCGTCAAGCGTCACGTGTACCGCCTGGGGCCAAGTTCGAAACGAATTAATTCCGTGAATCAAGCCATTATTTCTCATACTGAGAAATTGATTATCGATTTGGCTCGAGTCTCCAAGAACCACGACAATACTGCCTTCGCCAAGTCTCGTCAGCAGAACTTTAAGCGGACCGCGCTCTAGGTTCTGGGCTTCTTCCAATATGACAAAACACTTACGAAAGGTTCGTCCCCGTATATAGGTGAGCGGCACTAGCTCGAGTCGGTTCTCCATCTCCAACCAGGCTTTCGCATCAAATGGCTTCATCGAACGCTGAACACCGCGCTTGCTGCTTCTCCCTTCATCCGGAGAAGGAACCTGCACAATCGCCCGGAGGTTATCCTCGATCGGACCACCCCATGGCCGCAACTTCTCTTCGAGCGTGCCCGGGAGATAGCCCATTGAAGTTCCGACATCTACCATCGGGCGAGTGATAATAATTCTTTCGAAGTGACCGCGCTCCAATCGCTCCCAAGCCGCAGCCAGAGTTAGAAAAGACTTTCCACTTCCTGCAGGCCCGGAAACCGTGATTAGTCGAATACCATTCGGACTAAAAGGATCGGGGTCGCCACAACCCATCAAGGCCCATAGAAACAATCGCTGCCGAACGTTTCGTCCACTCACCTCGCCAGCAACTTTTAAATAATCAATCTTTGCGCGATCGAGAATTTCGACTGTTCCCGATCTAGGGTCTCGACAAATGCCATACGCGTAATGAACTGAAGGATTTTCGCGATCTACCAGATGGAAAAACTCATTGGCTGTTATCGAATCCGACGAGTATTCAAACTCGCCGCTGGCGATTGCTTGGTCGAGTTCATCAGATGAAAGCTGAAGAATATGTAGGCCATTGTCAGTATCTATGTCTGGTGCACAAACCGATTGGAGCTCTTCGGCTGCCACATTATAGATGCTACGCGCCAAAACCCGCAGAATCCGATCCTGAGTGATAAGAACGACTCGTGACTGCTCCCCCGCCCCGTGCTTTGGCGGTGTGCCGCCATAGACCTCGTCCTCAACGGCAATCGCGGTTCCGACAATCTGATGATCAGCGATTCCCTTCTGCAAACCCCACACATTCATCTTGTCGATCGAAGGGCGCATCGCTATGCGGATAGTGCCACCCTTCTCAGTCTCAACTCCATCGAGCAGGGAACCCTGCGCTGAATATCGCTCCAATTGCCGGGCCGCTTCAAGCGCGATGTTGCCGCGGTCACCGGGGGATTTGCGTAGCGTGGTCAATTCATCGAGCACTACCCGCGGGATAACTATTTCATTATCCCCAAGCACACCGGCAAATCCAGGGGCGCTAAAGTCTCGAAATGTAGTGATATCCTGAACGAGCGCCATGATGGCGGATGTATCGAGTATAAATATTTTCCGTTCCACAAGACTCCCAAAGAAACGAAGACACCCCAACAACAGCTTGACCAAACGACAGGTCAAGAGGAGCGAGAAAACAGACGTGTTACCTAGGCTTTACGGCACACCACTCCAAAACGCTCTGCTCTATTTCAAGTTCCTCCACATCACCGGCAAGCGCAAGTAAAAACCTTCCTGGGTGCAAATGCCGATCAATCACCTGCTGCACATGTGCAGCAGTGACAGCGCGCACAGCCCTCACAGACTCGGCTGGGCTGCGATACCGTCCGTGCAGCACTTCTTGCTCAACGGCGCGCCAGAGTCGACTCGAAATACTATCGACTTCCATCTCGATAGACGCGGCGGTCATTCTAATTGCACGCTGGAGTTCATCGTCGGTGACGCCCTTTGTCCGAATCCTCTCCAACTCTTCGACGAGTAACGAAAGCGCCTGGCCAAGGTTCTTCGGCTCAACAACGGCAGACACCTCTAATGCGGCAACATCTGGAAAGGTATCAACGCCACTGCCCACATCGTACACCAGACCATGTTTCTCTCGTAACAATTGAAACAAACGCGACGACATCCCTTCTCCGAGAACTGTCGAAACTAACTCTCCAGCAAAGTAGTTCTCATCGCGTTGCGCTGGCCAAGGGGCACCGAGAATTACATGCACTTGCTCGACTTGCTTCACCACTCGAGCAGTGCCCGCTGCCGGACTTGGGGTTTCAAAACTTCCCCGACTTCCAGTGGGTAAGGCAGAAAAATATTTTTCTACTAATGCCAGGCAATCATCAGAGTCGACATCACCGACAATGCCCACAACAATTCGCGAGCCTTGAAGCAGTGCAGTTAATTTCTTGCGCACGTCATGCGCAGTGAATGTTTCAAGCGACTGTACAGTGCCAAACACGGGTTGCGCCAACATCGAGTTGGGCCAAAAATGCTCGGCAAAGCATTGATACACCGCGTCTTCGGGGTCATCGCTCGCTTCGATTATCTCTTGCCGAATTACATCCTTCTCTACTCGCAAATCAGATTCACTGAAATCACAGTCCAACAAGAGTTCTGAGAATAGAGCGAAGGCTTCTGGAAACTGCTGTTTCGGAACGACGGCATGAAGGCATAGCGAGTCCGCGTCGGTGAACCCATTCACGTCTCCGCCTAGATCATCGAGTGCTTGCGCCAAAGATAAGGTATCTCGCTGTTTGGTCCGCTTGAACAATACATGCTCAACGAGGTGCGTGATTCCCACCTCCTCGACTTTTTCACCGCGCAAACCACCGATAACGCACACCGCACAGGCGACGGAATTCCAACGAGGATCGCGGTCAACTAATACCGTCACTCCGTTTTCAAGAATAGATTTTTCGACGCTCAGGTCAGTAGACAAAGGAAAAGACTTTAAAAAGAAAGAGTGTTTAAAAGAAAGATTAAAGATTGATTACCGTGAGGCTCTCTAAAACAAGCAGGGGCCCCGAAATAGAGCTTTGGTATGCACCGCGAACATCCGCATCGAGCCTACTCCCCTTCCCTATTTCATTCCTCATGGATATATACAATAAGAATGCTAAACAAAACCAGCTGTTAGACTGGGTAATTGGTCTTCGCGCGCGAGAATTTGCGGTGCGGCCCAATTTTTGATTAGCCAGCTATATTCTTTAGTGTATTTTCTCTCATTGTTCTAGTAACTTAGATTGGAACTAGTCAATTCACCGGACAAACCAACTGGAGGCCCTACTTTGTCGCTCATACAACCACGTGTCCTAAAAGGTTTTCGTGACCAACTGCCATCTTTGGCGATTCCTCGTCATGCAATGCTGGAAAAGATTTCAAAGGTGTTTACCCAGTTCGGTTATGTGCCAATCGAGACGCCTGCGTTGGAGTACACTGAGATACTTCTCGGCAAAGGCAGCGACGAGACAGATAAGCAACTGTATCGGTTTGAAGACCAAGGTGGACGAGACGTTGCCTTGCGATTTGACCTCACAGTCCCGCTTGCCCGGTTCGCCGCGATGCATATGAATCAGCTTGGCGCACCATTTCGACGCTATCACATCGCTCCGGTGTGGCGGGCTGAAAAGCCGCAGCGCGGACGCTACCGCGAATTCACTCAATGCGACTTTGACATTATCGGCAGCACCGCGCCTATGTCAGACGCAGAAATCATTTCTATTGCTCATTCGATCTTTTCCCAATTAGAAATTGGTCACAAGATTCGCATTAACCACCGGCAAGTCTTGGGCGGTTTTCTTTCTTGCTGCGGTGCGGACGGGAAACAGACCAGCGTACTCCGTGCTATCGACAAACTCGAAAAGCTTGGCGAAGAAGTTGTACGTGAAGAACTCAAGCGCGAAGCAGATTTGCAATCCGAGCAAATAGACAAGATTTTCGCTTTCCTCAATCTTTCGAAAGAGCACAGCGAAGCGGCGGCTCTACTAGGTGCCGCGAGAGAGTTTGTCAAAGAGAGTGAAAGCGGAACTGCGGGCATAGATCGCTTGAGCGCAATGAACATCGCATTGTCTGAGGTCATTTCACCTGAGAACTATATGTTTGATTTATCAATCGCCAGAGGTCTCGATTATTACACCGGCGTAGTATTCGAAACGATGTCAAGCGATCGACCTGATATGGGCTCAATCTGCTCTGGGGGTCGCTACGACAACCTGGCAGGCCTTTACACGAAGCAAGAGCTTCCGGGTGTCGGCGGCTCAGTTGGACTGGATCGTACCCTCGCTGTGCTTGAAGAAATAGGCAGGATTGCAGACAAGAGCTCCAATGCGACTGCCTTGCTTACTCTGCTCGACCCCGGAAGTGAAGGCAAAGTAATGAAGATTGCCAGCGAACTTCGCAAAGCCGGAGCTGCGGTGGAGATGTATCCCGAGCCGAGCAAACTGGCGAAGCAGCTTAAATACGCTAATCGCAAGGGAATCAGTTTTGTAATTATCGCAGGATCGAATGAGCTTGATCGCAGCTGCGCGAGTATCAAAGACCTCGATCGTGGAGAACAACACGACGATATACCTCTCGCCGAGCTACCGGTTCGCTTACAAACTTTGGTCGATGCCTAGGTACAGAACAGTCGAGATATGTCGAAATCTCAAACTGACGAAAAGTACTATCGCAAGAATGTCGCTGTGGTCGTTTTAAATGATCAAGGCTACATTCTCGCCTGTCGGCGTTCAGACAAATGGCAAAGCTGGCAGCTCCCACAAGGTGGTATTGATGAGGGTGAAACTCCTAAGCAGGCGATGATGAGAGAACTCGAGGAAGAAATAGGAACTAACAAAGTCTCGGTGCTCGGACAGCTCCCCTGTACCATTTGCTATGATTGGCCTTCAACTGAGTATTTCCGCGGTTTTCATGGGCAAGAGCAGTGGTATTTTGTCGTGCGCCTTCAACCGGAAGCAAAGATTAACCTCTCGCTCCATCCGCCAATCGAATTTGATAAAACCCAATGGATGGGAGCTAAGAGCTTTCTCGCAGAAGTAAAGGGATTCAAACGAGCTGCGTATGTGAAGGCGTTGGCGCTTTTACAACAACAGTTACCCGGCCTGATACAGGACTGATGATTGTTCGACTTCGAAAAAGTCTTATTCACCAGCTGATCTTTTTATCAGTTGCTGCTGGTTTAGCGTATCTCCTCGGCTCTGTTTTGGGGTTCCACCCTCGCTTGCGATGGTCCACGAGCATGGTGTTGCGCGGCTTTGCATTCGGTCTGCTCTGTTTTGCCGCGAGCTTCATTCTCCAGTCACTTCTGGCATTTTTCTTCAAGCAGTTTCGCAAGACGCTGCTAGAGGTTTCAGATTCTCAAAAGGACATGAGCTATTTCGCCTTGAGCGGTACCGCAATTACTGCCGGAGCAGGAGAGGAACTGCTGTTTCGAGGTGTGCTCTTTACCTGGCTTGCCTCGTTTGGGCTGGTTTGGGGAGTCATCGGCAATTTTTTGCTCATGTTCATCGTGCACCTCCAAGGTCGATCCTTTCTGCTCTGGAGCCTTAGTAAGAGCTTCGAATGCACTTTCTATGCTATTGCTTTTCACATACACCGAGGTTTGACAGTGGTGGCCATTGCCCACGCAGTAGTCGAGATTGCCAGCGCCTTGCTTCTAAGAGATAAAAGAATACGTGCCTTGCTGAGTCGAGGTTCCGTTAACGAAACAGCTGTTTGGAGATAAGTTGATCATGACTGCGGCTATACCCGAAGCACACTGGTTTGAATCGTACTTTGAGAAGAATCAACAGCAGTTGCTCGAGGATTTTTTTACCTTTCTCAGGTTTAAAAGCATTAGCGCCTCACCTGATCACAAAGCCGAGATGCGAGACTGCGCCACTTGGCTTGCTCAATATATCAGAGGCATCGGACTTGAAGTCGAGCAATGGGAAACATCGTCTCACCCAGTACTTCTCGCAAGCTGGATGAAAGCCGGACCCGATAAGCCAACGGTACTAATCTATAACCATTACGACGTACAACCCGCCGGCGACGACGAGCTTTGGCAGAGCCCGGCATTTGAGCCGACCATCCGCGATGGGGAAATTTATGCGCGCGGGGCCCAAGACAACAAAGGACAATGCTTTTATGTCATTAGTGCGATTCGCGCCTTACTAGAGCGAGACGGCAGTCTGCCAGTAAATATCAAGCTCTGCATTGAAGGTGAAGAGGAGACCGGCAGCCAGGGATTAGCCGAACTCCTCCCAAGTAAATTGGAAGACCTTGCCACCGATTTTTTCGTGGTAGTGGATATGGGGATCGAGGCGATGACGCGCCCCGCGGTTACGCTGGGAATTCGCGGCGCAACTTTTTTGACCATCAAACTGCGCGGCTCAAGAACCGACCTGCACTCTGGTATTTATGGCGGCATCGCCTACAATCCCTTGCATGCAATAGTAGAAATGCTCGCGAGCGCGAGGAACGCCGATGGATCCGTCGCCATACCGGGTTTCTACGACGATGTCATCGAGCCCGACAAAGAAGAACTCTCAAACATCAGTTTGGATTTCGACAAGCAGCTCTACGAGAGAGTTGCGGGCGGTCTGCCAAATGGTGGTGAACAACAATATTCGCCGTTCGAGCGTTCGGGAATCAGGCCAACACTGGAGATAAATGGAATCGGCGGAGGCTACTTCGGCGAGGGGGTAAAGACGGTAATCCCAGCCGAAGTGGTTGCAAAAGTTTCTTGTCGCCTAGTACCGAACCAAGACCCGAAGAAAATTATTGCTTCAGTGAAAGATTTTTTCGAGTCCAAGGTCCCGGAAGGAATGGAAGCCGAGATAGAGGTACACTCTGGCGGTGGCCCCGCAGTTCGCGTGCCAACTGCCCACCCAGGTGTCCAAGCCGCCGCAAAGGCGATTGCCGAAGTCTGTGAAACAGATTGCGAATTCATTCTCTGCGGCGGCTCCGTACCCGTCATCGCCGAGATGAGCAAAGCAGTGAAATGTGAACCAATCCTCATGGGCTTCGGACTCCCCGGCGACAATATGCACGCCCCCGACGAACACTTCGGAATTGAGCGCCTTAAGAAAGGGCTGGCAACATTTGCACTGCTCTTACAATCGCTCTAGGTGTGTATGAGAGAGGCAACTCTAGCAAAGCGTTTTATCAGAACACTGCGCTACTCGAGTTAGGCTTCTGTCTATCGACTCAACTCCCACTATCTAGACCACCGACTAGACAAATCTATCAGTAATTTCAGAGTCCTATGGGTATAGACCGGACTTTGATGTTGATAGGAATTTGGTATATTCTACCATTTTCCTGAGATTAACCTTCCCAATCGGATATCGAGTAGTTTGAAACAGAACAATGCTGTAGTTGGGTGATCCACTTCCAACTGCAGCAGTAGCAACAAGGTTATTCCTTCCCGCACGACAATTCCCATTCAGTTGAAACCCGGTTAGAAGCGCTCAGCTTTGCTCTCTATGATTGAGTTGAGCGCTTCTAACCTGGGCACCTGCCCAACCACTTGGGCACTTCCGCCCTTTCACTCTTATTGGAGAAATTGCCGTGAAGGAAATTGAAAATGCGAACGTCGTGATCACCGGGGGACGAGGGAAACTCGGCTCCACAGTTGCAGCGGCGCTGCGCGCCAGCGGCTGCAATGTGGCGATCACCAGCATGGACTTGGCTCGTGCACAAGCGCGAGCGGCAGAACTGAACGCCGAAGGCGAAGGGCCAGACATCGTCGGCTACGAACTCCAGGCCAACGATCTCGATTCCCTGGCCCGTTTTCGCGATGCCCTCGTCGAGAAATGGAACGGTCGGATCAATGGCCTCATCACTTGTGCTGGTGGGAACCACAAACCGGAGTTTGTCACTCCCGGCCAGAACCCCTTTGGCGGCGACGTCGAGGCGCAACTGGCTTGTGTCGACAAAAACCTCGCAACGACGATGATGACCTGCAACGTCCTCGGCAAAGTCATGCTGGAATCCGACTGGTCCTCGATCATCACTGTCGGTTCCATGGCGGGACTCATCCCCTTGCCAGGAATTCCCGGATACTCGGCTGGAAAGGCCGGCGTGCACCTGTACAGCGTCGGCATGGCTCAACTGCTGCCGCAGTACAAGCCCGGCATGAAACACCGGATCAATTCGCTGGCCTTCGGCTTCGACCTTGGTGACCAGAACCGTGACATGCTGGTCAATGAGGATGGTTCCTGGAAACCACGTGGTGGGGCCATTGCTTCAATGCATCCCGACGGCAACTGGGGCACGATGTCTGATGCCGTCGGCCCGGTCAAACTCATGCTGAATCCAGTGGCAGGAATCGGCATGAACGGCGTCGTCTTGCCAGTTGACCGCGGTTTCCAGGCAATGGGCTTGCCGCGCTACGGCGACATGGCCCTC
>CBDUGV010000060.1:0-18140 GCA_965366815.1 uncultured Bdellovibrionales bacterium | reverse complement strand
GCCATCCAGATGTGGTGAACACTAAAAAGCGAATTCAGTCGCTCGAAAGGACTATCAAGAGCGGTGGTGGAAAAAGCGGTGCGAGCATCGGTGGTAGTACATCGGAAGTTCGAAAACTACGCCGTGAAATTAATGAAATTAATATCCAGACTGAGTCACTTAAGAAGCAGAACCAAGAATTGAGTGCATTGATTGCGCGTCTCGAAAAGAACATCAACGTGATGCCACTCAAGGAGCAGGAACTGATTAAGATCAAGCGTGATTATGAAAACGTTCGAGAGAGCTATCAGCAGCTTCTTGCGGCGCGTGATGAGGCTGGTTTAAAGACTACTTTGGTGCGCACCCAGCAGGGAACGCAGTTTCGAGTTGTTGACCCAGCAGCGCTACCGGTCATTCCATCGGGACCACGGCGATTGATTATTGCCGGTATCGGTTTAGTCGTATCTCTTGCATTGTTTCTGATTATTCCAATTGGCTTGCATTTCCTAAATGATTCCTTCAAGTTTCGTGACGAAGTGGAAAAGGAAATGGGGTTAGAAGTGCTCGGCATCATTCCACCAATGAGCACACCAACGGCGAAGGCGCTTTCGAGGAGAGCGAATTCGACATCGTTGATTGCTTCGGTGGTGGCATTTTTTGGTGGAAGTGTACTTATTCTTATAGCGGTATAAGGTTGATTGGGTGAGGGGGTTAATGTGGTAGGCGGAAGAGCGCGAAAAGCGGATACTATGGGCAGTTCAAATAACGAATCTTCAAAACAGAATGGACCTCGACCGGAGCAAGCTCCTGGTCGAAGTGTGCCGATTGCACCAGTGCTTCGCCCTGGCGGACGAAAGAGCACACTAAGTGATGGCTGCGTGTTGCTTTCAGGGTCAGTGACAGTTGACCTGCAAGCCGCCGAGCGGTTTCGCATTCTACGCACTAGAGTTGAAAGGCGCGCACTCGCGGGCCAGCAGCTACAGATTATTGCAATGACGAGCGCGATTCCTGAAGAAGGGAAGAGTGTTGCCGCAGTGAACGCTGCGCGAGCATTTGGTATGGACCCGCAGGGGAAGACGCTGATTATCGATTGTGACTTGCGTAAGCCGAATGTTCATCGGTTTTTCGATGAGATTCAAAGCCCAGGTTTGAGCGATGTGTTGGTAGCAGGGAAGCCGATTAAGAACGTAATCCGCTCAGTTGAGCCCGGCCTCGACCTGCTCACCGCAGGAAGCCCAGTTGTGGACTCTACTCGGACGATTGAGCAGCCTGGTCTTGCTTTGTTGCTTGAAGAGCTCAGAAAGCATTATCGATACATTATTCTTGACTGTCCTCCGGTGTTGCTCTGTTCCGAGCCACTGACGCTGACGAATCTCGCTGATACGACGCTTATGGTGGTTCGATCGTGGAGAACCCAGAAAAAGCTCGTTCGTGAGGCGGTAAATATTATAGGTAAAAAGGCTCTTATGGGGCTGGTCTTAAACGAAAGCACTGACACGCTGCAGCAATATGGCTATTATAGCTATTACGGCTATGATAAAGAGGCGATAGTTAAAGCGCGGCTTCGTAGAAAAGACCAACCTCAAATGATGCAGGGCGCCGAAAAGAAAGGCGGATTCCTCTCTAGACTGGTCGGAAGAAAGAAAACGAAGCCTCAAAACCGAATATCTAACGCTGCTCCGGCATCTGCAACACAGAAAGCAGAAGGTCCAGCGGCAGCAGGGACACGACCTGAGGAGGCTCAACGAGCATGGAAAGAAGAACTGGAACGCAAAGGAAATACCTAATCTTTGTAGCAGCGCTGCTGCTCTGCAGTCTTTGTTCGTGTCGATTTAAAGCTCCAACTCAATCAGAAGGTCAGGCGTTTGCAAAAGCGGGTGCTTTTCCTAACGGTCTGCCCGGCTGGGTCCAGCCTCCGGAAGGCAGTAGCGCCGCTCGTCGTGAAGACGCTGGAATTATTCCTCGCAGTTTCGGTCCGTCGATCCAAGCAAAGCGATCGAGATCTCTCGCCCCACAGTCTCGAGATGATAATCGAGAAGATGTAGAAGAGCGAAAAAGAAAGGTCGCGGAAGTCCGTCAGCAGCAGCTTGAAGAACAACAGAAAAGTTCGACCTCAATAGAGAACCAAGCCGATGAATCACCACTCGATCGGATCGAGCGAATGTGTCCTGGACTCGAGTCTGGAGTGAGTGACGCGCTTCGTACCGAGAATACAACCAAGCGTATCCGCAAATACTCCAAACTCACTCGTCGTTGCCCGAGTAGCGCCGATATCTGGTTTTGGCTGGGCAAAGACTATGAGACTGCTGGACGCTATCAAGAGGCGGCACGTGCCTATGAGCGGGTGTTAGCGCTCGATCACGACAATGATGTTGCCAGAGCCTTATTGAAGGTCGTGAAAGAGAAGGCCGATGGAGTCCGGCGATAGTTCTAGCCAGGCCCAATGAAGCTTGAGTTACAAAAACCGCTAAAACTCACATGCCCGGTCCGGCACTACGCCTGGGGTAGGGCAGCAGGTGAATCGATAATTCCCAGTTTACTTGGTGGACCGGTAGTTGATACGCCGTACGCCGAATTATGGATGGGAGCTCATCCTTCCGCTTCGTCCACGGTTGAAATCGGTGAGGATCGCCGGTCTTTGACTGATCTGATTTCCCAGTTTCCGAAAGAACTCCTTGGCGAGAGTGTTCAGAATCGTTTTGGAGATCGTTTGCCTTTCCTGCTTAAAGTGCTTTCGATTCGCACAGCACTTTCGATTCAAGCTCATCCAGACAAGGCAAAAGCGGAACAGCTCCATGCGGAGGATCCGGCACACTATCCCGACGACAATCATAAACCAGAAGTTGCAATTCCCATTTCGGCAGTAAGCCTTTTATACGGTTTTCGACCAATTGCTGAAGTCGCTCATTGGTCGACAAAGGTTCCAGAGTTTGCAGAACTCCTCGGGCAAGCGGTTTGCCAGAATCTTGCTGAAGCGAACGAGATTTCTGAAGACTCCGCCCTACTACAGCAAGTGTACGACAAGATGTTTCAAGCACCAGCTGAACTGGTGCAAGCTCTTAGTCTACGGCTATACGCGCGACTTGCAGCTCAAGGCTGTGATTCTCCCGAAGAGGAATGGATTCTCCGTCTGTCAAAAGAGTATCCATCCGGCGATATAGGTCTGTTTTCATTTTTTGTGCTCAATTTAGCTCAGCGTACCGCTGGCGAAGGGGTATTCATTGGGCCGAATATTCCGCATGCCTATCTTGAGGGTGAACTGGTTGAGTGCATGGCAAATTCCGATAACGTTATTCGCGCTGGCTTAACTCCGAAATATAAGGATGTTGCGACTCTATTGGAGATTGCCGACTATTCGGTTCGGACACCGTCAGCTTTGTCGTCTGATACCACTGCGGGATCGCCGGTTACCGCATATCAGATTCCAACTAGCGAATTTGCAATCTCTCGCATCACTGGGTCGTTTCAGAGTGTTACCGTAGGTGCAAGCGCAGGCGTTGAGATGCTCTTTTGCCTAGATGGAAGTGCTGCACTTGATTGGTCAGAGAAGATGCCGATTGTGGAATTACACCCAGGTTCTGTGTATCTCTTGCCGGCTTGTCTGCCGGCCGCCCAAGTCCGGTCTGAGAACGCGACGCTTTTTCATGTCTCTATTCCTGAAGAATTTTCAATATAGTTGACAGCTGACGTTCGTTTGCAATGTCAATTGGAGTGATCCCATTTCTATCGCCTCGATTCGGGTTCGCCTTGGCATCCATCAGCGCTTGTATAACGCGTAGGTCTCCGCCTAACACCGCGGTATGAAGTGGTGTCGTCCCTTGCGCATTTACGACATCAGCATTGGCCCCGGCGGCCAACAGCAGTTTGATGGCCGCAAAATTATCCACTTCGACTGCGAGAGAGAGCGCAGTGCGGCCCTTGTTGTCTTTTAGTTCTGTGTTGGCCCCATGCTTGAGCAGTTTTTCAACATGTTCGTATTCGAGATTCTTGCTAGAAGTTTCAATCCAAAAATGGAGTGGTGTTTGCGATTTGTCCTTCGAGTAGAAATTCGGATCCATTCCCAACTCGAGCTGTGGCCACATGGACCGAAGTGATCTCTTCTCATCGAAGAAGACACTCTCGGTTCCATACTTCACGGTAATGCCAACTAGGGCCCGAATTGGTGAAAGTTCAATGCCTATCGATCTTTCTACTCTCATTACTTCTCTTGCTGCTCCTAGGTGCAGCTCTGGGTTCCTACGAATTTCGCTGGCAAAGGCTACTGCGGTATAGACGATCAAACCGAGAACAACGGACAGGAGCGTTCTTCTCAGGAAGTTCGAAGATCGCTGTGTTTCCAGATTTTGTGTTACTGAGCCAGCTGGTAGCTCTAGCGCTTCCAAGGTAGTGGTCTCAGCGGTGTGGGCTGAGATCGCTTCCCAGACTTCCTGCATGCTTGCATATCGGTCGTCTTTCTGTTTTTCAACACACTGTCGAAGTATCGTCTCAATCCAAGCAGGGTAGCTATGACTTTCACTTTTCAGCGGTGGCAGTTCGCTTTCGCAGTGTTGTTCGGCCAACTTAACAAAAGAGTCAGATTGAAACGGAGCCTTGCCGGTGAGCAGTGCAAAAGAGGTAATTCCAAACGAATACACATCAGATCGAAAATCTACAGATTCTCCGAGAAACTGTTCTGGTGCCATGAAAAGAGGCGTTCCAGGGACGTCTCCTACTCTTGTAATACGGGACTCCTGCCCAACAGCAGTTGCCAACCCAAAATCCGCGATTTTCGCTTCTAGCTCCTTGGTGAGCAACACGTTCTCTGGCTTTATGTCTCGATGTACCACTCCAGAACGATGTGCATACGCTAAGCCGCTGGCTATCTGGGCAAGCGTTTCTATCCGTTGTTCTGCAGTGAATTCTGTTGTCCGACTCGATTCAAGTTGAGCTTGGAGCGATACACCTGCCACATACTCCATTGCGATGTAATGACTAAAGCCTGCAAATGAGCCAGTTCTATAGGTTTGAACGATTCTCGGATGCGATAGCTTCATCGTCGTCAGAGCCTCTCGCCGAAATCGGGTGTAGGAAACGCTACTTTGCAGATGATGGGGATAGAGCACCTTGAGTGCTACTTTGTTGTTCTGTAGCGTGGTGTCTTCGGCCAACAATACCCAACCCATACCACCGCTTCCGAGCAGGCGATCGATTTTGTATCGACCGTCAATCAATTGATCGAGGTCAACCAAATTTTCAAGTAGACTACTGCCCATCGGCTTTCAAGCTATCAATTGCCTGCTGTAATCGTTTCAGTGCCGATGTATTTCCAGCTCGTTTGCCATACTCGATCGCCTGTTCTCCCTGATTATCCCGTGCCATCGGGTCGGCGCCGGCGGCAAGAAGTGTTTCGAGTATCTTGATGCCCGGTGCGCTGGCATTTTCAGCGGCGATCATCAAAGCGGAGCGGCCAACAGAATCGCGTTGATTGACATCGATCCCTAACTGCAGCAGTTCTTCTAACACCTCAGGTATATTGCTCCTCACCGCTCGAATGAGCAGTGAGGAACTATTTTTCGGATCGTTCAAGTGAACTGGGAATACATCGCGAAAAGAAAATGACTTCACCATCTCTGGTCGCTTGGACTGTATTGCCGCTGCAATAGGTAGCTGCCCCTTCGCATCTGATTGATTCGGATTAAAACCATAGTTGAGTAGGAGGTTGATCGAATCAGCTTCACCTTTATGAACCGCATGGAGAATCGGCGTATCTCCCCGAGCATTTTTCACGTCAAATAGTATCGGCGGGATACAGCCTTCAGCGATTTTGAGAAGAGTTGGGTCTTCTGCAAGGATATGTGCGACTGTATTGCCTTTCCGGTCGCGTGCGGTACTAAATACTCCGGAAGAACACCAAGCTTGAACTGCGTCTTTGTTGCGATTGGCTAATGCACGAAAGATAGTCGACGGTTGTTTGGGATCCACATCGAAGAGACGAAGGACTTTCCGAACGTTTGTCAGGCGACGACCAACAAAGTTCTCTATTCGTATGACATCTGAAGTCATTCTGATAATCGAGTCCTGGCGAGGCAAGAGGTAGAACATCGTCACAAGGACATTGCCCAACCAAAGCATATGCAATATCGTTTTGTAGCGCCTTTTCATCAACCTGGAGGAACTCTTTTGCCATTGTCGAGTTACCGCCGAGGAAAGAGATTTGGCTGTTGTGCCAATCTCGATTCGATGCGGCTCAAGAACAGCGAGCGCGTCGCTGGCTGAGACAAAGCGATCCTCAGGCCGCTTGGCGAGCAATTTCTCGATGAATTCAATTGTCCACTTGGGTACTTTCGCTGCAATGAGCTTCTCCTGCGGCACAGGTTTCTCACTGTGTTGTTTGAATAGGCTGACATAGGTTTCGCCGGTAAAAGGAACGGCACCTGTCAGACATTCGAATAACACAATCCCAAGCGAATAAAGGTCAGTTGCTGGACTAAGCGGGTTTGCTTCAAGTTGTTCGGGAGCGAGATAGGCTGGAGTGCCGACCACTTCACCGGTTCGAGTTAATCCGAGAGAATCTTGAATCGGACTGGCTACACCGAAGTCGCCGAGCTTGGCAATTCCAGACACCGAAATCAGTATATTCTCCGGCTTAACGTCTCGATGAATAATCGACTTTTCATGTGCATGTTGCAGTCCGCAGAGGATCTGAAACACGATCTCGACAGAAACGCCGACCGAGAGTCGCTGTCCGCTGGTATTATCGAGGAGTTGGCGAAGCGAAGGCCCTTGCACGAGTTCCATTATCAGCAACGGAAGAGCGTCGGCTGAGACGTCAAAGTCGTAGAGTCGCACGATGTTGGGATGCGAGAGTTGCCGGGCCAGGAGCGCTTCTTGCCGAAAGCGATCGAGAATCGTTGGCTCGCTCACCAAGTTCTCGTGAAGGAGTTTCACCGCAAGTTGGTCGCCGTCTAGTTGCAGATCTTCGGCTGATACGACAATACCGTTTCGTCCGATTCCAAGTACTTCGAGCACTCGGTATCGATCGGCAAGCATGGTTCCCGTCTTGATCGAAGGACGATATTCAGTCACTGGTCCCCTGCCTGATATTCCGCTAAACTATGAAGAAACGCTGCGCAAGCCATTTGGAAAATATATAATCCAAAGCTACGTCAGTAAATTACTTAATTCTCTTGATATTTCTATGGGACCGTATAGCACGAGAGCAATCAAGGTATTCTCTTTTCTGGGCCTGACGCTGTGGGTGTTCTCCCTCGCTTTCTACTTGATTACGATAGGGATTAAAATTCAATACGAAGTTTACCTTCTTACCAATATTGCCTTGGCAGGTATTTTTGCGGCTGCTGGAGTAATTGCAGTCGGTTTCGCTTTGGTTCGCTACATTCCCTGGGAGGTGGCACTCGCACTTCTGTATACAGCACCTTTACTCTTGTGCGGTTGGTCGTCTTATAACTCAGCAGCACTCATAGTGTTTTCCTTTCTGCTATCAGCGCCAATTTTCTTGTGGCAGCTGTATTTGATGCGCGTGGAAGAGCTTCGCCTGTCGCTCGGCCGTTAAGCGTTCGCTTGCGTAAAGAAGGTTCTTAAGGGAAATGTACGTCTTACGATCGGAAATCGGAGGAGCCGACAGATTCGTTTGTCGATTCATCCTGACTCTGGCAGGCAGTTAGGCGAAACCAGAAAGAAGTTCCCTCTGCCTCCGTACTTTCTACAAATATCTCTGAACCGTGCAGTTCGATAATTCGCTTAACGATCGCGAGTCCCAATCCGCTTCCGCCTGTCTTCTGATTTCTATCCTTATCTACCCGATAAAAGCTTTCAAAAATATGCGGCAGCTCGCTCTCGGGAATACCAATCCCCGTATCGCTGACTCTCAATTCACATCCCTGCGGTGTTGCTTGAACACTCAATGTGATTGTTCCACCTTCAGGCGTGTAACGAATTGCATTGCTGACAAGATTTGACAGGGTTCGATCCAGTAAGACGATATCGGTTGCAACGAGAGGACAGCGTCCGGAGACATCAAACTTTAGTTTGAGATTCTTACTATCGGCAGCCGCCTTGTGTTTTACCAGCACATCTTGAGCGATCTCACCTGGATGAGCGGGCTCTAGCTCTGGCAGGCGTTCCTTTGCGTCCAATTTAGAGAGTTCAAACAGATCATCAACGAGCTGTCGTTGTAGGCGAACGCTCTCTGCTATCATATCAAGATAGTGTTCTCGCTCTGAAGCTGTGGCGATTCCTCGCTTCCGGTTGAGCGTTTCAAGAAATCCCTGCATTGAAGCGAGTGGACTTCGTAGGTCGTGGCTTATGTTTGCAATAAACTCTCTGCGCAATCGATCATTACTTTTCAACTCCTCAGTCTGACGAGAAATGGTTTCTATCATATCATTTACTGCTGCCGATAAACGTCCAACTTCGTCATCGGTTGTAACTGGTATATGCACATTGATCACTCCATCACGATAGGCGGTGACTGCCGCGGAAAGTGTACGAAAACTTCTTGTGAGGTACATAAACACGACAAATCCCGCAATAGAGGCGAGTGCGATGGCGGCGAGCATTGCTATAAGCACAGTTGTAATAATGTAGAACTGACCAGTGGCTCGAGTCAGAAAGCGGAATGTCTTCGCTTCCAGAACGAGGTAGAGATACCCACTTTGTCCGTTTAGGGAGATTGGAGCGACTGAGATTGCCCGATTGGGACCATTCGACGCTTCTTCCGATGCTCTGGGATCTCTTCCGAAAATTGGCCAAACTGGAGATTGAGCTTCTAAGACCTGTTCAATTGGCTCAAGCGGGACTCGGTCGACAATGCGTCGACTGCCATTTAGAGCCATCTCCGCTAGGATAATTCCATCGGAATCGAGTATATATGCCTCTACTTTCGGATTCATTCTAAGGTAGTTAAAAAGAACTTCTTCGATGCGCTCGCGATCAAATTCTTCTACCAGTGTCGGGTGCAGTGCCTCGGCAAGGTTGGCTGCGAGATCCCAATGCACTTGCTGCTCGATATGTGCAACAAGTGGTCTATACACCAGAGACGTAATATAGATGTGAGTAAGCCCTACGGCTACGGTGATTAGCAGGAAGGCAAGAGCGAGGCGTGTGTACAAGCTACGTCGAAACGGAACCGTTGGTGCCAAGCTGTTATTTGTCATTTTCATTTTCGACGAAACGATATCCCAGGCCCCACACCGTTAAGACATATTTCGGATCGGAGGGGTCTGCTTCAATTTTTCGGCGGAGTCGATTGATTTGCCCGTTCACATTGCTCTCATAGACCCCTAAATCGTGCCCCCAAACAGATTGTAGCAATTGCGCGCGAGTAAACGGTCTTCCAGGGTGTTGAGCAAGAAAAAGTAATAAATCGAACTCCATTACAGAGAGCGGAACGACTTCACCGCTCAGTGTTACCTTGCGAAGGATTGGATCAATTGAGAGCTCTCCCGAGACGATCGTAGACGTGTCCTGCCCCGAATGTATCTTTCGGCGCTCAGCGCCAGACCATTGATCTCGCCGCAGCACGGCTCGAATTCGAGCGAGTAGTTCAGGTACACTAAACGGCTTCGCCAGATAGTCATCAGCTCCTAGCTCCAAGCCTAGCACTCGGTCTATTTCATTGTTGCGGGCGGTGAGAATTATTATCGGAACAGTGCGTTCGGCCTCGCGAAGTTTTCTGCAAACCTCTTTGCCTCCAAGCTCCGGCAGCATGAGGTCGAGCAAGATCAGGCTGTAGTCTTCACTGAGTGCCATTTCGAGGCCCTTAGACCCATTCTCGGCCCAGTCTAGTTCAAATCCCAGTTCAGCAATGTTTGCCTTTACGATCTCGAAGATCTTTTCATCATCTTCGACCATTAGAATTCGTTCACTCACGTTTCATGCTCCTTCGCACGGTAGATGCAGCTTTTGCTCGCTACAGATTTCCACCTCTATTATCGACAAGCGGCTGATCTTACTAAAATTTCCTGCAGATATCGGATCGAAACAGGCTAAATTAAGATGTGTATCCGCTTCAATCTATAGCTGTACTCGTTTCACTAATAATATCGACTTAAACATCCTTCAATTATCGCAGGACTATTCGCATTCTATAGCATTCGGAGATGGAGATACTTTTACTCACATTTGGAATGCATTCAGCGACAGAATTATCCATTTTCCGATTCATACCCTCTATGTGACTTCGGGGATGTTCCCGCTCTTTCAACGAAAGAGAGTTGAGTAATGAATCAGTTGGGAAATTGTGATGGAAAATGGAATGTGGAAGGTAACAATGAGAAGGAGTTTCGCATTTGTAGCGCTTGGCTTGTTAGTTGCACCGCTCGAAGCGGATGCGTCAACTATCGTCTATGATCTATCGGGCGTGACGAATGCACCAGTGGAGTTACGCGGTCCGGCTAACCGTCGACCAGCAAACCACGGCTATGAATGGCAGGTTGATTGGAGCGGCGCTGTGCTTACTCATGAACTGGGCCAAAACCCAAACGATTTTAGGGATGATAGAATCTCAGTTTCTGGAGTTGTGCGAGGCTGTGTCGGTGTCGCTGGCGGAAATTGTTTCGATTCGGGAGACTTCGAACGACTCCCTGGTGATCTACAACATATTTATGTTGGCTCCGGGGATTTTGAACTGGTTGACGTGGGTTTCACCTTAAACAATGAGTTGACCAATAGCACCGATGACCTCATTGCAACTGCGGGTTGGCATTGGGGTTGGGGTTTGAATGGGCCGTTGCTACATCAGAACGAGCGACCAATTGGCAGTTTGGAATTGCTTGGACAGAACATCGATAGAGCCGCACAGACTATTCGGCTTGGGCTTAAACAGAATACCGATCTCGGGTATGCCTTTCGATTGTTCGACGAAGATCCACATGGTGATGGTTTACTGCGAATTCTTAGTTGGATAACGAATGATTCACACCTCTTTGGTGGGCGGGCCCGAGGAGAAACTGCTCCGGGCGAGGCCGTTTTTAATGGGGACCTCTACGCCTGCTTGCGCGGTGCTCAATGCTTCGGAGGTGGGGGTGGCGGACCCACGGATCCTCCAACAGAAGTGCCAGAGCCTCTCAGTGTGACTCTGCTTGGCATCGGTTTACTAGGCTTAAAAATGCGACAACGCGCTACGGTATAGACCTCTCACGTACCAACTTCGCACACAGGTGGCTGACAAAATAGCCTTTGTCAGCCACCGACTTTTTTAAGGAATACACGCTCCTTCGGGCGAGAGCGGATCTTGGATCGCACCACAGTCAGCATAATAGCGGACTGGTGCACCGCGGACCGGGTCTCCATCGGCTCCCGCATAGAGTAGTTCTCGAGAATAAAACCCTGAGCAGTATTTTGAACTTTTCTTTACAATGAGACTTCCCCAGGGAAAGGCCACACATCCTTCCCGATTCCAACTGGTGCGACTGAGTCGACCAATGCCATGACGGAGTGATAGTGGCATTCTGCTCTTCGAGGTCTTCTCTTCAAAAAGCGTACTAAAATGTGGTTGCCATCCCCAGGCGAGACTTGGCTTTGGCGAAGCGAGAAGATAGCGATTTGTGTTGATCTTTGTGCAGCGCATCAGTTGCTTTAAGTTCTGCCAGTCGGCAATACATTCTTCTTCGGAAGCATCCTTGCATTTCTCGTTCCCAGCTTCCGATAGTTGCGCTCCGGTCGCTACATGATTTTCCGGGCATTCCTCTGAAACGAAAATATGCTGATCGAGTAGGACATCTTCTGGGAGGGGGCAACAGGAGCCAAAAAGTCCGATGAACTCCCCTGTTCGTTTCGGACCAAACTCGCGGGAGGTTGCAACAAAGGCATGATTCGCCGGACAGTTGCTCGGGCCATCATAATTTTTTCTGACGCCAAGATCGCCCCAAGTTTTCGTCTCGGGGTTATAGCCAAGACATACGAGGTTACCCTCGGCTTGCGCCGTCCAAGGGAGGAGGGAACCGACTGCGAAAGCAATAAGGATTGCGGTTCTAAGCTGCAAAGTCTTTTCTCGCTTCTCTATCAGCGCACCTACCTTCTTAGGGGGAAAAAACAGTTCAAGCGGTCCTCCGAAGTTCTTGACCCATCAGATTGCTCATCTCCGAACTCCGGCGCTAGGCTGTCGTATGGGTGAACCAATAGATATGTGCTCCAATCTGCTCCAGGCCGTTCATGTCTGGGTCGGCGGGAAAGTCTAGTGGTCCCGATGCGACAAAGATTCCTTCAATTGAGACTGGTCCTTGCCGCAATTTAATATATACGCCATTTGCCTCGACCCATACATCGAGTGGCTTGAGGCTTTCTATCGCTTTATTGAAACTGCTCGTTGGTACCTCAAAAAAATCGATTCCGGGTAACAACTCAGTTGGTTCTTCGGAATCTGGTTCAGGTTTGCTCACAGGAGGGCGAAATTTCTCGAAAATTTTCATTACTTCTGTGTGAAAAACGTCTTGTCCGATCGCCAGAATCGTTCGTTCGGCGTTCTGTCGTTCCGAATCAATAGAAATCGAGTATACGTAGTAGAATGCTCCGATCAGGAGTGCCGCGGGGATAGCAATGAGGGCGATTTTGCGGAATGATTCAAGCACGCTAAACACCACTTGTAAGGGTTCCAAAATTCTTCGTTCAATAGTAGCCTTTGTCGTGATATTGGTCCAATTAAGATAGCATGTAGCCACAGATGCTATTTCTAACATCAACAACAGTAGTCGCGTGTTTAAGGCAAAAGACGATTTTTCAAAGAGATTTCTACAGCTCAGTGAGGCAGCGTATTCCTGCGGCCAGCGATTCCAGCTAGATGCGAGGTACAGCTATGGACCTTCTCCTGTTGAGGAGAATCGACGTTTAGGAGTCTGTCACTATTACCACTACCTCGCGGGACTCATACGGCTTAGTGGATTTACCCGGGTATTTGAGGTCGGTACCTACTATGGCGGAGCAATTCGAGCAATGCGCCGTGGAGTCTCCCCACTTCGATTCGTGTCTCCAGTCTTTGCGACTGTAGATGTTGATTTCCATAATCCGCGAGCTTTTGAGTCTAAGCTGCACAGGAATATTCGTCGCTTTCATGGTGATGCGCTTGATAAACAGTTGCAACAAGAAGTGAGTTCTTACTTTGGAAATGAGCCGATTGAGCTACTCTATCTTGATGCGGTGCATACCTATGAGCACACGCTGGAATGCTTCACCGCCTACACCAATCTCTTACAACCTAAACTGGTGGTACTCGATGACATTGCTCGCAATCCCGGAATGAAACAACTTTGGCAGGAAATGCAGGCTCGGTATCCAACGAGGTCCTATGACGTTACTGCGCATGCGGGTCGCCTTGCGAGCTCTGGATTCGGCGCGATTGTAGTCTAATTGACAATCGCGCATCAGGTCATAGGGGTTTACTCTTCTCTTTCAATTCGCGAAAATGAGAACAGAGTTGACCGTAAAAGGCGGCTAACCAGATAATCCAGGCAAGTACCTCTACTGCGGTGCGTTGGCGTTCAAAGCCATATTCGCTGCTCCAGTAGAGCGTAATGCCCATACTCCAGACGGAAATTGCCAGTGCAAACCCCGCAAACCGGACACCGAGTACCCAGGAAAGCGAAAAGTAGCGTCGAAAGAAGTCCTGCCCAAAATCACCACCGTTTGCCTGAAACGCAAAGTAGGTCCCACAGACTGGAAACGCAATCAGTCCAAGCGAGAGCAGATAATCCCAAAGTGAATGATTTGTCGAGCCCGGGAAGTAGCCCAGTGCTTCGCTCACAAAAACACTAAAAGCGAATACGATGAAGAAATAATCGAATGACTGTTTCTCACTAACTTCGCCAGCCAGGAGGTCTTTTTTCAGTTGTTCAATATTCGTTAAGTACATGTTAGGCACTATGGCTAAAGGCTCGCTAGCGAGAATTCAAAGTTCCTCTTACGACCTATACTATCTTTATCTCGCAAATCTTCCGGAACTTCGACGGTCTTAAGGTCTTGTTCCGTTTGAGAGTTCCTCTTGCCACCTCCAGTAGAGAATACCCCAATCTATTCTTTGTGTTGCTCTAGGTCCCAACCACAGTAGGGACAGTATCGCACTCTCGAATTCGGTAAAATAGTTGGTCTGATGTGAAATCCCGCCGAGGAAAAGGACGAGGCGTGGAAATGGGCAAACAACCGTTCACTACAATTGACACACCTTACCTCGGCGGCGCGTCGTTGAAATCGCATTAGCTGATACAGCATGCAGCAAATCGAGCTCAGCAATAAGCTGGCGAACAACATTTGGAGAAACAACGAATCAAAAACCGATATGAAGATAAGGCTCGCAACGGCCCACAGTAGGGTGACACCACACCAGGTGGCGACCTCCCGGGTAACTAGAGCGTACTGCGCTAAGATTTCTTCTTTTGGAGAAGGATCGGACATGACTATTCTCTACAGTCCTCTGTCTACATTAAGCCACTCTTTTGGATTCCAAATGGGATAGTAGCCACCAATAATTCCAATTTTTTCTTCAATTCGCGGGTCCTCACTCTGGACTATCGTCAGCAGGCGATCTCCTCTCAGTAAATGGGAACGATGATTATGGGCCAGTATATTGAGAAGCTGAGCTGCGAACTCTGGAGAGCGCTCCTGTAATACATGAAATCCGCTTAACACAAGAATGACACCGGTATCTTGATCGAACTCAATTTCCGAAATAAAATCGTTAAAGCCATCAAGGTTTATTTGTGCATATCGCTCTATCTCTAGGTCGTCGACGATTCCCCGCAATACCGATTCATCATCGATGCAACTTGCACAATCAAATGAATGAACTCGGTAGCCAGCGGATTGCAGTTGTTCGGTAGTGCTGGCCAATCTCGCTTGATCGCGAAACAGCACGACTCCGCCATTCTGGAAGAGACCCCAGATTACCCAGTTGTTCTCAATTTCTTCGTCGCTGAATGAAGCCAAATGAAGCCTCCAAGATAGGGTGAGCAGTAAATCAGTAAAAGCAAAAACTATTCACCAGCGACTACGAATCGACCGGCATCAACATTCTTGATGACTTCGTTGGCACAAAACAGCTTGCCATTCATCGCCAAGTGGATGCCGGGTTTCGCAAGAAAGGCCGAGGCTATTGCAAAGCCTAGGTTAAAAGGTGCATCAGATGGTGCAAATCCCTGCAATGGCAACATAGAACCTGTCAAGACGACAGTTTTTGTTTCATCTTCAAAGCGGTCATTTAAAAATCTCGCTGTGTCGGGCATGGTGTAGGTGCCATGTGTGACTATTATATGATTCGCCTTTGCTTTGTTGATCGAAGCAAGTATCTCAGCTCGAATGTTATCGGTAATCTCTCGACTATCTCTCATCGTCACAACTTCTTGCGTCAACTGAAAATGAGGACGAACCATTTTGTCGATGTAGGTAGAAATTGTACTCGAATCGTTCACGACAACCATGTCATTGGCTGCATCAAAGACTGAATCGATAGTACCCCCGGTGATGACGATGTGTAGATGCTGCGACATGCTTCGACCCTATCAGTTTGTTACTTGGCTCTGCCACTGGGATTTTCAAAACCACATTCCCATCAAGGGAGTATCAGAAATGAACTGAAACAGCTAAATACGACTAGCGCCTACCCGCCAAATCTCTAGCGAAGTGCGTAAAATCACCGAGCATTTTTGTAAGAATAAAACTCGCCTCGCGTCTTCTCCAATACAGAAGGTTGTCACGTCCGTTACAGACATTGTTGGAGGTAGTTATGAGGTTGTTACGTATTAGCACGGTCATTGGACTGTGTTTCGCTTGGTTGTTCCCAATCAATTTTTCTGAAGCACAACAACAGAGAGTTCCCCTAGAGTTGTCGCTGCTTGTTGATGTCTCAGGAAGTATCAACGACAGAGAATTCGAATTGCAGAAGCAGGGGTATGTTGCCGCGTTTCGCAGTCCTGAAATTAAACAACTCTTAAGTGGAACGGGAATTGCGGTCAATTTTATATATTGGTCATCACGCGATCAGCAGCAAGAGGCGGTGCCCTTTACTCTCGTCACCGCAACGACAAGCGATCGCTTTGCTGATTTAATCAACGCCACGGTTCGGCCATTCTCAAATGGCACACAAATCGGACCGGCGATCGATTTTGCTGTTCCCTTGTTTAACAATCGTTTTATCTCTGACGTTCGAGTAATTGATGTCTCAGGCGATGGTACGAGCTCTGGCCTGACGACACGAACGGCCAGGGACAATGCACTTGCTGCGGGGATCACTACAATAAATGGTTTACCGATTGGAGATAGTACTTCTCTCTTGGAATTCTACCAAGACAATGTGATCGGTGGCTCGCAAGCATTTCTTGTCAATGCAAACACGTTTGAGGATTTTCAAGCGGCAGTTATCGCAAAAATAAAACGAGAGATTCTTCAAGCAGATTTGTGTCCAAACGATCCTAACAAAACGCAACCCGGTATCTGTGGCTGTGGTATTCCAGATACCGATAGGGATGGTAACGGGGTGCCCGAATGCAGCTTAGAAGAACCCGCTTGTCGAGATGGTATTGATAACGACGGCGATGGGCTTGTGGATTTTGTTGCTGGATCGGGCGGTGATCCCGGTTGCGAAAGCCCGGATGACTTTAGTGAATTCGATCAAGATGCAGTGCTTCGAAGTCCGGCATACGCGAAATTCAATAGTTACCTTGGCCAGTTGGTATATGCAGAGATACTTCTTCAGGGGAGTCGACCGAAAACCGTCAGCATCTCTCTGCATAATCTTCGAGGTCGTGAGATTATTCGCGAACAGATAACGATTCAACCGAATGAGCAACGAGACGTCGACATCAATCAGCTTCTCACTCGTGCGTGTCAGTTGAATCCAAGCAATTGCGCAGGATTTGAAGATCTCAGCTTCACTCAAGGTGCACCAAATGGACTTGGTCGACCGGACGGCATTGTCGATACCTATGGACTTATTCGCCTTGATTTCGATGATTCCGATCCGAGTGAACGAGTGACTGGTCGCGTGAGTTTCTATCGGCCCAACATTGATGGCTCGTTCTCTTTTGCACTAAGCCGTGCTTTGCGAAATCCGCGAAAAGGCAAACCGTCGTATGCAATCAGCAATACATTTGACCCACAGGTGCGAGGTTTTCTCGTACCGAACTGGGCCGAGATTATTGCGCTCGGTAGCGAACGGGCAGACGGATCGATTGATTCCAACCCACAATCCTTTACGCTCAACACGTATAACTTTGATGGTGTGCGAATCAATACGCGAAAAGTGTTAGTCGATGCGCTTGGTGAACGGGATGAGCAAGCAGGGCATGAGTTTCTCGACTCGACTGGGCAAGTGCGACAAAACGCATATCTCGTCGAGGTCATACCAGACAATCCAAACGCTTTGTATTTCTTTTCAATGGCTCGCTACAGCTCCAATGCTGCGCGAGCGATAGAACCAGAGACGTATAACTATGCCTTTGCACTTGATGCTCAGCTCGGGACGCAAGAACCAGTGTTTGTTGTCGCAGGGCGGCAATTTGCAGCTGTCCCGGCATTGACGACGGCGGGTACCACTACCACTTGGATTGAATCGGCCTGTTTGGAAACCACAGCCTGTGAAGTGACTGCAATTGTTCGGAACAAGGCTGGGGCAATACTGTCGGTCGAACGGCAGAATATTGGACCAAAAGCGCAGTATCACTTCAATGCGAGTGGCTTACTTGGTTTCGCGGAAGGAAGTGTTGAACTAAGCTCGACGAAAGGCAAATTCATCGCCCAGGCGCTGTCGTATGTGCAAAGTCCCTCAGGTCTTTTGCAGACTGCCTATGTCGTGGATGCGCGCACTCGCGGACCACAAATTCAGCCGGGAACGTTTAATACTAACCTCGGTATGGCAAATCTGCTCTATACCCTTTCTACTTCTGCAACAGGTACGAATGGTAGCTATAGTGTCGTCGATTTCGATGGAAAGGGCCTCGGTGGATTACTTTCTGTCGAGCCTTTCGCCTTCAATGAACTACTGCTCAACGGCCCTGGAGGTATTGGCGTGGCCGAGAATCGCTACGGCACGACATTCGTTGACGGAGCAGCCTTCGGGCAGACAATAAGCGAAGTGCTTCGCGTTCGGGTGAGCCCGCGAGGTGGCATCGATTTCGTCATTCCGACGGCAAGCAAGTAGGTCCTAAGCATACCAAGTACGGTAGGAGAGTCTCTGA
>CBDUGV010000059.1:0-18212 GCA_965366815.1 uncultured Bdellovibrionales bacterium | reverse complement strand
TGCTTTTATCAGCGGAATAAGTTCGGGCACCTCCTTCTTCGGAACGGCAACTTTGAGCGAAAAGCCCATATCGTTGTAGAGCCGAGACACCGTTGGTTCACCCATTGCCGGAAGGATTTTTACCAAGGTGTCGAATTTTTCGTTCTCGACGTTGACTTCGAGCATCACTCGCTCGCGCGCTTCGAGAACCGAGTTCATCAGGAGCACGAGACTTTCAATTCGCTCACGCTTCTCTGGGTCCTCCAGACTTCTTGGGTTGGCAATCAATCTGGTCGACGAGGTCATCAATTCATCGATGATTTCCAGATTGTTGACCTTGAGTGTTGAGCCCGTGGCCGTGTTATCGACGATGCAGTCGGCATCTTCTGGTGGAAATACTTCTGTTGCACCAAAGGATTTCAGGAAGGTAGCGTCGAGATTGTTACTCTGGATCCAATATTTGGTAATCTGCTCGTATTCCGAGGCAATAACCAAAGGGCGATTCGGTAATTCACCTTCGATAAGCAGGCTTTGCGGCGCTGCGGCAACGATTTTGACCGGGTCGAGTTTGGTATCGAGCAGCTCAACGACGTCTGCCTTGAGTTCACGTACCCAATCAGCCCCGGCAAATCCGATATCGCGAGAGCCCAAAACAATCATCTCGACAATGTTCTGTGGTTTGAGGATCTTTGAATCAAAGCCCGCAAGACTTACTACAGGTCTGTATTCTCGGCTCGTTTGGCTGACAGACACCCCCGCAGCTTCAAGAAGGCTGACGACACCTGCCTGAATTCGACCTTTAGGGATTGCTAGTTGTAATGGAGATTGTGTTTTGCAAAAAATCATTCGAGACTCCTCTGCCGGCCTCGAATCGATTTCTAACGGTCAAAATTGAATTTTGAGCATTAAAAAAGCCGACTCAAGGTCGGCTTTTTTAATTTTACTTTGTAGTTCAAATAAAAATAATCACCGACACTCGGAAGAGCTATGTCCTGCGTGATGATGATGATTTCGACTTTCAAAGTATTTCATAGTGAATGCAGGTTCTCAGATTGCCCCGCGGAAGTCAACACGCCTTGAGAGGAAGTTCCAGAATGCTCCACAAGTATGCGGCCCATCTCAATAATTCAGCTGCGATGGCCTTGCTCACTTATATTACCCGAGACCAGGGGCTGTCGTTCTTCTATAGACGCCACCCCAGCTTTCCCGCCAATCGAATATTACAAGAAAATAGTCAAGTTATGGCGCCAGCCCCGGCATGATGCAGATCATCTACTTTCGAGATTGCTAGTGATATCTATTGGTCCGAGTCTCAACCGACAATTTTGTTTGTTCGCGGCTAGAATCTTTATACTGACCGAGAAATCAGGGGGTTAGCACCAATGAGAAAAGGTAATGGTATACTACGCAGTGGAGCAACTGCTTTCGTTCTGGGCCTTCTTTGCGCTACGGCGCTCCTTTTGAGTGGTTGTAGTGGCAGCGATGATGACAATTCAGGCATTTCTGCACGAGTTATTGATTTGTTGCTGGATGACGACACTATACGAGTTGGTGAAGGGAGTGTGTTGCGCAGCTACTTTTCGTTTTCTTCGGATAGAGTTTTTGATGATGGTGCGAATGTAGTGGTCGTAGTTCGTCTTCCGAATGGCGTTACCTTTCGCGATGGTTCCGCTGAAATTCAGCGACCGCTTGACGACGATTCGGTTGGAGCACAAATCACGAATTGCCCGACAGGCGAGCAGTTCCTTTTGTTCGATCTAGACAGCAATGACCTGGACGCCGCAGAGAACCCTTCTGGTGATGCCGATGCTGAACTTTCGCTGACCGTCGATGGAGTTGCTGAGACCACTGCAGTCGATATTCAAGTTATAGCCCGCGAAAATACAGTTAATTTTCAGTGCGGTGCCCCATTTGCGGCAGATCGTGCCGTGTCGATAGTGGTTGCTGCTCCGTAGCATCACCGCTTCGGCCCGTTCGCTATCGAAGTCAGGTCCTACTACCGGTACTGTAAATACCGGCATTGGGGCCTGGCTTCGATTTAGTTTGTTGATTGAAATCTCAGGCTTCTTCGAACTACAAGCCTTCGTTTTCATCTAACTCCCAACCTATCTGTCGCAGAACTCCCAATTCATCGGGCTTGGGCCTTCTAAGGTACCGGACTCAAACCTTTCAAACTACTAGGCTCAGACTTTCAAATGCGGTGGGTCGAGTATGGCGGTCGAGGCTCTGGCAGGATTGCTTGCCCAGAATCAGCTAATCCGTTGAAAACACATGAGCCCATAGCGTCTCAGGCTGCGTTTTGAGCCGATCCTAGCTCTATGCCATACTTGGCCTCGTATCTATTGTATGCCTTTCGCGAAAGCTTGGGCGTTGAGTTGGATAAAGGATGATTGAGCAAAACCAAGCAGAGGCTAAGAGGGTAGTCGACTTTTGGCGGGCGATTGAATTGCTTGAGCCACCGAATGCGAAGACGCAGTCACTACAAAGCGCCAAGGAATCTCGTATCGCTATCGAGCAAGCTTCAACTCTTCCCTGGGAGAATCCACAGCAATTTGGCCTAGTCGAAAAAGAAGGCCACACCTGGAAGCATACGATACAGCTCGGAATCATTAATACCAATGAGTTGGTACAGAGCGTTCGAAAAGTATTTCCATTTGATAGCGATAGAGAGGATCTGTCACCGCCGCGCGCCTCGGGGAAAACCTGCGTTGCCAGTTTCGCGGTAGATGAAAAGGGCTTGCCCGCCTTAGGTTCGTATACTCTTGCATCTTTTGTTTGGGCATTGGGACGTATTGTATCGCCTACGTTTTCGATTTCTGAGCCCGGTTGCTTGGCGGGGTTTGATGAGTTTCAGGAGAAACAACAGGAAAACTTTGCCAATCGTCGGGTAGATTGCGATCGGCCCATTACCATCGTTAGCCTACAAGAGGAGCTTGAGGCTGTTTTCGCAGATTGTGGTTGGCGTCCGAGCGCTGTCCGGCACATTGCCGTGATCCATTCGCAAAGAGTGAAGCTTAAAAAAGATGAGAAGAAGGGCGAGGATGTTGAAGAGACACAACAAGATTTTCTAAACAGCTTTTTCCTTTCTGACCTAAAACGCATGGGAGAGGCTGTGGAAACCGATGATTTCGGAGAAGCATTTCGCAGCTACCTCGGAATGAACACCTGCCCGGACCGGGTCGACGTTAGAAAGGAGACCGCCGAACAACGCGGCATGCTCCACCCAGAGCGAATGCCAGCCGGGAGATGGCCCTCAAACGGCAATCACCCACTCTCGCTTGCCCAGCAGCTTGCCGTGAATTTACAATTCGCTGAGTTGCTCGAGCAGCCTGGGATGCTCGCAGTGAATGGGCCACCGGGGACTGGCAAGACGACTTTGCTACGAGATGTTGTGGCCGGATTATTGGTCGAGCGGGCAAAGTGCATTGCGGCGCTCTCTGAAGAGGACGAAGTGTTCTCGCCTGTTCGAACGCTTAGTCGTGGGAGTTTCCGAACACGGATTGCTGCCCCGCATGAGTCGCTCTGTGGCTTTGAAATGGTGGTTGCTTCTTCGAATAATGGAGCGGTGGAGAACGTTACCAAAGAGCTGCCAGCGAATGATCAAATTGACCCCGCATGGAGTAGCTCCGCGAGTTATTTTTCGAAAGTTGCAGAGCGTATTGATAGCAATAGCTGGGGCTTGATAGCTGCCGTCTTAGGCAACTCGAGCAATCGCAATAGTTTTAAGAATGCCTTCTGGTTTTCTAATTCAAAGGGCAAAGCGAGCACAGAGAGCGATACGGTAAACCTGAGGACATTGCTCGAGCAGGGGGAGAGTAGAAAAACCCTGCCCCAGGCAAAAGTTGACTTCCAAGATGCACTCGCAGATTTTGAGCTGCTGCAATTGGAGCGCGGTGACGATGCAGATGCCGCTGCTGAACTCGATTTGTTGCGGAAGAATCTGCAAGAGTTCGAAGAGGAACTCAAGCAGTGTAGAGAAAAGGGAATGCAGCACAAGCAAGCACTGAAGGAATGTGCTCACGCTCTACAAGAACAGACGCTTCGTTTGGAAGAGTGCAAGCTGCTGTACGAAGGTGTTTTGGCGCAGAGACCTAGTTTTTTCGGCTTTAGGAGATTTTTTCGAACAACGTCTGTTCGACAATGGGTTGCTCAAGAAAGCCCTGCGAAGAAAGCCTTCATCGAATCTGGTGCGAGACGAAAACGCAGCGAACAAGAGCGGCGTCAGCGAACAAGAGCACTGGAAGATTTAAAGCGACGACATCAGACACTCACCGCTAGGAAAGCTGCTGCCGAGAAACGAATTGCAGAACACTCGAAGCGACTCTCCCGCCTAAAAAGCCTGATTGGTGAAAATGTCTTAGACGACACGTTCTGGAACAAGAGTGATGCAAAGCAACAACTGTGCTCCCCTTGGACCTCAGCTGAGGACCCGATGTTTAGGGCTCGAGCGGAACTGTTTTTTCGGGCGCTCGATCTGCACGAAGCATTCATTTTCCACCATCGCAAACAGATTATTTCGAATCTAAGGGCCTGGATTGATCTGATTAGTGGAGAGCTCGGTACAGCTTCCAATCGAGATGTGATTCCAGCTCTTTGGCAAACCTTCTTCCTCGTTGTGCCGGTGGTTTCCACGACTTTCGCCTCGTTTGCTCGATTGTTTAAAGGAATGAATCGAGAATCACTGGGTTGGCTTTTGATCGATGAAGCCGGACAAGCGACTCCGCAGGCAGCCGCTGGCGCGATTTGGCGCTCAAAGAAAGTCCTCGTGATAGGCGATCCTCGGCAAATCGAGCCCGTAGTGACAGCCCCAGAGGAGATCATCGCCAGATTAGCTACCTCTTATTCAGTCTCTGACGATTGGAGCCCGTCTTGCGTTTCCGCGCAAGTTCTGGCCGATCGGATGTGTCCATGGGGAACGTACTTAGACCGCATGGAAACCGCGTGGATAGCTTGTCCACTGCGAGTCCATCGCCGTTGTGCGGAACCGATGTTTCGCATTGCAAATGAGATCGCCTACGATAATTTGATGATTCAAGGAACTGCAGAGTGCGAGTCATCGATTGAGCACTGCTTGGGACCGAGCCGTTGGCTTGACTGCCGCGGGAGCGCGAGGAGCGGCCATTGGATTGCCGATGAAGGAGCATTGACGCTTGAGTTGCTTAGTCAGGCGCTGCTAGCTGAGCAGCCAGACTTTTTTGTGATTAGCCCGTTTCGCACCGTTGCCGAGGGGATGAGAGCCTGTTTTCAACAACAGCAAATAGAGCTGCTCGAACAGCTGGCTGAGAGACTTTCGTCTCCAGTGAGAGATGTGCTCAAGCAACGAATTGGAACAATCCATACCTTTCAAGGTCGGCAAGCCGATGCTGTTATTCTCTTGCTCGGTGGAGATGTGCAACGACCAGGGGCTCTTGCTTGGGCTTCTAGACGTCCGAATCTTCTCAACGTCGCAATTACTCGGGCAAAACGAAGGTTGTATGTCGTCGGCAATCGCGACAAATGGAGGGAGCTTCAGTATTTCTCACTGCTCGCTGATTCTCTCCCGTCGCCGGAGAAAGAGAATCTAAAGCTCGCGAACTTCTAACTTTCATTGACGCGACTCTTTCATAGAGTTGAAACCTACCTGAGCTATGCAGCCAGATTTTATTGTTATCTCTCCAACTCTGGATTAGAGTGAAGTTCGCCGAAACTTTTGGATCTGCATATGAATACGAAAGTACTCCCCAATCGCATCGCCTATGAAACCATCAGGCAAGTCCACCAGTGCATACCACAGCGGATACGTTGGCGTTGCACCCGGTCGATGCGTTCGGTCGCGCGTCGCCTTGCAAAGCCACTCCCCCCGCAAATAGTGCGTTGTCGGCAGGGATTTCGGATGAAGGTAACGATGGACGATTGGATCGGCCTGCACATCGCCTTTGAAGGGACCTATGAATCGGGGCTCGCTACACTACTTGAGCAATTGCTGAGCGAGGATTCTCACTTCGTAGATGTGGGTGCGAACATCGGATATTTTACTCTGTTAGCCGCAACCAAGATTTCAAACCGCGGACGCGTCTCAGCGATAGAAGCTATTCCCCAAAACGCTGCTGAACTGAGGAACAATGTGCAGCTCAATGGATTTGAGAACAAAGTACAAATTCACGAAATAGCTGCATGGAGTAAAGAAGAGCTGCTTGAGTTCAACGTGCCACCACCGGGCAAGGCCGGAATGGCAAGTGTGCGCGCAGTTTCAAATAGTACGAGTACCTGTCAAGTAAGCGCCAAACGGCTTGACGCAGTGATCCCCTATACAGAGTATCCCGTGTCGGTGATGAAGTTCGACGTGGAAGGGGCTGAGAAAGAAGCGATACTCGGGGCCTCCGAGATACTTTCTCAACAACGCCCGATTGTTTTTTTGGAGCTTACGCAAAAATACCTGGAACAACTTGGCACCAGCAGTGAGGTGCTAGTTAAGCTACTGCAAAGCGAATTCAACTACGATATTTTTCTCTACGACGAAGCTGGAGCGCTGGCTCCGTTGCTTGCAGACCACATTAGCGCAAGCGCCGGAGAGTTCCAGCACAACGTCCTGTGTTTGCCACGAGAGTCGAGCGGATCGCTGCTAGAAAAACTCAATGCAGCGACGGCAAACGGCGTACAACGGTAACTCCGAAAAGTACAGTTACTTGTCCTCTGAGATTACCTTGATTTCGCACAGCTCTCTGAATCCGTGAATGCCATGTTCGCGCCCCATGCCCGACTTTTTGTAGCCGCCAAAGGGATTGCAGGTGAGCCAGTGAATTGCATTGTTGATTTCTACTGTGCCAGTTTGGAGCTTTGAAGCGACTCGAGCCCCTCTTTGCTTGTCGCTAGTAAATACGAGCGAGCCCAAGCCATACTCCGAGTCGTTTGCCTGTGCTATCGCCTGTTCTTCGGTTTCAAACTCATAGACGGCAAGCACTGGGCCAAAGACTTCCTCTTTCCAAATGCGCATATCCTCGGTAACTCCGGTGAGTATAGTTGGCAGGTAATAAGCGCCCCGGAGCTCTGAAGCGGGTTTGCCTCCAGTGACTACTTTCGCGCCTTTGCTAACCGCATCCTGGACTTGTGACTCGAGTAACTCAAGTTGTCGCTTGGCAACCAAACTGCCAATTTCAGTGCTTGGGTCACTCGTCGGCCCGATGCCTATTTCCTCAAAAGCATTTTTCAACTTTGAGAGGACTTCTTCGGCGATTTCTTTTTGAACAAACAATCTCTTAAGCGAGTCACAAGCTTGTCCACAATTCGAAAGTCGTTTCGACGTACATTTTGCGACAGCAGCATCTATGTCAGCGTCGGCAAACAGCAAGCCCGGATTCGAGCCACCTAATTCCATCACTGCCTTCACAAACTTCTTACCGGCCTGTTCGTATATGCTCATTCCCGCTTTAGAACTGCCGGTGAACCAGATAAAATCGACATTCTCGTCGATCAATTGTTTGCCTTGCTCAGCATCTCCATAGATCTCGGTGAAAACACCTTCGGGAAAGTTCGCCTCGGACATAATATTCTCTATGAACTTCCCACTCAGCGGACATTCCTCGGAATGTTTAAACACGACGGTATTCCCGGCAAGCAAGTTCGGAATCACGCCCCACATAAACATCCCAAAGGGATGATTCCAGGGGGCGATAATCGCCGTAACGCCAATCGGTTCGTAGACGATGCGGTGGCGTGTAGCTCCATCCTCAAAGGTAATTTCGTCAGCCAGGGCTTCTTTGCCAAGTTCCAAAAACTCGCCAAAGGCATTGAGATAATTCTGGTAGGTCGTATTGGCAAAAGTAATAGGCTTGCCCATCTCCCGGCTAATCAGTTCGGCAAAGTCCTTTTTCCCCTCAGTAAATAACTGATGCGCCTTCAGCAGGTACTCGCGTCGAGCCTCAAGCCCGATCTCTTTCCAAGCCGTTTTAGCCCGCTGAGCACCCGCAACGGCCTGAGCAATTTCCTGTGGTGTTGAGACCTCAACCTCCCCAAGAATTTCATAGTTATTTCCTGGATTTGTAGAAATGAGCTTTTTCATATCGATTTATCCACTGGCTATTTCCAATTGCTACAACTGGGGTTGGAACGTGATTTTAGCAGGTAGGTGTGAGTTATGGAATTTTGGGGGAGCCTGTGTGGAAGTGAAGAACTACTGTGCGTCCGCACAACCTCCGCGGCAATTAGGTAAACCAAAGGAGTTAACGAAAAAAGCCTGCGCGGGGTCTGAGCGCCCTCCACGGAGTGGAAGAAGAATCTACCTAGCCAGTTATTTTATTATCCCAAAGGATAATAAAATAACTGGCGTCCCCAGGGGGATTTGAACCCCCGTCGCCGCCGTGAAAGGGCGGTGTCCTGGACCAGGCTAGACGATGGGGACGCAGGAAAAGTAGGGCCTCTTTTATTTGATTTCACCGGGTCGGTCAAGCTTGTATGCTGAGGATATTAAGAAAAATTACCGCAGGATTGTCGGGCATTAAAGTAGTTTCAGTATGTTACAGTCGAGAGACGCAGATAGTAGTGAAGTTGAGAAGGCTGGCTTGGTGCATCGGGTGTATCAACCACAGGGTTCTCAGGAGCCGTATCCCACTGTAGTGCTGGTTCATGGTCGGGCGGGGAACGGCAAGGTGATGTGGTTGTTTAGTAAGGCTCTGGAGGAGGTGCGTCCGCTGGTGGTCTCTCCCCAGGCGCCTGATCCTGACCCGCTTGGTGGTTATAGTTGGTGGAAGTTGTTCCATCCAGAGGGGCAGGAGAGTCCAGCGCCGCGGAGAACTACGGCGGAGGACTTGCAAGCACCGCTTGCGTCTTTGACGGCGTTTATCGAATCACTGCCTGCTTTGTATGGCTGTGATCTCAGTCGCTTATATGGATTTGGCTTTAGTCAGGGAGCGGCGCTTTTGGCCTCACTGAGTATTCAACGGCCTGAACTGTTTCGCGGGGTGGGGATGTTGTCGGGATTTTTGCCGGGGGTGATGCATCAGCAGTTACAGGCACAGCCTCGTTCAACCTCGCTTCCGAGCTATTTCATTGCACATGGAAGCAAAGATGAGATAATCCCCTGCGAGCGGTCGTTGCAGGCGCGGGATGATTTGCAAGCGGCTGGCGCTCGGGTTCGATTTCATTCAGACGCGGTGGGACATAAAGTTGGTAGCTCCGGGATTAAAGCGTTGCGTAGCTGGGTTGAGGAATTATTTGATGAACACTAGGTCACTCCCTATTTCGATTCTGTTGCTCGCGGCAGTGGTATCGACGTCTTGTTCAAGCGATATAAATCGCAAGGTGCTCGAGGAAGACATTATCTTACCTCCGGCACAGGAAACCGCCCAGGATCGGGCTTCTCGCTCTCGTAACGAACGGATTACTCAGAAAATTGCCAATGCGCGGCGCTCGCAGCAGTCGGGGAAATTGCCGATGACCGTGGCGGTGCATTTGTTTGGGCCAGACGGTGTCGGTTGGCGCTGGACTTCCGGCGATCGAGGGACCATTACCTCATGGGGGCGTGAGCTTAGAAAAGATGGCATTGTCGATACGATGTTTGTCATGTCGGAGCTGGTCTCTACTGGTTCCTCGCTTGATGAGATTCGCTTAGCTGCGGCGCGGCATGGGGCCGATGCGGTATTCGTACTGAAGGCCAGTGCTGAGTTGGACTCAGGTCTAAATCCGTTTTCCTTGTTCTATCTCACCTTGATTGGCTATTACATCTTTCCTGGTTCGGGTGCAGATGCATTGATGATGGCAAATGGTGTAGTGCTGAATGTCGATTCTGGACAGGCCTATATGTCGATATCGGCAGAAGGCGAAGGCTCGACGTTTGCACCTGGTGGCTTTCTCGATGAGAACAAAGCGATGGATAGGGCGAAGCAGGAAACTCTTAAAAAACTTCGTCCACAGTTTTTAGACGGCATGCGTGAAGTTGCGAAACGCATTGCGGCTCGAAAAAGAGTTAAGAAGAAAAAGCGACAGCAAAAGCGCACGCTTTGGTAGCTTAAAAACCCTCGCCGCTTGAAAATCCACCGCCACCACGGCCTCCGCCGCCGAAGATAGTGCCTCCACCTCGGTGGCTGCGCCCGGAAAATGCACCTCCAGCGGCACCACGCGCAACATGCCCTAAGCCGCGAACAATCACTCTGCCCAAGGTGCTGGCCATCTCGTCTCTTAGATGAGGGGAGTAGGGAGCTACCCGTACAGCTTGTTCGAAATGTTGATACAGTTTGAGATGATGCCAGGCCGCTTCAGCAGAAGTAGTTCCTTCGGCAATTTCTGAAAACAGTTCCTCTGCATTAAACCGCGAGTCAAAGCGCGAGCGCATCGAATCGAAATCGTTTCGAATAAACAATGAATGAAGTGAATTTAGTTCGGAGAGGTTTGCCTCGGAATTTGTGGCTGCTTTTCGCAAGTCTTCGAGTTGCAATTGATGTCTTTTCAGCTGCGCTTCGATATTCTGGATCTCCACTACTAATTGGTCATCGACTTCGCCCGGCATCTCGGCGGCTCGCTGTCTGAGTTCGAATATCTGCTCTTGCTCAAGAAAATCTGAGATGAGTGCTATCGCCTTCTTGTAGTGCCAGCCCTCCGGTGAGTCGAGCTCGAGCAGTTCGGCTCGCAGTTCGTGGAGTTTTCGATCGAGGTTCTCCAGTTCATCGATGACTCGCTCGCGCCCACGGCCCAATTGCTCGCCCTGAGTCAAGACTTCGCTTAGACCAATCTGTGAAAAAACCTGGCCTTCCGTCTCTTTGACCTGTTCGAGCAGCTTGCCCAATTCCGATTCTCGTTTTTCGACTTCTATCTGCACCAAATCGGCGATACTGCGCAGAAAATCGTAATGCTGCTTGTGGTGATTGAAGCGAACGAGTTTCGCGACCCAGGAATCGAGTCGGCGAATTAAACCCTTGCTTCGATATTCTTTTGTGCCGTATTTTCGATCAACTAGATAGGTGAACAGCGGTTCAGCTTCATAGCTTGGGAGTTTTTCGGCTCGCTCTTGCTCAAGCTCGGCGACCCGCTGCTCGTTTTGCATAAGCTGAGCCGTTGCTTGATCGACGTCCTTTCGCAGAGCCACGTAGTTCGGGTCTTGATCGAGAATGCGCTTCGCCTCGGCTTCCAATGAGTCGCGTTTCTCGGAGAGTAGATTGAGCTCTTCGGTAAGTCGAGCTAACTCACTTTGCTGCTCGGCTCTGCTACTCTGGAGGGAATCGATTTGCTCATTTAGTTGCCCCGCAGCTTTTCGCTTGTCTTGCAGTAGGGCAACTACTTCCGTCTGTACTTCCTCAACGGTTGTTTGAATACTCTTGGGGTCGAGTTTGGGAAGATACGTCTCAGCGAGTTCCTCAAACAGATCCCCTCGAAGATCCATCAGCGACTGCATCGACTGATCTACTTCGGCGAGTGAGGTTTTAAACTCCTCTCGCCGATCTTCAGCCAGCCGAATGCTTTGCTGGAGGGTTCGATACATTTCAGTGCCAGAATAGGCCATTCTACCAACTCGCTATCTGTGCTTCTCGTTTGAGAGCTTGCCCGTTCTCATCGGGTAGTACTACTGTCAGATCACTGTATCCAAGTTTTTTCTCAGCAAAGAGCGTCTCTTCTAGTGTTCCGTCCTTCATCTTGTCTTCGCGAATGCGATCATAGACCGCTTTCGGTACTCGCTCTGCCCAACTAAACACTTCGCCTCGGGCATTGCTCTCTTTGCTGAGGATCTCAACCGGGACGCGCTGACCTTTCGAATCAATTGCCTCGACAATGAGATAATACCCAGAGACTCGTTGCCCTTGCTCATCAGTGTAATAGCGATCGATGCCGCTTTTCTGCCCCGGTCGATTGACTATCTGAACTTGGTATTCTTTTCGCAGCAGTGCCAAGTGCTGTTCAAACTCCGAATTAAGCTGACGAATGCCGTCTAGGTCACCGGTTGCCTGCGCGCTTTGCACTCGGGCAAAGAGGTCGTTTGCCTTTTCGCGACCTTGTTCGTCTTTTGCTATGGCGAGGCAGGCCTCGTGGAGTTTCTTTGATTGAGCCGGCAATTCTTTCAGCTGTTCTGCAAGATTGGCCTGTTTTTGAGATTCGCGCATCGAGCCAATAGCTTGAAAGCCATAGACCACCGCTAGCAGCAAAACGATCGGCAAGACGATTCGCCGCAGAATTTTGCCTCGTGCGATATATAGTTTCGCGAGCCGGTACTGAAGGTTTTTCTCTGGCTGTTCAAAGCGATACAGGCCGCTATAGAAGCTATCAATCGCCGCGTCGATTTCCTGAGCGGTAAGTTGTTCCCCAGTTATTTCAGCGGTCGCGAGTATCTTTTCTCGAATCTTTGCCTTGGCATCGTCGGTTTCTAGCTCGCCTTCGGCGCGTTGCCGTTGCCGTCGAAGTTCGGAGGCAACATCCATTATCCGCAGAACCGATTTAACATCGGCTTGTTTGAGGTCGAGCTCAGCCATGTTTGAGAAGTGAGTTTCCTTTTAAATCTCTGTGTCTCATGCTATTTTTAAGCCCCACTAACCTACTAGAGAGATATGGGAATTTGCAACCTGTAGACGCGATTGGAGTGAACAATGCAGCAATACCTCGATAAGGCTTTGGCCGTCCTAAAGAAGTTCGACTTGCTAGCTGAAGATGAAGCAGCGTCGGAACTGACGGAACTCCTTCAAGAAGTCGTGCACGTCGATGAGCCGAAAGTCTTAGCGATAGCTCGAACTATTAAATATATGAGTAGCTTTAACGAGCTGGTACGCAGCAAGGTCGAGGATATCAGGGTCGGGCATCGATATTCTGAAATCGCTGAATTGTTTAATTCAATTCGCGATGACTCGAAAACCATGGTTGCGCAGCTCGATGATGGAAAGATCGATCTAGGTGAGAAAGTACAGAACGTCTGGATGAAACTCTCGCGCGGCACGCCCCATGATCGATTTGAGAAGATTTCCGAGCTTTACAACGAGGTCTGTGAAGATACGAGAGAGCAACTGCGAATTGAGAACGAGGTATTGGATGCCTATATCGATTTTCGATTTGCCGTAAAAGAGGCCGAAGTCCTGTCGCAGGAGCTATTGATCACCCAAACGGAGGTCGTCGAAGGTGCAAGGACTCAGTTCGAAGAAGCGAGTGCCGCCGTTGATGCTGCAGGGGGAGATGATTCCGCGGCAAAATCAAAGTTACAGCTTGCTCGCGATGAAGCGCTTGAGACTTTTAACAAAGAGGACCGCTCTTATCAGTTGATCAAGGATGTGACCGAGAATCTAAGCATCGCATATAATGTCGGCGAGACTTTGATAACCAAGCTCAAGCAAACGCACGATGTGAAAGACCAGGTATATAGAAAAGCGGTGACTTTTTTCACCACGAATGAACACGTGTTTACTATTCTCGATACCGTCTACACCTCGCAGCATGGACTTCACGAGGCGACGCAGACGACGGAAGCGCTCAAGGAAGGTGTGAACAAGGGCTTGGAAGACGTCGCTGATTTGGGCAGAGAATTAGAGCGAGCTGCACTAAAGGCGGGTTACGGCTCGACGGTTAATCCACAGTCAGTGAAGAAATTGGTTGATGCGATCGTCGATTACCAAACAGAATCTCGAAAAATGATTGAGGAGCTGCGGGAGCAAAGCGCAGCGGATACGAAAGAGATCGAGCGCATCGTAGAGGACGGCAAGAAACGGTTTAAGGAAGCAGTGGTGCGCCATTCCGTTTCTGGTTAATTAGTTCCTGGGGGTGGGCGCGGTTGAAGGCGGCGTTTGAGTTTGGCATTGGAGTTTGGCTGGGCGAGGCGCTTGGCGAGTTCCAGATTCGTTCGTCGCCGTGAATGTGTGTAAAGATGCAGAAAATTTTGGTTTTAGACGATAGTTCGAGTTTCCTAGATGATATCTCGAAATCACTTACGCGGTGGGGTTATGAACCCTTACTGGCAAAGACTGCGGAAGAAGCAGTTGATTTGTTGGTCCTCGAGCCGGCGTTTGTAGTTGTCGACTTGTTTCTCGCGGGTGATGCGGGGGATCAGCTGAGCAACGATTTCGTTCGAGATCATCTCATGCCCTCTGATATTCCCTTTGGCCGACTGACCAGTGCGCCGCGTTTAGTACCAGAAGATTTCTCTGGCAGCTGGGTGCTTCACAAATATTCCTATCTCAGCGACGAAGATTGTCTACGGGAAAAGATAATCGAAGGAATTGGCTAGTATTCGAGTCGAGTAAACAATACCTTCCCGAGGGGATCTACTCGAAAGTAGATCGTGACCTCGCTGACTCCTTCCGGCAAGACACTTACTCGATCAGTCCAGCGCACCGTATCTGAATTAAAATCGAAATCGAGAGGAGCACCGGCGAAATGGGAAACCTTTAGATAGGCTTGTCCCGCTGGTCCAGTCACTTCGCTGTCTTTCTCTGAGCCAGAGGTGACCGATACATTCAAGCCCCGCATTGGAGTGCCAGCCTGGTTCTGCACGAAGATGGTGAGCTTTACTGTGGTTGCCGTTTTCTCAGCAATACTCCCTGCTTCCGGGGCCCGTTGCACTGCGACTTTGGCCGGGGGAACACATGCGGTCACTAGGGCAATGACGAAAATAGCTGTGAGGTATCGAAGTGTAGTAGACATGCAGAGAATCCTATCTCAGCTGCGATAATCCAACAAGATAGAGCTGAATCATTAACCGCTTGAAAAACTTGAGAATTTAGTCAACAATAGTACACTGTTTAAGTGAAGTTAAACAAAGCTCGGCCGTCTGTAAGATTGCTGAACCACAACAGAGCGAGTGCCCCCTTGATACAGATACGACGCACAGGAAGTTTTATTGCGTTAACCACGGTTGTGGTTGCTTCGATTTTCATCCATCTCCACCTCAAGCGGCTTGAATCAATGGATGCAGTCGATGTCCCTATCGAGAAGCTGCCAATGAAGATTGGCGAATGGGAGGGGCGTGACACTGCTGGTCTGAGCATCCGCTCGCAAGATATTCTCAAGCTGACTCGATTCGTAAAGCGCGAATACGTCAAAGGTGACCATTCAATTATTTTATATATCGGCTACTGGAAAACGCAGACCGGTGATTACCAGGCAGCGAAGCACTCTCCGGCACTTTGTCTTCCGTCAAACGGTTGGAGTATTGAGCGACGTGGAGAAAAAGATATCGCCCTTCCGGGTCCAGTCCCATCTGGAGTGACGACTCAGCGTATTCTCGGAGAAATTCGTGGCGCTTCGCATATGTTCTACTACTGGTTCTTCACGGGACAAAAGAACTACTCGGAAGAATGGCAGGCCTTGCTCAATATTAGTTTTCAGAAGCTATTTAGCGGACGCTCTGACGGTGGGATAGTGGAAGTCAGTGTCCCACTCATCGGCGGCAAATCCCAGGCTGCGGCAGAGCAGGAAGCCTCTGAAGTATTGGAGGATTTTCTCTCCTCTCTCTATCCAGAACTTTCGGGTCTGCTCGAAACCGCCGAAGCCTAGTGCGGAGCTGAGGGTTAGCTCATTTCATTTTGACTAGCGATTTGCGCTGACTTTGTTGAGAACTTCAGCCAGTCTTCCAGTCAGCGTTTCGCGGCTAAACGAATCTACGAACTCCGGTGTAATGCTTGGCAGGGTTTCAGCCCAAGCTTGTTTCGCTTGTAGCACGGCTTGTTTCAAAGCTTCGACATCGTTGTTGCTGATACAATACTGTTGAGCGGCGAATTTCTCGACAATATCGATGTTATCTCCTGGTGGACAGTCGGCGAGTATGGGCAAGCCAGTTGCCAAGTACTCATAGGTCTTGGCTGCAACTGCAATATATTCGCTAACCCCTTGCTCATGGCCCTGTTTCAAATAGAGCAAGGATGCTTGCTTCAGTCGTCTTAGTGCTTCCTCTCGCTGCACTGAACCGGTGACCGTGATGGAAACCTTCGAGGCGTATTGCTCAAAGCTCGGGTGGGGCTGGCCGACTTGCACAAATTCGATCTCTGGATCATTGAGTTCGGCAAGGGCTTCAAGCAGCAGGTCCGGTTTGCGCTCTCCGTAAAACGTTCCGACATGCATAATTACATATTTCTCGGTTTGCTTATCTTCAACAGCAACACAGTCCAACTGATCATAGCCGTTGGGAATCGCCACAATTTTCTCTGCATGCTGTGGATACGCTTCTCGATACAGTCGGGCGGCACCCTCGGTGTTTACTATCAGGGCGTCTGCTGCATTGATGCACATCTTCTCCATCTGATTGACTAAGACTCGATGGAGCCAAATGTGATCGATGTGCGGATTGAGCGACCAGGCATCACGGAAATCGAGAACCAAGGGTTTACCACTGAGCTTCTTAAGCCAATACCCACTCAGTGAGGAGCTAAAGGGCGAGCAGCTCGCATAGATACAGTCGACCTGTTCGGCAAGGCGCTTGCCGGGAAGTGTGGTGCACCAGGCGATTTGCGAATCGGGGACGCAAAGCAACTCTCGGAAATAGTTTTTCTTCCATTCCTGTCCGAGGAGGGAGAACAGCTTACTTGCAGCGCCATTGAGTAGGTCGGTTGCGCCGTGGAGATCCACTTCATAGCTTCGATGGATTTCAACGCCTTTTGGCACGGGGGCATCAACTGGAGTCCAACGCTCACGAGTCTTTTCGACGGTGAGTACGGTAGGCTTCCAGCCGTGCTCCGGTAAGCGATTGGCAAACTCAAGACTGCGAGTTGTGCCAGAGGAACGCAAGGGAGGGAAGTAGTAACAGAGCATCAATACTCTGCGCTGCGAGTTCTCGTCTAGCATTGCTTACTTATTCGCAAAGTGCTCGGCGATGCGCTCCCCGGTTTTACCATCCCAAAGCGGTGGGATTTCTCCTTTCTTGCCTTTGCCATCGAGGATCTTATCGACCTCTTTGATCGTGTTCGTCGGATCGAGATTCGCGAGCAGCACGTTCGTACCCAGTTCAACCGTGCTCGGTCGTTCCGTACTGTCTCGAAAAGTGAGGCAGGGAGCACCTAGGTAAGTCGTCTCTTCTTGAATGCCGCCCGAATCGGTTATCACGAGTTTCGCTTTGGCAAGCAAGGCGAGAAAGTCGAGGTAGCCAAGCGGTGGGGTCAGTATCAAATTAGATGTGGCTTCCAACTGGCCAAATAGATCGTGCTTCTCGAGGCTTGCCTTCGTTCTCGGATGTACTGGAAACACCAAGGGCATACGAGATGCAGTTTGTTCTATAATCGATAAGATCTTTCTTAGCCCATCGATGTTATCGACATTTGAAGGTCGGTGCATCGTCATCAAGGCAAATTCGCCTGCGTTGACTCCGGTCTCTTTGAGCGTTGGCCGTGATTCTGCCTTTTCGAGGTAGAAAATCAACGAGTCGATCATCGTGTTGCCGACCATGAACACTTTTTCATCAGCGACTCCTTCGTTCTTCAGATTGGTTATACCCGCTTCTTCGGTCACGAAGAGGTAGTTGGCAATAGAATCCGTAACGATGCGATTGATCTCCTCAGGCATGCTTCGGTCAAAACTTCGCAAGCCCGCTTCAACATGTGCAACCTCGACATGTTCCTTTACGGCAACGAGACTACAGGCAAGAGTCGAGTTGACGTCACCGACGACGAGTACGAGATCCGGTTTCTCGTCGAGGAGAATCGGTTCGAACGCCGTCATGATTGCCGCAGTTTGCTGGCTGTGGCTCTTGCTTCCAATGCCGAGGTAGTAATCCGGCTTGGGAAGGGAGAGCTGTTGAAAGAACAATTCATTCATCGCGGCATCGTAATGCTGACCAGTATGGACAATTTTCGAATCTATCTTTCCGGTCTGTTGAAATGCCCGATGGAGTGGGGCGATTTTCATGTAGTTTGGTCGTGCACCAACAATGTTAAGAATTTTCACTGAAACCTCTTTACTCAATTAATTCAAAAGTTCTTCTCGAAAGCTCACAACATTGCCAAGCTTTCGTGCAGATAATACGCCGCTAGTTGTTCTCGATGAAGATAGCGATTGAAGTAGTCTTGCGCGTTATGAGCAATGGTACGACGGGTCTCCTCATCACGCAAATATTCTATGCAAATCTCTCGCAAATCCGAGAGATCGGGCTTTACGAAGACAATATGCTTTCTATCGACCAAGGGCTCTGGGAAAACAGCCGAGTGCCTTGCGGCGACTATACAGGAACCGACTGCCAGATAGTCAATTAGTCGAAAGCAGAAGATACCTTCCCCTGGTAAATCTATACAGATGCTCGATCGAGCGCTCTGTCGCAAGAACCTGCTGTATCGGACCCGCCGCGGCCCTCCCTTAAATTCAAAACG
>CBDUGV010000058.1:0-18229 GCA_965366815.1 uncultured Bdellovibrionales bacterium | reverse complement strand
CGTATTCTCTTGGTGAACGAATATTGTGCCAAAGAATCCACTGGGCATGGATCGCCTTTACCCCATCTCGTTCATGGGGGACCGGGGCGTGCCGGTGGCGGTGAAGAGCTGGGAGGTATGCGCAGCGTACTGCACTATATGCAGCGGACTGCACTTCAAGGTTCTCCGCAGCGAATGAGCCACATCAGCAATCAATGGACCACTGGTGCCGATCTGAAGGAAGACCGTATTCATCCCTTTCGAAAATTCTACGACGAATTGGAAATCGGTGAAAGTTGGCTCACCCACCGACGAACGATTACCGAAGCTGACGTAGTCAATTTTGCTGGCTTGAGTGGAGATCATTTCTACGCCCATCTCGACGAGGTTGCTGCCCGAGATTCGATCTTTAAGAATCGCGTTGCCCACGGCTATTTGGTGTTAGCGGCAGCCGCAGGGCTCTTTGTCGATCCGGCCCCAGGACCTGTAATCGCAAACTATGGAATAGATGAACTTCGGTTCATTCAACCGGTGTACATGAACGACACCATTCAGGTTCGGCTTACGTGTAAGGAGAAAACTCCTCGTGACGACAAACCCGAGGGAATAGTCCGTTGGGATGTCGACATACGCAATCAGATAGCTGAAACCGTAGCTCACTACGTAATATTGACACTCGTGAGCCGGAAAAATAGCTAAACTCCTAAAACAACTCACTCTTTAGCAAGGCAAATCCCTCAAGATTCTAATGCCACTTGCCGACTATTGATATAGTTAGATGTACATAGATAAACAGATTTTTGCGGTTTAGTTCGGAGTTATTTACATGGCAGAAGACGCGATAGACGAATCGCTTGTTTCTCCTTCAGGCAGACGCCGTGTGCGGCGAAAACGCCGTAAAGCGACACCACGACGCCGTTTGGAGAAACGCATCGCAGGACTCCTCCAAGGGAGGGATGCCGGTAGTATTTTGACGGCTGGACTCCTTGTGCTCGGCATCCTAGTTGGGCTCGCGGTCATACTTCCGACCGGCCTACTCTACTAGCCAATTCCTGGCCTACATCAGCAACAGAATAAAGCAACCCCGCTAATTTATAAAAGCTCTCAGTCGTGCTACTTTGCCGACATGTCATTTCGCCGTTTCGCCTGGATCTCTCTTGCCTACACAATTGGAGTAATTCTCTGGGGAGCGTTCGTGCGCGCAAGTGGATCCGGTGCGGGATGTGGGCGCCATTGGCCTCTTTGCAACGGAACAACCGTCCCGCAAGCTCCAGAGTTGGCAACAATCATTGAGTTTACCCATAGAATCACCAGCGGCTTTTGTTTAGTCCTAGCCCTCATTCTGTTTTTCTGGTCGAGACGACTTCGAGAAGTACATTCACCTGTCCGCAAAGCCGCTGCGGCCGTGTTAATCCTCACCGTTTTCGAAGCTTTGATTGGTGCCGGTCTGGTGCTATTCGAGCTCGTTGCCGAAAATGCTTCTGGCATGCGAGCGATCGCAATTGCCTTGCACCTAGTCAACACTTTTTTCTTAGTAGCGGCCCTTGCCCTCACTGCCTGGTGGAGCGATGAGGAAAGTAACCAGCGAACCTATAGGCGCACGAGCCATTCGATGCTGCTCCTGGGTGCCCTTCTTGGATTGCTTCTCACTGCAGCAAGCGGTGCGGTTACCGCCTTGGGCGACACTCTCTTCCCTGCTTCAAGCTTGCTGGAGGGTATTGCTCAGGACTTTTCCTTCGGGGCCCAGTTCCTTATTCGCTTGCGAGTTTGGCACCCCATTATCGCGGTGCTCACGTCCTGTCTTCTTTTGGTGATTTCCTATTCGACCCGAGATAGGGAATCCGCCTCGCCGCGACAACATCTGCTATCGCGCGGTTTACAGCATGTCGTATTCGCCCAAATCGTAATAGGAGTAATAAATGTAGTGTTGCTGGCGCCAACTGTGCTCCAGTTGCTGCACCTAGCGATGGCAAATATCGTGTGGGTGTGCGCCGTGTTACTCTACGAAGAAACTCTTGCTGAGGGATCGCGGATCCACTCGTCTTTCATTCCCCAAGACTTAGATACGACCGTTCGAGCCCGATTGAACTCGTAATGGACACTTGGAACTTGGGAATAGTACGGCACATGAACCCGTCGCTCGACGATCCAGCCATCGCGCATAGTCAAGCGAATGCGCATTGAAGAGTTTTCTTCTTCAGGATGGAATACGAACCTCGTTTGATAAGGTACGAGCTGAACAATCTGATAGGCAACATCATTTTCCCGCTTGATCAGTTCACCTTTCTCATTGCTGGTCCAGATGGTCTGAACAGAACGACTAAACTCAGGCTGTAGGCCACCAAAGGAACCCTGGACTATTCGAACTCGTTTTCCCGCACACCAGAGATTGGGGCGAAGCTCTTCCCTTCCGGCAAAGTCCTTCTGGGTAAAGGTCCCAAGTTCTCGTACTTCTTGGCCGTTACAGTCAAATAAACGTCCGCCGACAAAACAAAAGTGAGACCAATTCTCGTCATGCACGAGACGCAATGATGGCCGCCGTTCTTCAGAACTGCAATTTCGGGAACTATGCTTCATACCATTGTTGTGCCGAGAATATCCGGCAAAGATACGGAGTTCGAAATAACTACCTAAATTTACTATGAATTATGGCGCGCAACTAGAGCAGCCCTTTTGCTCGAAGTCTATCGACTATTGGCCGAGTCTGAACCGATTTGTTCAACGTGTAGATATGTAATCCAGGAGCACCACCTTGTAGTATCGCACTACACATTCGCGTAGCTTCTTCGATGCCAAAGGAAACAACGGCTTCTTTATTGCCCTTCAGTTCTTGGAGCGACTCACTCAAGGAGCTGGGAATCGAAGCCCCACACATCGAGGTGAATCGCTCGACTTGTGAGACATTGGAAATTGGCATAACTCCGGCAACTATCGGTACGTCGATGCCGACTTTCTTCGCGTCATCGCGAAACCTGAAATACATATCTTCGTGAAAGAACAATTGAGTGATTACAATATCAGCTCCTGCGTCGACTTTTTCGCGAAGAAATCGCATATCGGCATCAGCAGATTCAGCCTCTTGGTGAGTTTCGGGGTAGCCCGCAACTGCCACACTGAAGTTCCCCCGTTTCGCGATATGCGCTGTCAGCTCCATGGCATTACAAAAACCATTCGGATGGGGAACAAACTCTTTTTCTCCCTTGGGCGGATCTCCTCGCAACGCCACAATATGGCGGATACCCTCTTCTGCCAGCTCGTCCAAAACTTGGTCAATCTCATCGACAGAGTGCCCTACACAAGTGAGATGAGCGGCGGCTGGCAAGGGAATTTCATTGCGGATATAGCTGACCAACTGTCGAGTCAGAAGTCGCGTACCGCCTCCAGCTCCATAGGTCACCGTCATGAAATGCGGCCGACTTTCGGACAGTTCATCGATCAGATTCCGCACTATCGGGAGTGAATCCTCCTCCTTGGGTGGAAAGAATTCAAAAGAAAGGACGGCTTGGTTATCGGAAAATATCTCTGCGAAACTCATATCCGCCCGAGCGTACCATCGAAGCAAGAAAATGGAAACTATCAGATATCGGCCTGGTTTCTAGCGCCGTGAGGGCGAGGTACCAATGAGCGACATCCAAAGTCGCGACCAGAACGATTTCTTCTTGGTTCGCCCCTGTCCTTGGGCTGAACCTTCAATTTTCGTACTCTGCTGACCGTCAGCTGAAACAGCATTTTCACCGGCAGTCGTTCCACTAAGCGCCCTCGCAGCGGCTGTCTGCTCTGGGTTCTTCGCTTGCGGTTGCTGTGCCTGCATTTTACGCAGTTTTCGTTCAAGCGCTCTTCTTTCCTTGCGCAGCTTTGCTTCTCGCTTGCGCTCAAGTTTTCGACGCCGCTTGATTTCCTTCTTCGCCTGCTTGACTTGAAACTTATAAAGACGCTGCTGATATTTGGCTTGGCGTTTCCGATAGCTCAATACAGACGAAACCCCGTTGAAGCTACCGCCGCGAATACTTCGAGAACTAATAGGATTTAGCCGGCGAGCAACCTTGGTACTCGAACTCACACGTCCAAGTCGAATTCGTGGTGGTCGAGCATTCGTCCGTGAAGTTACTCTCTGCGAACGCAATAAGACGCCCGCATGAGCTGAGTCCTGCAAACCAGGAACGGCAAGCAGCACGAGAGCTGTAACGCTGATGAATATAACTGAATAGACGATAGATTTTCGGCTCATGATCTCGCTCGGTTTTTCCGCAAACGGTTTTTACAACATCCACAAAGGTAACTTTCGAACTACAAAGCTACGTCCACTTTTGAACTAACTACACCCGTTTCACCCGTTTTCGGCATCGCGACGAAATCGCCCATGCCTATGCTTTGGAAAAACCTCTACTACACGAACAGAGTTGAACCGATAAGAACGCATAAAAGCATACTACCTAAGTCTTAAATATTCAAGGCTTAGCTAGACGGAGTTGAGCAAATTACTGGCAAAACTCCGCTTTGTTTATACTTATAGCGAATGCGCATCACTGTGTTTCATATAAAACACTAGCTCTACTGCGATTTAGATAACTCCTGGATTTCACTAAGAATTATTGACTTATAACTCTGGGCTAAATCTGGGAAATCATCCCAACCCATGCGGCTCATAACCCCCGCATAGTCCAGAGCCTGCTCTTCCACCATCAGGAAGCGCACTTGCGCCTGGATGAGCTGTTCAACATCGAAACTGCCATCTTTTGTGCTAAGCGAACCGAGCAATCGCTGCGAGCGGCTGCCAAACCGCCGAATCGAGGCGCGCAATATGCTGGCAAAGCGTCGGCGCTGTTCTGCACTTGCCTCGCTCTGCTGGAGTCGCTGGCGAACTTGCTGCAGGAGCAGGCGCTGCATTTCGAAGCCCCAGTTGCGACCGCCTGGGAGTGGGCGAACCGCAATATCAGCTGAAACGCGGCCCTTTCCCAACTTTGCAATTATTCGATTCAATACGAGTTCAGCTGTATGCCTCGAAGTAGTGTATTTCCCACCGAGCAACGCGATGTAGTTGTTGAGTTCCAGCATCTTCTCACCGCGACTCGCCGCATTGACTCTCACTCCGGACTGGCCCGGTGGAGGACCTGCAAGTATCCGCATACCGCAGAAGGCATGACCGAGGGTCGATGCGTTGAGACCAGCCTTTGGGAAATCGCGCTGCAAATACTCTAACAACTCGGCAACTTCATCCTCTTGCGGTTGGGGATCTTCTTCATTCAGTTCAACTGGCTTGCTCGTTGGGCCAACCAATGTGCCGCGCCCCATCGCCGAGAAATAAGGCCAAATAAAATAATACCGCCCTTTCTCTCGAGTCGGTAAGATCAAACCAGATGTTGGCCATTCAACGTTAAAAACGAGATGCACTCCTCGGCTATACAAAGGCGTCGGCCAATCACTCGGCCATTCTTCGAATTTCTTGTGTACCTCAGGGACCCATGGCCCAGCTAGATTTGCGATATAGTCGGCTTTTACCTCGTGTCCGCTATCACAAAAGCTATCACGCCACTGGATTAGCCATTCACTTTCGGACTTAGAGTTTCGCGAGAATCCAACTACCTCAGCCAAGTTCAAGGTAGTCGCACCAAGCTCATCAGCATCGATAATGTTTTCGATGACGATACGCGTATCATCCATCTGCCCGTCGAAATACTTAAGCAATCCAGTTGGAGCCAAGCCCAATTTGCGTAGTACCTGCCACTCCTTGGAATCGGGACCGAGTTTCTGATGCGGGCGAAATCGCTTCGCATGCTGCGCTACTCGCTTCGATCGAAACAGCCAGGTGAGCAAATCATATAAACCAAGTCCAATGCGCATCTGCCAAGCTGGTCGACCTAAGGAATGTATAGTTGGCAAGAGAAACGGCTGCGGCCTGGTCAAATGAGGTGCCTGTGCCAAAAGGTATGCACGCTCGCTAAGTGCTTCTCGCACCAAAGCGATATCCCCTTGCTCGAGATAGCGCACCCCTCCATGGAGCATCTTTGAGGAACGAGAGCTAATACCAAACCCATAGTCTCGAGCTTCTAGCAAAATAGTCCGCAACCCCGCTGCCGCAGCTTGGCGACAAAGGCTGGCACCGTGAATTCCACCTCCGATAATCGCCAGGTCATACACACCTTGCTCCGATTGGTGAACTCGAGTTTTTCGCTGAGTGACCGAACTTTTTTGTCCTTCTGCTGGATCGAAGCTACTCATGGATTTACTTGCTTAGGATAAACTCTCAACGCTATTCTATGGCTCAACACCTAACTCAATCTTCAGAGCAGAGGTTCCATTCTCATGAGTTCCAGTTCGATGAATTCCATACTGTGGCAACCCAAAGAAGAAGAACTTGCGAAAGCTCAACTGACTCAATTCTCCGAATTGGTCTCTAAGAAATATAGCGTACCAATCAGCTCGTATCACCAACTATACGACTGGTCGATCAACAATAGTCAAAGATTCTGGGAGGAGGTCTGGTCCTTTTGCGACCTGCGTGCCAGCAAGAAAGCAAGCACGACGCTACGCAACCCAGAACGTGTGTACGAGTCACTGTGGTTTGAAGATGCTGAACTCAACTTCGCTGAAAACTTGCTGCGTCACAGGGGGGCACAAACCGCGATACAATTCCGCTCAGAACTAGGGGTCGAGCGGAGTCTCAGTTTTGATGAATTGCGACACGACGTGGCTTGTGTTGCCGAATGGCTCCAAGCAGAAGGGATTACTCATCACGACCGTGTCGCCGCTTTCATGCCGAATACGCCTGAAACAGTAGTAGCTATGCTTGCGGCTTCAAGCTTTGGTGCGGTTTGGTCATCTTGCTCCCCTGACTTTGGAATCGACGGCGTATTCGATCGTTTCGGACAAATTGAACCGCGCGTATTGGTCGCAGCAGATGGCTATACTTATAATGGAAAACGAATCAGTTGTTTAGACAAGATCTTAGAAATTGCCCAACGAATACCTTCGATCGAACGAATCGTCTTAGTTGCCAATCTTGATGAAGCAGTTGACGGCAGCTCTCTTCCAAACACCACGCTGTGGTCGAGTATCGTCGCTCAAGACGATACCCCAGAACTACAGTTTGCCCAACTACCCTTTAACCACCCGCTCTATATTCTGTATTCCTCCGGAACTACCGGAGCACCAAAATGCATCGTGCATGGTGCTGGAGGAACGCTTCTACAACACTTGAAGGAGCTACAGCTCCATTGCGATGTACGATCAGGTGATCGAATCTACTACCACACCACTTGCGGCTGGATGATGTGGAATTGGTTGGTCAGTAGTCTTGCGGTTGGCGCAACTATTTATTTGTTCGATGGCTCGCCCTTCCATCCCTCGCCAAACGTTTTGTGGGATTATTGCGATGACTATGATTTTTCAGTTTTTGGCACTGCGGCAAAATATCTTTCAGCACTCGAAAAGGCTGGAAGTAGGCCAGCCGAATCTCATTCGCTTAGTTCGCTTCGAGCCCTCCTTTCGACCGGCTCCCCGCTCTTGCCCGAACAATTTGATTATGTCTATCAGCACGTGAAAGAAGATCTACTGCTGGGATCGATTAGCGGAGGAAGTGACATCGTATCGCTCTTTGTCGGTAGCTGCCCAACACTGCCGGTGCATCGGGGGGAGATTCAGTGCCGATGCCTCGGTATGAATGTCAAAGTGTTTGATGAGAATCAGAACGAACTGATCGATGAAGAGGGTGAGCTTGTGTGCGTATCGAGCTTTCCGTGCAAGCCGATATACTTTTGGAATGACCCTGAAGGCAAAAATTATTTCAATGCATATTTCTCGCAATACGAGAATGTTTGGCGGCATGGTGATTGGTGTCGACTCACACCGAATAACGGCATAATCATCTATGGTCGCTCCGATGCAACACTGAACCCCGGAGGAGTCCGAATCGGCACTGCCGACATCTATCGCCAGGTCGAGGCATTTGAGGCCGTTAACGAGGCAATCGCCATTGGGCAGGAATGGGAAGGAGACACTCGCATTGTATTGTTTGTTCGCATGCAGCCAGGACAAGAGCTAAGCGACGAGCTGTCAGCAGAGATAAAGAATCGAATTCGTCAGAGCTGCTCACCCCGGCATGTACCGGCAAAAATACTAGCCGTGCCAGAGATTCCTCGAACGATAAGTGGGAAGATCGTCGAGATAGCGGTGCGAAATATCATCCATGGACGGCCTGTGAAGAATGCCGACGCTCTCGCCAACCCGCAGGCCCTCGACTATTTTCGAGACCTACCAGAACTGCAAACCCCCTAGAGCTAAGCACTACCTTGCCGCAGTGTCCCTATGCTGAGCTAACACTTCTCTAAACTGGTCCGTGCCGAGCCAAGTCGAAAAGTCCGAAAAATAAGGAGACAGAGGACGATAAGAAATGCTCCGCCCACATAGGTTGGGTACGGCATACGCTCAACAGCAGTGTCGTAGCCAAAGACAATTGCTATCGCGAGACAAAGTGAAAAAATTGCATCACCACTGATAAGTCCTGCTGCAGTGAGAATTCCCTCATAGCCTTCGTGCCGCGATTTCCTCATAGCAACAAATCGACAGAGTGAGCCAAGCACGATCCCAGTGCCAATCACCGAAGGCAGATAGATGCCTACAGCAAAAGCCAGAGAACTCAAGATAAGACCCCGTCGTTTACCAAGCGACTCGACTCCTATTGCAATGAGACCCACAATACTTCCAGTCAAGACCGCCCCCCAGGGCACCTGACCCGAGAGGAAAAGAGAGCCAAGGACAGTGGCAAAAAAGCTTGCCTGAGGAGCCGGTAGCGCCTCACTTCCCAGCACAAAAGACTCATGGGCAAGCCACAAAGTCGCCGGGACAACGAGAGCACCGACTAGCAGACCTACGAGTTGCCCAAAATAGGCTTGTCGTACCAGCAGCCCGTTGAGCTGCATGGTTTTATAGTCCTGACTACTATCATTTGCCGCACAAATCGCCACACAAAGCGCTACAACTACGGGGACGATAGCGGCAATACCGGAAAGCCCCTCAAGCCCGGCGATCAAGCCCAGTAGGCTCAACACCAGTAACGCTACAAAGACAGTTCCACTCACTGGCGAAGCCGATGAGCCGACTTGGAGTGATAAAAGTCCGCCAATACCAGTCAACAGAAAACCAAGCGCTAGTGCAATCGGCACTATCAATAGCAACTGCAACCAACTAAGCGCAGATAAGAGAAGGATTGCAGAGAAGAGAACGCTTCCGAGCCCAATCGAGGCATACAAAGAGCGACGCATTGCAACATCAAGCTCTAGCAATTCCGAACCCTCGCTAGCCAAGGCACTTTCTTTGTCTGGTAGCATCGACTGCCGCCAATCGATCGCATAACACACAAGGCTATAGAGCACTGCCACCACCATCGCGGCCGCACCCACCCAGCGAAAAGTGGTCGCTGGCATGGCGTTTGCCTCAGCGTAACCAACCACAAGCGCGTTGCAGAGGCCGCCTGAAAATATCAGTAGCGCAGTTGGTAGCGTCAACAAGGCACCAATGCCGAGATAGAGCGGGCTGATTGGAATAGGAACCGTAGTACCCCAGATAGAATGTACTTTTATACGAGTGACTTCCTCAGAGAGGAATCGAAAACTCGTCAAAGCAGCGACAGTTACCCCACCCAGCAGTCCCGCACCCAATGACTGGAGCACCGGTGGCCGTTTCTCTGGATCGCGTATTGCTGTTTGAATCAGGCGATCACAGGCAACCGCTTCTGGTGCAGGCAAACGCTTATCTTGCAACATGCGTTTGGCAGATAATCCGACAAAACCCCAACCGAGAAACACACCAGCGAGACTCGCCAGCGTAACCATCGGAATATCGACTGGCGGAACAACTGCGCTATTGGTTTTAGAAATTATTTGAATAATGCCGGCAGTAAAAACTACCCCAGCAGTAACAGCCGCACCTGCTGAACCAACTACCTGGATCAAGGCGAGCAGCCCCTTTCGTTCGCTCGGCACCAAAGATCTCGAACTACCGAGCCAGGCAAAGAGTACAACCAGGGGGCTCACCCCTGGAATGATTCCAGCCTTAGCTCCAGCAATGACGAGCGCGGCAGAAAGCGCGGCCGAAATGAGCAATCCAGCGCTAATGCCGACGAATAGACTGCGGCGTGAGACTAGAAGATTCGATGATGGGGAAATCGTATTCATCAGCACACTGAGCCTACAATAGTGACTTTGCTTACAACAGAAAAGAAACTACCAATGTCTGACTTTCTCGCTAAAACACTGGTTAATTTGTTCTTTTTTGCGGCATCGAAGCATCCTTCTCATGGAATAATTGTTGCGAATGCGCTACAAGAGAGACCATGCCAAATGCACTTCCGACCAAGGTTCTGCTCCGCGAAGATGGTCCGCGAGAGGGGTTTCAAATGCTGGCCCACAGCGTACCGACTGAGCAAAAGCTTCAGCTAATCAAAATGCTCTGCGAGACGGGAGTTCGTAGTATAGAAACGACTTCGTTCGTACGAGCAGACCGCCTGCCGCAGCTTGCTGACGCGGAACAAGTTGCGGCCGGCCTACCCGAAGGAAGTCCCGTGCGATTTCGCGCTCTCTATCTCAACCAGAAGGGACTGGAACGAGCAATGAACTGCTCGAAGCTTGATGTTGAGGGATATATTCTTCTGGCAGCAAGCGAAACGTTTCTAAAGAAGAATAACAATCAGACGCTCACTGAGGCGATCGAGGCAATTCCGAGCTGGCTTCAGTCCTTCACCCGCCATGGACTGTCGTTGGAACGAATTATGATTTCGACAGCCTGGGGTGACAACGATGAAGGCCCGATTCCATCGAAGACGGTACTCTCAATCTGTAAGCGGGTATTGGATGCACTGCCAAGTGACTTGCCGCTCCCAGAGCTGACGTTTGCCGACACAACTGGCTGGGCGAATCCGAAGAGCGTCCAAGCGTTAATTGCCGAGTCTAAGGCACGTTGGCCAGAGGTACCGTTGGGACTCCATCTGCACGACACGAGAGGAACTGGCATGGCGAATGTCTATGCAGGGCTCTCAGAAGGAGTGGATCGTTTGGATTGCTCAGTCGGCGGTATGGGAGGCTGTCCCTTCTCTCCGGGTGCCGCTGGAAATGTACCCACTGAGGATGTTGCTTTTCTTTGTGAACAGCTCGGTATTGAGACGGGGCTCCAGCTCGATCGATACATCTCTTGTGCCAAGTTCGCCGAACAGCTTGCTGGAAAACCATTACCGGGAAAACTGAAAGACGGTGGTCTTCTACATGTTTCGAACTAGCTGGCATTGGACGATCGCTCTCGCCGCGCTCTGCATAGCTGCTCAGCTGAGTGCTCAAGAACCCTCAGAGGCCGATCAATCCGATGATCAGTTTCGAGTTACCTGGCATACCGTTGAGCCTGGGTATGCACTGGCACGATATGTGGTTGGAAATCCAAAGCATGTCTTAAAATCAGAAATTCTGTTGTTGCGTTTCAATCCAAAGCTGTTTGATTTTTCAATTGTTGAAGCGAAAGCTCACGGCTCACAGCGAAACGACATGAAAACTCTTGCGAAGAAAAACGACGGCATTGCGGCAATTAACACCCATTTCTTCGACCCAGAAGAGCAACCACTCGGGATAATTATTTCTGATGGAAAGCTAACAAATAGAATGCATCGTGGCGGTAGCCTGCTCACTGGAGTCTTTTATCTACAAAAGGACAAACCGCAGATTGTCCATCGGTCGCAATTTATCCCAGCAAACAATGTTCGACTGGCGCTACAAGCTGGGCCTCGGCTGGTCGAAGCGGGGAAACCGCTTCAGCTCAAATCACCCAATGCCATATCCCGTAGGTCGGGAATTGCCGTCACAAAGGACGGGGAAATTGTTATGTTCGCGACAATACTTCGTTTTCCCGGTGCAAGCTTGCAACAAATACAGGATATGTTACTGGATCCGCGGCTTGCAATTACCGATGCTCTCAACCTTGATGGTGGCGGTTCCTCGCAGCTATTTGTTAGAAAGAACTCTGCTTTACCCGAGGAGACGTTTATTACCGGAGGCGATGTGGTCCCCGTTGGGCTTGTCGTGAGGAGGAAGAAGGAGATCAAGTAGATGTCGGCGGATGTTGTGTTAATTGAAGGAGATGGTATCGGCCCGGAGATTACCGAGGCGGTGCTTCATATTCTGGAAGAGGCTGGGGCGAGTATTACCTGGCACCCTGCACTTGCGGGTCTAAAGGCTATTGAGAAGAACGAGGAACCTCTCCCTCAGGCAACGATCGATTTGATCGAAGAAAAGGGAGTTGCACTCAAAGCACCTCTCACCACACCAATCGGAAAAGGGACTACTGCTGCCACTTCTTTTCGCAGTGTGAATGTTCAATTGCGAAAAGCTCTCGATTTATATGCAAACTTTCGACCAACGAAACTGCTACCAGGTGTGAAGACGCGGTTTGAAGAAGTCGATTTGATTTTTATCCGCGAGAACACCGAAGGGCTTTATTCAGGCTTAGAACATGAGATAACACCGGGTGTGGTGACCAGTCTAAAAGTCGCCACAAAAAAAGCGTGCACCCGCATCGCGGAGTTCGCCTTCTCCTACGCGGAGCGTGCAGGACGAAAGAAGGTTACTGCCGTCCATAAGGCAAACATTATGAAACTCTCGGATGGGTTAGCGCTTGATTGCTACCGCGATATTGCAAACCAACACCCGGCGATCGAATACGATGAGCGGATCATCGATGCGACAGCCATGGCCTTGGTCCTGGACCCGACTCAATTCGACGTGCTGCTGCTAGAGAATCTCTATGGCGATATTCTCTCTGACCTCGGAGCCGGTCTTATCGGTGGTCTCGGACTCGCACCAAGTGCCAACTTTGGTGCGGAAGCAGCATTATTCGAAGCAGTTCACGGCTCTGCTCCGGACATTGCAGGCCAAGGAATTGCCAATCCCACAGCGCTCCTCCTTTCCGCTGTGGAGATGCTGCACTATGTCGGTCAGGCTGAAGTGGGGGAACGCATCCGCTCGGCGATATATACAGTGCTTGCAGCTGGCACTGCGACCACAGCAGATTTGGGTGGTACGGCTTCGACAATGGAATATGCTCAAGCGGTAGTCGCTTCATTGGATGGCTAAAAGATATTCAGCTCAACAGACTGCTTCTCTCCTAGAACGCTTTGTTGTTCCGAATCGACTCGATCGAATTGAACAGGTTCTCGATCAACGGACCAAGCACCTCACCGTCGTCCTCGATAATGTAAAGAACTACCACAACGTCTCTGCCGTTTTGCGAAGCGCCGATGCATTCGGAGTCGCTGAGGTTCAACTGGTAGGCGATGCGTTTGAAGTAAGCCGCGGTATAAGTTTAGGGACGGAACGCTGGATGCAACTGCGACAGCATGAACAAGCAAAAAACGCTGTTCAGTGGCTCAAAGAAGAAGGGTTTGCAATTACGATTCTTCAACCGGAGGATCACCAACGAACTTCTGAGAAGGTCCCCTCACTCTCTGTAACGGAACTCCCGTTCGAGAAAAAGCTCGCGCTGGTATTTGGCAATGAACATTCGGGGGTACAGAAGGAATTTCAAGACGCGGCGGACTATCATGCATTTATTCCAATGTGCGGATTCGTTGAGAGCTTCAACATTTCAGTCGCCTGTGCCATCACCCTATTCTGCTCGTCAATAGGTGCGACAAAGCCCGAACGGCGGTGCTCCCCGCTTGACGAAGGGGAGCGCGATCAGCTTCGAGCAAATTGGCTAAAAGCAAGCGTTAGGAATTCAGACGCCATACTGAGGGAAATCGAGGCACGCGACGACGGAGATGAAGAGTCGACCTAAAGAAGTGCCTTGGCAAACTCTTGCTCACTTAACACTTCCTTGGCTTGTTCGGGCGATACGGTCGTCTGCAACGGCACACCGCTCACGGCACAGTGCCGCTCATATATAGTTCGCCCATTTCGCAATTCGATACGGGATTGATGTCGCTCATCAAAACAACGATCAGGCAGAGGAATTCCCAGTTTCTTATACAATTTCAATTCGGCTCGCTGAATTTTGTATCGCTTATTGCTCGTACGGCACGTCAGAACTGCCGAGACGATATCCTCGTCCACCTCACCAATTGAATCGGGCAACGTCATCGGAGTGCCCTCCAGTGGAGGCTCAGCGACATCTAACCAACGATAGCCACGAGCCAAGGCTTCTTCTTTCGTCAAAGGATAATACTCATGCGCATGGGTGACATTGTACGGGAAGGGTGCCAACGCGGCAGGGAAAAACTCCCCCCATTCTCCAGTCGACTTCATGTGCTCAATTATCTTTGGGAGAAGTGTCTCGTACTCATTCTTGCTGTACTTCTTATTCAGAATACAATACTGCGCATGATGGAGACCAACGCAACCAAAGCAATATTGGCAACTCGGGCAATAGTAGCAATAACAAAGATTATTTGTCTGGCCGAGGCAGTGAGAACAAAACCGATTGTAATGCGAAACATACCCCATATAGCAGCATTCGTAGAGTAGCTCCGCACCATCGCCAACTTCGGTACAGTCCATACAGTCTTTTGCTTCATCAAAAGCCTGAGTGATGTAGCGACAGTTCCACAGCCGCCGCGAATCAAAGCAGTGAATCGCATCTTTGCAATTCGAAAGATAGTCACCTAGCACGTTCTCGTTTTGCACGCCCTGCATCGCGCGCTCGGGAAATCGTTTGCAAAACCCAGCAAACTGTCCACGAATCTTTGAGATGTTCGAGCGCGTGTCAAGTCCGAGGGCCGCGATTTTTTGCTCGTAAACATCTTTCGTGCATGCTTCGTTCAGAAAATAGTACGATTTGTTCTTGAGATTGACACAACCAAAGCAGTTATTGCAGCCGATACAATTTTTCAAAAAATACGAGTTCGCACAATTAACAGAGTTCTGCAGGTAGGCGCTTGCGTAGCACTCGTTGCAATCAACACACTCATAGCAAAGTTCACAATGCTCAGCGCGAAAACAATCCATCACGTCAGTGCAAGAGTTGATTGAATACGAATAAAGACAATCGCGATTTTTGTCAGAATCAAATATCAGATAGCAGTTCTTATTCTTGCCGGCATAGTTGGTATAATCAGAATTTTCGTCAAATTGTGGCGCTCTTTGCAGGTTCGGTCGCGGTGCTACTTGCAGCAATTCCTGATACTGCGAAAAAAATGGTCTGGAAAAATCGAATTCTCTGCCCACCGCGAACTGGTCCCAAGCGTCTGAATACCAATACTCGATATCAAATACGGGCACTGTTTCTTCTGCAGAGTAGTTCGACAGTATTTTTTTACCACTCCCATCACACTTTCGATGATACAGCGTGCGCTGATTTGCAAATGCCATTCGACGTCGGGCCCGTTCATCGGGAGAAAGAGACGGTTCAGGCACCGCCATTTTTTCACGAAACGCCTTCTCCCACTCGTCTTTGGTATCTGAAGAGGGGGTCACTTCCGCTGGCGCACTACGCGGCGACTCGCGGCTCTCCGCCGCTGTAGATTGAGGAATGCGACGAGTTCGCGGGCTGGCATTAATAATTGAGAGCACCTCTTGATGAATTCGGGCGTTCGCCGAAAATATCGCCTGCATCGAGATCCCATCCCAACGCAAGGCGTTCCCATCAAGATCACTGCACACCCCACCGGCCTCTTCAATGGCAAGGGCCATCGCTGCAAAATCCCATATCTTTGCGGCCTGATTCACGTAGGTTGTGGTCACGCCGCTCAATAGGGTTAAACCCGCTCGGATAGCGGCACAAGAGGTCAGAACACAGAGTGAAGCTTCGCTCAGCGGCAGATTAACCTCTCGCAATTCTTCTGGAGTGTTCCAGTGACCCTGTTCTAACCCGATAATACTTTCAGAAAGAGACTTGTCGCTAGACAATACAATCTCAGTATCGTTCAACAGGGGACGTTTTCCAGATTCCGCTTGAAGGATTCGTTTACGGGCAGGTTGATAAATAAAACCGATTTTCGGAGCACCCTCATCGAAATAGGCTGCTGTGACGCCCCAGTCAGTATCTCCAACCGCGTAGAGATAGGTGCCGTCAATCGGATCAACAACTATGAACTCGCCGGTAGGAATCACATGGGCGCTTTGCTCTTCAGCAACGATCGGAATCTCTGGAAGCGCTTTACTTAAGAGATCGAGAATGAGTTTCTGAACTTCAATATCGGCATTGGTGGCAAAATCTTTTCCGCCTTTGCTTTCCTGGCGCAAGCTTCCTTGCTGCAACAGCAGAGCCTGTTCACCACCAGTCACAACCGCATGGCGAAGTACATTGGCTATATGGTCTCGACTATGGTTTGACATCCATCCCTCTTTTAAAAAAACTACCTTCTACGGGAGTCCTGTTAACCATTCTTCAATTTTGTCGTTTCTTTGCTTCAACAGAATATCTGGCCCGTCGGTATTCTCGCCATCTTGAAAAATATACTCCAATAACGGCAGATTGTCGGTATTCACTGGTCCTTCTCCAACAATATCGGCCAGAGATTCTGGTCCAGCGATATACAGCTCGAGAAGTTTCTCTACAGAATCAACACCCACAGTCGCGAACGTCTCTCGAATTTCTTCATTCGCAAATCGACTTCGCAGGACATCGATCTCGGGGAGGCGATCGCCCTTGATACCCACTATCACTGTAGTAAAATCCGCGTACCACAGCGAACTGTTGGGAAAGACCTCGGTGAACGTTCGAATAAACATCTGTAAGTCCTTCCAGGAAAGCTGCGGAGCAAGCCACTGACTGGTCAACCCCCCGTCCTTCAACCGAGAATACACAAGCTCATAATACTCCTTTGAGTACAAACTCGTCATTCCGGCATCATCTGGATTGAGAGGATCTGTGACGATCACATCATAAAAATCTTTCGAACGGAGCAAGAAATTGCGCCCGTCATCATGAAATACTCTTACTCTAGGATCCTCGAGTACGTTGCGATTCCAGTCGGCGAAAAGACCAGCTACCTTTGTTACATCGGGAGAAAGTTCAACAATATCTAAGCGGTCGATGGGATGGGTCGATACATGCCCTGCCGAAACACCCGTCCCAAATGCAATTACCAACGCTTGCTTGGGGTCCGCATGAAACAAGGCCGGCAAATGCCCTAAAAGGCTCAAATGGAGAGCAGTGCTCGTCCCTGTGCCCGCTTGCGTATCCCCATCAACAATCAAATGCAGATGACCAGATTCTCGCCGCACGACTGCAACAGAAGATTCAGGCCCGTCTCGGTAGAATACAAGTTCCTCCTTGTCCGAATACAGGAGGCTCTTTTCCGGACTCTTCCAAGAAAATGCCAGGCCGTAACAAACAAGCGCTGCTACGGCAATTGCACCATACTGTGGCGACCATCTACGCGCGGATTCAGTCGAGAAGAGAGTAAGCAAACCGACACCGACATTGATCGTGGCGAGCAAGGCGATGCCGAGCGTTAAACCAAGCCAAGGTAAGACGAGAAAACTGGCAAACAACGCACCAAACACGGCCCCAGCCGTATTCGCTGCATAAATCTTTCCCGAATCATGGCTCAAGGACGATCCACTTCGCAGCACTATGGCGGCCACAAGCGTGAAGACACTTCCGCTCAAAACCGTTGGGACCAGCAACACGATGAGACTCTTGGAAAAACGCACGAGATGAGAGGCCCAAAAACCCTCTCCACCAGTTTTCTGTTCGACGAGTACGCTCATCAGTGGAATAGTGAGTAGGGCCGATAAACCGATTAAGATTAAGATCGTGCCAAGTGACTCGGTAAGCTTTTCCGCGCTCTTCCCGAGTACGTACCCCGCCGCCATCCAACTCCCGAGACAAATACCGATTAGAAATGCTGATAGGATCGCACTGAACGCATACACGGAATTCGTCCCAACGACATAAATCAAGTAGCGCGTCCAAACCACTTCATAGGCAAGGGCGAGAAAACCAGATGCCGCAAAGGCAAAAAAGACCACCGGCAATCGAACACCTTTGGCACTCGATTCGAGTTCGGTATTTGCAACTGGCGTGTCAAGAGGCTCTTCTTTGCAACAAAACGCAATGAGCGCGACGAGCAAGTTAATTGTCGCGGCAAGGTATGCGGTATGTGCAAGCCCAAGATGCTTTATGAAAAACAAAGCCGTGCACGCGGTTCCGGCAACGGCTCCTAAGGTATTCACTGCGTAAAGCAGGCCCGCATCTCTCCCGACGGACTTCATCGATCGACTCACGGCCTTGAGCAATACCGGCAATGTCGCACCCATTAGAATGGTCGGAG
>CBDUGV010000057.1:0-18283 GCA_965366815.1 uncultured Bdellovibrionales bacterium | reverse complement strand
GACCGTACCGTTCTGTTGACCACACGTGGTGAACGAGTTGTCGATGCGGCAAGCAAATCCTCCACTATGTCTCAAAACACGGCAAAGCGGTCAGAGATATATATTGCAGCTGAGACCAAAGACCTCTCGAAGGCCGCCGCGCTGATCGACGCAGCAATATCGGCTGGTGCCAAAGAAGTATCTGACGTTGAATATTCGTCTCGTGGCGTACAAAAAGCGCATCTCGATGCAGTGCAGGAAGCAACGCTGCGGGCCAAGAAGAAAGCGGAACTGCTCGCTTCCCTACTCAGTGTCTCGCTTGGCAAGGTTCTCTCGGCAAATGTCATAGAGCAACCAGCGGCGGAAGTGCTGCGATTCAATAACAAGCGTGGAGTTGATGTTTCTCACTACAATGAGAAAGAATTCCATGTGCTTGTCACGCTGCGCTTTTCGCTGAGCTAGAACACTGGCTGAGCTGGCACTGGAGGTGGGTACACTGGGCGAGATTGCAACGCAGTCGGGTAGAAAAGATCTAAGAGAATGTGTCGCAGGCTTCGAGCGTGCCCGACTTAAAGCCTCGCAAGAACCACTCAGCCCGTTGCTTCGAGCTACCGTGAGTAAATGATTCCGGGTGAACCCGTTGTCCGGCAGCACGCTGTAGGCGATCATCTCCTACCGCTGCCGCGGCTTTCAATCCTTCCTCTATGTCACCTTGCTCCAAAATATTTCTCTGCTGATGCCCGTGATGGGCCCAGACACCGGCGTAGCAATCTGCTTGTAGTTCAACTCGCACCTGAAGGGCGTTCGCCTCTATCTTCCCAACTCGCTTTTGGACTTGAGACACTTTTGGAATCGTTCCGGTGATATTCTGGACGTGATGGCCAATCTCATGAGCTATCACATAGGCAACCGCAAAATCACCGCTCGCTCCGAGTTTCTTGAGCTGCCGCAGAAACGATAGATCGAGGTAAACCTTTTGGTCACCGGGACAGTAAAACGGACCGGATGCCGCAGATCCAAAACCGCAGGCAGATTGAACCGCATCTGAATACAATACGAGCTTCGGCTCCTGGTATCGCGAACTGCTCTGAGCAAAAAGTGCTTTCCAGGTATCCTCCGTGTCAGCCAATATCACAGAGACGAATTGCGAAGCCTCGTCATTTTCAGGAATTGCCGGAGCTTTTTGTGTGGGTGCAGATGCTCTCCCGGCACGAGATCCAGCCGATGAGATCGAGCCTTGGGATCCGCCGAGCAACTGTAGAACCTGGAGTGGGTCCCCTCCAAGCGCCCAAGTCGCCACCAATAAAAACAGGATGGTGCCCCCCCCTAGCTTCATCCCGGTACCGACCGGAGCGCGAGCATGGCGGCGATCTTCTACGTTTGAACTACGACGTCCAGATTTCCAACGCATTGTATATCGCCTCTGTTAAGAGAGCTGCAGCTCAACTAACTGATATCCAGCACGCCGCGCTTCCATTCGTAGATAAGTCCGATGCTAAGGATAAGGAGAAAGGGAAGCATTACCCAGAAGCTATAGAAGCCAAGTTCATTGACATTCACCGCCCAGGGATAGAGGAAAACAATTTCGACATCGAAAACGATGAAAGTCATCGCAATGAGATAAAACTTCACGCTATGACGACCGCTCACATCACCTGTAGCAATAGTCCCACATTCGAAGGGGTCGTCCTTTACTTCAGTGTGGCGTTTTGGACCGATGAACACGCTCAGCGCCAGCATGGTTATCACGAAGCCAGCAGCCAAGACGATGAGAACGAAAATAGGGAAATAGGTATCTATCATTATTTTAGTCGGTATTTAGTGGCGAATCTTCTCACCTTTTTCGAATTGGTATAGACTGCCACAGCTCAGGTGACAAGAGAAGGAAACAGTATGCAGCAAGTAGTACGGACTTCAGACTGGGAAGGGCAGCTCCTGTCGAAAATGGGAATCCCTGCTCCGAGCTTGTCGGCAATTGAGCGCCACCAACGCCGCTTCGCTCACCGAAACGAAGATACGCTCTTTCGTCGGCATTGCGATATGAGCGGTGCTCCGATGATATCGATTTATCCGGAAGATTCGCCCTACACGGTGTTTTCGCAAAACGCCTGGTGGTCTGATGCGTGGAGCCCTGAAGACTTTGGTCGACCTTTCGATTTTTCTCGCCCCTTCTTCCCACAATTTGCCGAACTCCAGCTCCAAGTGCCGCGATTGGGATTGATGAACAGTCGTGCTGAAAATAGTGAGTACTGTCACAACACGCTTGAAGTAAAGAACTGCTACCTCGTATTTGGCGGAGACTACGTTCAAGATTCGCTGTATTCGTATTATAACGACGATTCGAATTCTGTCGTCGATGTCTATAGAGTCAAGAAATCGGAACTCGTATACGATTCCATCGATTGCACGAATTGCTATAACCTTCGCTATTCACAATACGCCTTCAATTGTCGCGATAGCGATTTTCTCTACGATTGCGTCGGATGTAGTAGCTGCATTGCTTGCTTCGGACTGCGGCGTGCGTCGTACTGCATCTTTAATAGACAATACTTACCAGAAGAGTACTATGCGAAGCGAGACTCACTGCAACTCAATACCTGGTCCGGGGTCGAACGCCTGCGAAACGAGTTTCTGCAGTTTGTCGCGCCCTTTCCGAAACGCGCTGCCTTCTTGATTAACACCGAGGAATGCAGCGGCAATCGAATCAGCGAAGCCAGCCACTGCGTTAATTGCTTTGATGTGGCGGGACCAGCCCAAGATATTGCTGAAATTATATCGACCGGCTCGGGTGTGAAAGACTCGATATCGTCGAATAACGTCGGCAAAGCCGAACTGATGTATGAAGTGATGAGCGGGATGGAAGGCTACAACTGTGCCTTCTGCTCGTATGCCTGGACCTCTTCGAACTGCTATTATTGCGATACCATCATGAACTGTACTGATGTCTTTGCGAGTGTCGGCTTGAGGCAGGCGAAAAACGCGATTTTTAACCGCAGTTATACGCAACATGAGTACGAGTCTCTACGAACTCGCATTGTTGCTCATATGAAAGAGACAAATGAATGGGGCGAGTTCTTCCCGATCGAGCAGTCCCCCTTTCCCTACAACCATACTTTGGCTCAGGCTTTATTTCCGGTAACAGAGCAGGAAGCTCGAAGCCGTGGTTGGCATTGGGTCGAAGAAGAAACGATAGTAACTACCACCCCTGAAGAGCTGCCTGATGCAATAGAAGATGCCGAGCAGAGCATCATCGGCAAGACGCTCTCCTGTCAAACAAGCGGGAGAGGGTATAAGATCATTGCGCAAGAATTGGATTTTTATCGAAAGATGCAGATTCCGCTTCCGCGTCATTGTTTCAGTCAAAGAAATCTGCGAAGGCTCGCACAACGCTCGGGATACATCCTGCACAATCGAGCGTGCTGTGATTGCAACACATCGATTCAAAGTGTGTTCGCGACCACAGAGGAGCCGGCAGTCCTTTGTGAAGGCTGTTATCAGGCTCGTTATTGTTAGCAATTCCTGCTGCTAGGCAGACTGTGAACTGGCCCAGCGGCGAGCAATCTCACAATGCATCTCTATGGCAATGGGAATAGCATTATCGGGGAAATCGTATTTCGGCTGATGCAATTTGGCGTGGTCCTCGACTTCCGGCGGCTTCACCCCCAATGCCCAGAAACAGGTCGGAACATGCTCGCCATAAAATGCAAAGTCCTCGCCATACATCACGGGAAAGATTCCATCGCGTATAGAAACAGAATCGAGTACTTGGTCGGCAATACATCTCACATGCTCGGTGGCTTTCGCATCGTTGACCACCGCTGGATACTTGGTAAAAAAATCACAATGCGCTTCTGCACCAAACGCTCTGGCGGTATGTTCGACAATCTCAACGATTCTACGACATCCAAGTTCAGCAACCTCCGACGAATAGCATCGCAGCGTCCCCATCAAATGGGCTCGATCGGCAATCACATTGTGCGTCTCGCCACATTGAATTGAGCCGATCGTCAGGACCGCGCTCTTCTTTGGGCTCACATTTCTCGACACAATGGTTTGCAGTGCCAAAACGATATGACTGGCAACGACTAGGGGGTCAATCGCAGCTTGCGGCCGAGCAGCATGGCCGCCCTTCCCTTCAACCGTAATCTCAAAGCCGTGAGAACCGGCCATCACCGGTCCCTCAACCGTTGCTATCTCGCCCAAATTCATCCACGGCCATCCATGGAGACCAAAGAGTGCATCTACCTTAGGGTTTTCCAAAACGCCCTCGGCACAGAGCCGCTCTGCCCCGCCACCACCTTCCTCTGCTGGCTGAAATATGAATTTTACCGGTCCAGGCAAGTCATCGCGAACTCGAGATAGCACTTTCGCCGCCCCAACTGCACAAGCAGTATGCCCATCATGTCCACAGGCATGCATCAATCCCGGGCGCTTCGAGGCATAGGGCTTTCCACTAGTCTCCTCTACCCGCAGGCAGTCCATCTCAGCCCGCAAGCCAACGCAGGGTCCAGATTTCTCCCCTGCCAATAGCGCGACGATTCCTGTCTCCGCTACCCCAGTTCGCTGAATCTCAATTCCCTCGACCTGACTAAGCGCAGCCTCGACGCGTTTCGCGGTCTCAAATTCTTGGTAACCGAGTTCCGGATGTTGGTGGATCTCGTGGCGCAGTTCGCTAATTTCAGGAACAACTTCTGCTATGATAGGTCGTAGGTCGCGCATCAAACTAACTAAATCAATACCTTAGCTACACATCTGCTTCTCATCCGTGAAACACTGACGTGGTATACATAGTAGGGCGCTTAGCATGTCAGATTTTGAGAGATACGGAAACCCGCGAGAGTGGCTGAAGCAGCCACCCTCGCTCCGCAAAGCTAGTGTGAGCTAGCGCTGAGGTCGAGCGGCTTGAGCGTTGCGAACCAGGTCAACAAACTGCCTTCTTAGCCCATCACTGTCATCGCCCAGTGAATCGATAGCAATGCGGATCACGTCCTGGTATGAATAGTCTCCAGCAAACTGACTTCCGCGTAGCGCTTGGGCAAAGGCGGCAACAGCAGTGGCAAAGCGAAAGTCAACACTCGCCGACTCAAAGCTGGTCTTAAGCTGAACCGTCTCAATTGGAAACTGCATCTTTGCCGATTTCGTCCCCTGTGGCTCCTTGTAGCGAATCTTCACGAATGCAAGTTCGTCCGAGAACTCTTCTGGCACAACAGGCTGATTCTTCTGCTTCATATAGCGCAACTCAGGTGCAATATCTCCGGCAATCGGTGAGTTGCGAAGCACTATCTCATACATCGCGGTAACAGTGTGACCCGAGCCAACCTCTCCTGCGTCAACGGCATCGTTTGAGAAATCTCTATTCTCCAACACTCGATTGTCATAGCCAATCAGACGATACTCAAGAACTTGCGCTGGATTAAACTCGATTTGCAGCTTCACATCCTTAGCCACAACCTCCATCGTACTGGCGAGCTGATCGCCTAGTACTTTGCGAGCCTCAGCAAATGAATCGATATAGAAATAGTTTCCATTTCCCTTATCGGCGAGTTGCTCAAGATTTTTTTCATTCAAATTTCCTTTTCCAAAACCAAGACTGGTTAGTCCAATGCCAGTACGTCGTTTCTGCTCAATCAATCGCATCAGACCTGAGAAGCTCGTAGTGCCAAGGTTGAAATCTCCATCGGTAGCTAAAACAACTCGATTTACTGAGTAGTCTTGTTTAAATCGCTCTGCTTGCGCATAGGCTAAATCAATCCCCGCACTCCCATTTGTAGAGCCTCCAGCCCTAAGCGATTGAATGGCACTGATAATTCTTTGCTTCTGAGTCCCGGCGGTTGAGGGCAGAAGCACTCGAGCACCCGTCGCGTAGGTCACGATAGCGATTCGATCTTCACTCCGCATTTTATTGACCAAAACGGACATGCTCTGCTTAAGCAGTGGGAGCTTATTGCTACTCGACATAGAGCCAGAGACATCAATTAAGAACACCAAATTCCAAGGAGTATTTATTTCGGCCTGGGAATTATCTCGGGCTTTGACGCCAACTTTGAGGAGATGGCGACCGCTCGCGAATGGCGATGGGGCAATCTCATAGTGCACGGCAAATGGACGTTCAACCTGGCTCGGGTACTGATAGCTAAAATAGTTTATGAACTCCTCTACTCGGACCGCATTTGCCGGTGGAAACTTGCCCATCGTAAGAAAACGACGCATATTGGTGTAGCTTCCAGTATCAACATCTAAACTGAACGTAGAGCGAGGCTCTTCACTCACTCGAACCCGCGGATTCTCGCGATATTCGGCGTAGCGCTCATTAGACTGTGGGGGTTGAGGAACAATCACTTGGGGCTCCGGAACAACGACCATTCCAGCGGCTTCCTCCTCACGTACCCTGCGCTTGGCTTCCCCTCGATTCCCTTGGAGAGTACTCCACTGCTCTTTTCTCAGAGTAGGGGCCTTGCCCGACTCTACCCGCATGTATTTGGAGCCCACTTGCCCAGCCGAGTCCGACAAACGCCTCGCCGGATCACTGACCGGATAGTTGGCATCTGCATCCCGACCACTGCGGGATGCTCCTAGCGGAGCCGACGCGGCCCGCCCACTCTCTTGCTGTACTCTACTGCGAAGATTGTCCGTGGCAGGGGCACTCGCTTTCTTCTTGGCACCAAATGTTCGAGGAGCTGAGCCGTCTTTGCTTTCTCCCAAAGTTCTTCCAGCTAGATCCGCAATATCGATATTTCTATTCGCCATCTCCCACTCTGCAATTGGAGCTTCTTGCGGTTTTCGCGCGAGCTTTTTATCAGAGTATTCTACTGTTGCACCGCCCTCATCGAACGAACTCTTGTCGCTATCGTTCTTGCGACCCTTGTAAACTGCGCTGCTGGAGCCCTGAGTAGGGCTCTGAGCACTCTGCGGTTCGGCCTCAGCCTCAGTCCATTCTTGTTTGGGGGCTTCTTGAATCCCACTCAGAGCTTCCCGTTGCTCAGTGTCGTAGTTTACGGCACCATCAGCCAAAGCGTCATCAGCGGGCGATTTGTCGGGCAGTCCAGTCTTCTCGCGACTAGCTTCTTCCACTGGTCTGGTCGGTAGGCTGGGATTCGATCGTTGCTCAGATTCGAGTCCTTCGCTCTGACCTGTAAAGCTACCCGGACTGATAGCCTGGAACGCTTCGATGTTCTTGGAGTCCTGATTGACAACCAATGCGATACAAATAGTGACTACGGCAAGGCCCGCCACTGGAACCAAAAACTTATTGCTCATTTCAAAATACCTCTCGATAAAACCTTTGCTATGGCTGCCTTCCTTTCCAACTGCCTCCATAACCTTAACTGTAAAATGCGAGCCGGGGGTTCCTTGCTCATTCGATAATACCTGCTCCAACGCTAACAATTCTCTGTAGCGATCGAGCAAAACTTGTTTCTCTTGGGATTCATTCACTTCAGACTCAAAAGAAGCTTGTTCGCTCTCTGATAAGTCCCCTTCGAGGTATGCGAGGCATCTGTCTTTAAAATCCATTACTATACCTCAAAGTAAAGCTGCTGCAGTTGATGTCGGGCTCGGTTGAGACGCGAGCGAACCGTTCCGACTCTGATACCGAGTAGCTCAGCCGCTTCTTGATAGGACTTCTTCTCTAGGCCGCAAAGGACCAACACCTCGCGAAATTTGGGTTTGAGTTTTTGAATAGCGCGGCGCAATTGCTGAATCGCTTCAGCATCGAACGGGCTCTCCTCGGGGGAGTCTATTGGGTTCTCAATCTTTTCTTGGTCATACATATTCATATCTAGGGAACGTGATTTCTGCTGCTCCTTAAAACGACGACTGGCAAAATAGGAGTGGCTGAGATTGAGTGCAATGCGAGTCAACCAAGTCGAGAAGCGTGCATCGAAGCGAAATTTTCCTAAGCTTCGATAGGCGCGAAGAAAGGCGTCTTGGGTAAGTTCCTCTGCAACAGTCGGATCTCCAACTTGTTTCAGCATCATCGCGTAGATTTGCGACTGATGAGCGGCTACCAAATGGCGATACTCTTCCTTGGCTCCAGCAAGCACGTTACGGATCACCTCCTGTTCTTCGTCCTGCTCGTTGCTCACAGGCCTTTCCATCATTGCCCTGGTCAATCTGTGTCCTCCTGATACCTTAGACCAGGAATACACCTAAGAGTTCCCATCTAGCGTGCCTGCTGGCGCGCTTTCACAAAAAGATTGCAATTCCAACAGCTTATGCGATATTTTCCTTTTGGTCAGCTTGAATTTGGAGTTTATGTCTCGTACAAACTACTACCAAGGGACTTTTCTGTCCCACTGCAGCGTTTCCCCCCTACACCCTGTAGCATTAGAGGCAGAGCAGGAGTTTCTTATCCGGCTGGCTGAAAAAGGGGTGGAGGCCTATGAATCCTATTTGGAGGTTGGCAATGTCTTTCGCCGCTCGATCGCACACTTCCTTAGAACCGATCCGATAAATCTCGCCTTTGTCGGCAACACCGCTGCGGGTCTGAATTTCATTTCGAATGGCTACCCGTTTGAAGCAGGTGACCGGATTCTGACTTATTCTCGAGAGTATGGGTCGAACCATTATCCCTGGGTGATTGCCGCGAATAAATTTCAGCTCGAATTGGATTTTCTCCCTGATATCGATCCGCTTGGCGGATTGCCTGACGATGCGGCACGCGGCTGGTCACTCGAGGATTTGGATCGACTCATTACCGATCGCACCAGAATCGTTGCGCTCAGTCATGTGCAATTTGTCTCTGGGTTTGCGGCGGATCTGTTTGAAGTGGGAAAGATATGCCGTGCCCGTGGCGTCGATCTAGTTATCGATGCGGCACAAAGCTTTGGCTGCCTACCCCTCTACCCAGATGAGTGGGGAATCTCAGCGATCTCTACCTGCGGCTCTAAATGGTACATGGGACCACCGGGCTCCGGTGTGTTTTTCACCTCAGAAGCCTTTCGTCACAAACTCGCGCACGTGATGGGCGGTGCTTTAATGATGAAAGGATGGACCGAATACCAGAATCTCACGTGGCGCCCCTTTGAAGACGCACGACGTTTCGAATACGCCACCGTTCCTTGGGGCTATATCCATGCGCTCGGACAGCTGACTGAGAAAGTGTTCGTACCTGAAGGCATTGAGAATATTCGACGTAAGATTTTTGCAAATCAGCAGATACTCATTGATGGGCTCGACTCAGAGAAATGCACTGTGTTGCAGTTTCCAGATGCAAACAGGTCTGGAATACTAGCAGTCTTACCGAAGAACCGCAGCTCTACAGAGATCGTAGCGGAAAGCAAGAAACAGGGGCTCGTGCTTATCTCTCATGAACCCTACATTCGCATTGCGCCCCACTTCTACAATCGAGCCGAGCAGATGAAAGGCGCGGTGGAACTTTTAAACCGACTGCTTTAGGCCCACTCGCTTGTTCCTTCTCGAATTTTACTAAGCCTCAAGGCTGTTCTATATTGTAGCTTCGGGTCTTTTGATCTGTAGAGAGAGTAGAGCAAAACCTCCCCTCGTTTCTTTTCTTCATATCGCACTTAGTCAGAGATTCTAAGTATGCGTTTTGCAGATTAGGGACGAGTGGAAACGCCTAAGGGTTCTTCCTTTGGTTTTCACTCGCCCCCGAGAGCTGTTGGTCAGCACTCAAAAATTCCTATCTGGCTTGGAAGGGGCAAACACAATGCAAAAACTGATTCTCACCATTCATGCCGACTCACAGAACGGCGGCGGACTCTCATTCTTCCCCGATACCGTAGAGTTCGTGTCGGTCTACGGTCAGAAGATCGGACTGCTGCTCAACTCTCAATTGTTGAACAGCAAGAACGAGGCCAAACAGCCGATTGGCATTTGGTTCGGCAGCAGCGAGCAATGCTCGATTCGAGCAGCCAATCCCAGGCTGCCTGCGTTTCAAACCTCGATCTTCAGCACAGCCAGTGGCTTTCGCCTTGGATTGAGTTCGAACAGCCTGCCGACATCGGTGCTCGGGCAGGCACCGAAAGCAGCTCCCGGTCAGCACCCGAGCCCCGCTCCCCACAACTGGGTCGCGGCGGGTCATACGCAATTGCTTGCGACAGGCGACTCGATTCTGATTTGGAGCGCACAGGGACAGGGGGGTTCAGTGATTTTCAAATTCACGATTGAAATGTTCGAAGCTGAAGACCCGGCACCGGCGACATCTGCTGGCGCTGCTGTACAGTCCGAGCCTACCGCCACTCCTACTACGGCTCCAAGCGACGCGGCTGGGAGTACGGATGAAAGTGACGCGACTACAACAAACGAGAACGCACCTGCGACCGTCAAAGGCAACGACACTGGAACTGGTGGCGACGAAGGTGCCGAATGACCGAGGCTCATAAAATTCGTGCCGGCCCCCAGCCTTTTCTCACTTTTTGGAATGAGTGGGTGGGGGAAAAGCCAATTGGTATTCGGCGTTTCCCTCGGCCACTCAAATTTTCGGAATCTACAAGAAGTTCTCTCACCGCATACTGCTTTTAGTAAACGAGAAATGAAATTTGGAGAGAATGAAAACTCCGGCCGTCCTCGCAGAGAGTAGCGAGAGACGACCGGAGCCGAGACATGCATCACTTAGACAGCATCGGGCAAAGCCTTGGCTGTGGCCAGTAACTGCACGATCGCAACCTCGCAGCGTTCGAACTCAACGGTGCTCTTGTTCAAGGAAACAACTTTGAGCTGAACACCATCAATGTTCACCCAATCACCAAGAGCACGCCAGGTCCAACCGCAAGCGGGTTCGGCGCTTTCAGGGTGATGAGGCCAATTGTTCGGATAGTTCTCTGCGCTGGTATACTGCGAGCTAGGCTGCGGTCCACCAGGCAAGATTCTTTCACGAACATTCTCCTCAACCGTGCCATTGCTGAACACGGCGAGGTGAACAAAGTGCCCGACAATGTCGAGTACTTGAACGCTACCGGCCGCGACTGTGCGAACCGATCCTTTCATTGCAGTGAGCTTCATGCTCATCCTCCAATCGAGTGGGTAACATCTCGAAACTACGGCTTCCACGAGATGCGGATCTTCCATGAAACTGGAAAGAGGAAGCCTGACCCTAGGCGCGACTGCGGCTACGACCAGACTCCCTCTGAACTCGGTTGGCGGCTGAAAACCAATTGTGAACCCTATATTCTCTCCAAATTTGCTCAGAAACTACGGGTTTGTTCAACGATAGTCAATCTCAAGCTTTTTGACTTAATCACTCTGGGAAACTAAGGTCTTCGCAGCTGAGAGGCAAACTCTCAACACCACGCTCTCCTTGCCCAAAAAATCGTTAGATGTGTAGTTGATGACTCTGCGAAGTCCTATTTGGGATCCCCTGCATGGCTGCGCATTGTACTGCTCCTTAGTGAGTAGCATTTTCTTTACTAGAGGTTTCACCCCGTACGGTTTGAAAGGAGCCGAACTCACTCACCATTTCCACATCAACACTTACTTAAGAAGAAGGAGTGCCATGAGCACCGCACCATCCGCGTCCGGAACCAACACCGACGCAATGAAAGAATTCGTTATTGGCTGGGGAGATTGGGTCAGGCTGTTTGACCCCTTGAGCCAGTACAAAGGGGTCGACTGGGACCTTGCTCTGGCCCTGTACCGCCGGAACAAGGTCAGCGCTGTCGGTATCTGTGCAAACGGTGCCTGCGGCATCGCGATGGAAGACATCAACGATCGTGCCAAGGTAGAGGCCTTCGTTCAGGCCAATGCCAAAAAAGGCATTATCGTTGCTGAAGTGGTTGTTGACTACGGCAGCTTCGGATTGCAGAACTTCTGTATCGCCAAGGCGACGCCGGAAGAACTGCAACAGGCGCTGGAAATCGTCGATAAGCACCTGACATTCATTGCTCTGCTGCAAGAATTCCAGGGCACGGTCATCGTGTTGCGCGTTGACGACCTGATTCCCGCCGGTGTTACACTGGATGGAATTGACGAAGAAACCGCCTTCGGTCGGATCATCGGTTTCTTCACCGACGTTGCAAAGTCCGGCAAGGCCAAGGGTGTGCGAATTGCCTGGGAGGTGGAGCCGGCTGGGGTTACCCGGACGGCAACGCAACTCGATCGCGTTTGCCAGGAGGTTACGAACGAAGTCGGAGTTGATTGGTTCGGGTGGGAAGCCGATGGCTCCCACCTCGGAAACATCGCGATCGGCGTCAATAAGCCGGTCTATGGTGATCCCGAACCACTCGGCACCAAAGACGACATCGCAGCGGCAATCCACAAGCTGCTCGATCGCTGTGGCAAGTGGATTATCCATTTTCACCTTTGCGGTTGCGATGGTGGTTTGCACGGTGAGCACGGCGAACATGGTGCCACCTCAAACCATCCGACCATCGCAAAGGGACTGGTCACGATGGAAGAGTGGAAGGGAATCTTCAAGCGAATCTTCCCGAAACTCCAACACCTGACCTGCTTGATGATCGACTTGTGCTTCTTCCCCGACGCCCACGAATTCGTTGGCGAGTGCTATCAGGACTACACCGTCTTGTTGGCCGAAGTCGATTCCGCACCGGTGGTTCTCCCAACTGCCGCCTGACACCCCAGGCTGTTGGAGCGAATTCTCGTAGCAACTGCTCGTCGACGGCCGACCTCTCAATCGACCTCGGCGGGCAGTTGTTTTCTCAAATTTCAGCGTTCTAGCTACGAAAAGGAGCAGTACAATACGCTGCCAAACCTCAAACCCAATAAATTCAGTAGGTTATCGTAAATTTTATTGGATTTTTCTGTAAATAATACGTAACGCACCTCGAAATCGCTCGCATAACCTAAGATGTAAGCTATTGTTGCTTACAGTTTCGGCGGGAAACCGCGAACTACGAAGGTCACACGATGGGTGTGGCAAACTAAAGAGGAATAAAGCGATGAAAAATATAATTAACCGTGTGGCGACTACGTACAACGTAGCCTGCGCGAAAGGTGCGTTATTTTCAGAACGCTATGCGACTGCACTCTTGCTGTTGCTCGGTGGTGTTCTGTTATTGGGAGGGATGACTGAAATTACGGTAGCCCAAGGTGGTGGACCAACTGGTTCATTCTCAGAAGCGTCATATGACGACAACTTGGTCCGAAACTCAGTCGGTAACCTGTTTAAGTTAATCGAAGGTGCGTTTGGTGCCCTAGTAATGGTAGTAGCCGGACTTGGTGCTATTATCGCTGCTGCAATGGGTGCGTATCGAGCTGCTGTTGGTATGCTCGTAGTTGCTGTAGGTGCATTTATCCTACGCGCACTAGTATCGCTCTTCTTCGGTTCTGAATATGTCGATTTCGATTCAGGAGTCGGAGGATAATCGAGCGAAAGCTTAAATAAAAAAAACGGCCGGTGTTTTAGACCGGCCGTTTTTTTTTGCCTCGAGATCAATGTCAGAGAAGGAACTACCCTCGATCTCTACCAGGGGGTCGTTTCGGTGAAACGGCCAGGATCTTGCCCAGTGAAACTCTGGCTCAATTGCTCCTGGATAGCCGCAATCAATTCATCAAAGCCCTGACGGTCTATTGCGGATACGGGAAGGCCGCCTAAACTGTGGAGCAGCGAGGTAACTTCTAGTGGGGAAAGCAGATCTATCTTGTTCAAGACCAGCAATTTGGGCTTATCGCCAAAGCCGAGGGACTCGAGGGTTTGGTCCACTACTGCTATTTGTTCCTTCATCTCCTGGTTGCCGACATCAACTACATGGAGCAGCACATCGGCCTCTCCGACTTCCTCCAGCGTTGCGCGAAAGGCATTTACCAACTCTTCCGGCAATTCGCGGATAAAGCCCACGGTATCGACAAACACTACTTCTTTATCATCAGGGAAACGCATCCGACGGCTTGAGGGGTCCAACGTCGCAAAGAGTTTGCTCTCCGCTAACACGTTTCCTTTGGTCAGCGAGTTGAGCAGCGTTGATTTTCCGGCATTCGTGTAGCCGGCGATTGCAATAACCGGCACCCCCCTACTCTGTCGGCGTTCTCGCCTCAGGCCCCGTTGCCGCGCGAGCTGCTCGATTCGACGTTCGAGCTCGGCAATACGATCGCGTGTGCGTCGCCGGGAAATTTCTAGCTTGGTTTCTCCAGGTCCTCGTCCGCCGATACCTCCGGTGAGCCGACTGAGGCCCGTATCTCGTTCACTTAACCGCGGTAGGTTATACTTCAACTGCGCAAGCTCAACCTGCACACGACCTTCACTCGACTTCGCGCGTTGAGCAAAAATATCTAGGATAAGCATACTGCGATCAATCACTCGAAGTTCAGTGAGGTTGGTAATCGAGCGGAGTTGTCCCGGTGAGAGCTCCCGATCAAAGATCAGCAAATCTGCCCCGAGGTCGAGACAATGGAGCACTATTTCCTCGAGCTTCCCCTTCCCCACTACCGTTTTCGGATCCAGTTTTCGCCGCCGCTGCATCACCGTATCTAACACTTGCAATTCGGCAGTGCGCGCGAGTTCAATCAACTCGTCCATCGAAGCTTGTGCTTTAGTCAGACCACTTTGATACGCCCCAACCAGCACGGCGTGATCTTCACTGGTATCATAGCCCTGGGCGCGCGAGGTCTTGAATTGTGATTCTAAATCTGAAATGAAAACTTCGAAATCGAGATCTAGTTCATACACATCACGTGCATGATGAAAGTGAATCGCTCTACCACCGACATTTTCTGATTCACGCAATCCAGAACTGCTTCGGCCAGAGCCAGGTTGCAGATACGCAAAAGAGAGGGAACGCGGCGTACCATCAATACCAACTGCGACAACCGCTACCGCATCAAAGCGCAGTTTCTCCAGGTCAGTCAGTAAATCTCCGGCAATGGTTGGACTCTCTACCTTATTCGCATCGGGCCGCCTCGAGCGCGAGGCCCCTCGTGCACTGTGTCGCCCAGGGTCTTTCCTCCGAGTGAACACGAAAGACTGCGGAGTATGCGGGGCTAAGTTGTGCTGTCCCTCCGGAAGAAATACTACAAAGCGCAGGCGACGAAGACGCGCTTCATCCAGTCGGAAACGTCCTAAATCTGGGAGATAGATTCTATCACGACCACCAAGTACAACTTGGTGCACACGCCCATCGCGTCCAAGCAAGAGGCCAATTTGCACCTCGAGCTTTCCGCAAAGCACGGCCGCCCGCTTTGCAAGCTCAGGACCAATCAGGTCATGAGCGCTACAGCGCTGTGTTGCTAACTTCTCAAGCGCATTTCTATCGCTTGCACGAAGCTGTTTTGTATCACCAAATACCCCCATCTAGGTCTCAGATTCCTGTATCCATCCCGGCAGCTGCCAGCTTACGTCCAATACAAATCATTTAACACACTGCTACGCTATGCTAGTATGTGCAAACAGAGAACTATAGTGGACTGTGAAATAATGGAAAGCCCTAAGACCGACAATAGCGACGAGGTCAGCCCAAAATCTGTCGATGCTCCTAAGAAATCCCCATCTACTTTAATCGGATTTTTAGTGTTTCTTGCGCTTTTCGGACTGACCATTGTAATTGCTTTGGGTTTAGTTACCGCGGCATCGCTCGGCCTATCCCGGATTCTTTAACAGAACTCGCATTAGGTATCGCATTATTTCGGTTCAGATTGCTTCGCCATTGCGACGAAATGCTGCGCTACCTGTGGACAAGACCCCCAATGCAAATGGGCTGAAGTAGCAAGAAGTCTCGGAGTCGAACAGTAGCCGTCATCCCTTCTCACACTCGTCGATGAACTCGACATATACATAGAGACTGGCAATTGCTCTAAACGAAAATTGCTCGGGAAATCCACTCTTTTCTCCAGAGACCAAAGAGAGCGATGTATCGCCCGTAGTCTCAACCCAGCCTCTCCGAGCAGAGTTGGAGCCCGAGTGGAAACCATTGCATAATGATTCTCTTCTGTTGATACCTGCTGTCGCGCAGTTGCCGGCAACACACCAGTCATCGGGACTCGCTTTCCATTGGCGAATTCAACATGCTCGCAAAGATAGGCGAGCGCATCTCCTTCGGCATACACCAGACCACCACCCATCACATATTTGCGTAGCCCATCGATAAAATAGGGATTTGCATTGATCAGATCGACATATTGCTCAATAAATCCCCCGGGCAAATACAACCCTTGGATATTTTGAGGAAACTGTTGGTCAGCAAGAGGAGAACAATATACAAGCTGGGCACCGGCTCTTCGCAACAAGTCGAGATTATCTTGAATCGTCAGGTGAAACGCTTGGTCGTCTGCCACGGCAACCCGACAACTGAGTGGAGCGCTGTCGTAGACCTGCTCCTGGATATCGAGAAGTGGTGCTTCAGAGGCAAGCACTCGAAGCTCTGCCGTATCGAGATGCTTCTCGGCAAATTCGCCTAAGCGAATCAACTGATTTCTTGTCGTCACTGTCGGTATTCCGTCCATCACAGCCGAAGGTCTACCAACAAACTCCTGTTCCACCTGGTTGGGCAAACAACCCAGGTATCTTGGGCCCCCAAGCGAGCGAACCGCACGAGCAATGTGTGCTTCTTGAGAAAGTGATCCTCGATTGACGATTATCCCGCCAATCTGAGATTCCTTTCGCCCAAACGCTCCCATCAAAGCCGAAATATTTTTCTGATACGCCCTCCCATCGACTACGACCACAAGTGGCATCGACATGCGTTGAATGAGATTGGTCTGCTTTATGGCTTGTCCTTGGGAACGCAGCAGGTCGAAAATGCCTCCACACCCCTCGAGCATCAAGAGCTCCGAGCCACTTGCCGATTGAGCAAGGGTGAGATTAATTTGATCTTTGCTGAGCAGCCAGGGATCGAAACTTCGGGAAAAACGTTTGGTCACTCTGCGATGCAGCGTCGGTGCAACGAGGTCAGGGCCCAATTTCGCGCCAGAAACCTCGATACCAGCAGCTTTCAACGCAACTAAGAGTCCAAGCTGAACGGTGGACGTCCCCACCATCCCCTCTGCGCCGACAAGCGCAACTCTTGGAATTCGTGTAGCCAAAGTCGATGTTTGCAGCGACGACTTGGAAGGTGAAGACGATATCTCCTCGGCCATTACCTTTGCTAGTTATAGTGCTCGTATCGGCACCACATACTATGAGGCGCGACCACGAATTGCCTTACGCTGAGGTCCTCGCTTACTTACCGCTTTAAGAACCACCAAGCGATTTGTGTTGGTTCCCTTTCGATTGTTATCGACCTTGAAGCAATTGGCAAGCTTGGTAAATTCTTGCTGGTTTACCAGCACCTCATCTACGACCAGACGCTTCTGAGGATTGCTAACTGATGCCGCAACCTCTGCTACGACCTCATCGAGATAGACCGTGCCATGAGGAGTCTCCACTTCTCCAACCTCGACCACAGCATAGGTCCGCGGCTTAAGGACGCGCAGCATCTCCTGCAACACGTCTTTGATGAAGGTTCGCCAATCTTCCAGCCCGCGGCACATGATCAATTTATCCCGGAAGGCTGCTTCTTTGTGATTTGCAAACCAGAGTTCAAGCCAGTTGTCAGTGATATAGTCCACTTTGTCGAGAAACGGCGGAGAAGTCACAATAAGGTCGACCGAGTTCGCTGGGACAAAGCTCATGTTTCGCGAGTCACTTTCATCAATGCAATTTGCACTGCTGACCGCAAAAAAGTCAGAAGAGAACCCATCCCGCAATGACTGTGCAGCTTTCTTGATTATTCGCGGCGCGACTGCTCGATAATCTGGCTCCTGGTGTCGTTTGCGATTAATCATCTCTTGCCGCTCTGGCGGAATCGAGATTTGCGGAAATGAATACACTGAAAAGAACCCAGGAGAATGTCCGTGGAGGCGAGAGATCGCCAGGAGCTCAAGAAAGCGATTCACTCGATCAGGATTTTTCTTAATGTGCGCTCGCAGGTTTACTAGTTCACGGTAGGTGTCTGGATGATAGAACGGTGCAAAGCGCTCACTAAACCCTTCTAAACCGACCGGTCGACAAAAGTCGACTTCATTGAGCCGCAAGACAATTTCATCCAATCCGACCGGGGTGGTCTTTGCACGAGTAAGATCAACAGCGAGCGGATTGACATCACAGGCCCAGGCGACTCGACCCAAGAGATTCGCCTGGAGAGCAGTTGTGCCTCGCCCAGTAAAAGGATCCAAGACTATGGCTCCCTTCTCGCTGTATCGCTTAATACAGAAATCTGGCAACTCCGGCTTGAAACTGCCCCTGTAACTCACAGAGTAATGGAGTGAGTGCATTTGCCGCTGTTGAGCGGTCCACAACTCCCCAACCAGTCGTTTATACCCAGCGTCCGCTATCGTTTTGTCTTCAACCAGTTTCAGTGATCGTTTGCTGCCCACGCCAAATCTCCCAAAGAGTTCCAAAAAACCGAGATTTTCAAGG
>CBDUGV010000056.1:0-18432 GCA_965366815.1 uncultured Bdellovibrionales bacterium | reverse complement strand
AGCCGTTGGCCAAATATTTCGCGTTCAAAAGGATCCAACGGAGCTTTATCATCAACACCAAACCAAACCGCCAGTAGCTGCGTGTCATTCGGATTAAAGGCAATTTCCGGGTTTAGGCCACCAAAGGCAGCAGTTCCAGAGGGGCCCATATCGCTGATATTTCGTTGAATACCAAGCAGATCGCCAGAAGATGGGTCGAGCCGCCGAAGAAAGATCTCAAATTCGCTATCTACCAACGGGGGTGTATTGTCATCACCATCCCAAACAACCCAGAATTCACCAGCAGCAGAATTGTACTCGATTGCGGGCCGGAAGCCGCCAAAGCTACTATTGCCAGGAGGACCCATACGAGAAATTGCGAAATCATTGGTGCCAACTTCAGATCCGTTTGAGTTGAGAAATTGCCCATAGACCTCGAATTGTTGAATTCCAGGCGAAGTGCTGGAGTTATCACCCTGCCAAACTACGAGATACCTATTGTGTGCCGGGCTAAAAGAGAGGGCAACGTTTCGAGCTTCGGGGAATATCGAGCCGTTGACTCCCATATCACTTACGCGAAAATCATTAGCCCCGACCTCTGCACCGCTTGCGGCGTTTAGGAGCTGAGCGAAAACTTCCTTCTCACCATCAACGAGCGGGGCGACGTTATCTTCTCCCCTCCAGGCAACCAGGTATTGATTTGCCAATCCATTATAGACAACGCGAGGACCGCTGATATCATCGAAATCGGCGTCACCAACTCCGCCCATATCGCTGAGGCGAAAGTCATTTGTGCCGATTTCTGCACCGCTGCTGCCCTCGAGCCGTTGGCCAAAGACTTCGAACTCGCCATTGACTAGGGAGCCGGAGTCGTCGTCTGAGACCCAAACAACCAAGTACTCATTGTTAGTGCTGTTATAGGCGATATCAATATTGGGCTTTTCCAGCTCTGTGAGGGGTATTGAAAACTGAGTCGATCCATCTGGCCCCATATCGCTGATGCGAAAATCATCGACGCCAACTTCAGCACCGTTTGCTGCGTTTATCCGCTGGCCATAGACTTCAAACTCTCCGTCAACTAAGGAGCCAGTATTGTCGTCAGCAGCCCAAATCACCAGGTACTCGTTGTTGACTGAGTTATAGGCAACTCGAGGCATGAAGGCGTCGTAGAGTGGGTCGCCGTCTGGCCCCATGTTGCTAATTCGGAAGGCTGGCCTGACCGCTTGGCCGTTGGCGGCATTGAGAATCTGCCCGTAAATTTCGAACTCATTGTCCGTAGCGTCATCGGCAGTCCAAACCACCAGATACTGGTTGTTTGTTGAGTTGTAGGCAATCGCCGGATCGATGGCTGCTCGCGTGGCTGCTCCATCTACTCCAGCCCGACTAATGCGAAAATCATCTTCGCCGATTTCGGGACTGGCGAGAGCAATGCTGTTGAAAAAAAACAAGATCGAAACTAAGAGAAACCCTGCTGAAAAAGGCAGGGTCGAGGGCGTAGAAGGTCTGCAACTACGGAATAGACGCGCGGAGGCGTTAAGATTTAAGAATCGATTTACTGCATGAAGACGTATGCTGTTCTGAAAGCCCATCTAATACCCCTATACGATTGTCTTTGGAGGGGTACTATACGGGGGAATGGGTTTCAAAACAAAAAAAGCACCCGTGTTTCCACGGATGCTTTTTTCGAACTTAAACTAGAGATGAATTTTCTAGCTCTTTTTCATGAACTTGCGTCGTGAAGGCAATGCGCCAAGCAAAGCCATTCCTATCAAAGCCATAGTGCTTGGCTCAGGAACGCCTGCTCCACCTTCGATAACATCGTTACCGCAAGTCATTGTCCAGTGAAATCCCCAATCGGGAAATCTCTGGAATGTGCCATTTGCAAAGACGATGTTGAAAATCAACTGATCGAAGTCACTGTTTGCGACATCAACAATTGACCAAGTTCCACCAGCGAGAGCCTGTTGCTGCCCTGCGTTGTATTGAGCTTCTTGAAATTGGCGATGATCGCCGCTCAAGCTTGAAAGCTCAATGTTGTTGTTATCGACTCGATAGACAGAGATATTACCACCTTTTCCGGTGTAGTTTTCTCCGTTTGCCGTATCGACAACGTTCTCTCCGTGGTCATCAAGAACGGCTACGGCTTCCCATTGCTCACCATTTGAGAAGATATCGTTGTCGTAAGGAGCTGAACCAAATGGCGACCAGCCGTTTGTGCTCAAGAACAAATCGCCGAGCTCAACGCCGCTACGACCGACATTGTCAAAATAGTTGGAAGTAATAACTACTTGAAGGACATCAGAAGCAGCGAGGTCATTAAAGGTGACTTCCATCTGAGAGATTTCCCAGTAGCGCCCATCTCCAACAATGTCGCTTCCGTTCCAAAAAGGATTATTCGGCGTTCCGCCGTGGTAATTATCAGCAATTACCGTTGCCGAGGCATTGGCTGCAAAAATAAACAGCACACTGCTCAATACAAGTGAAATAACAGTACTAGGTTTCATCTTTAGACTACTCCGACATATCCGCGAAAAAGGTACAGAATTACATACGTGAAAAAGGGTAATTAGCGGAAATGCCAGTATCTAGCAAATAAATTGGTGAGTTCCATAGCTTAAGTAATTAAGTTCACAGCATGATTTTCCTTGGATCGAGGATCCAAGCTCTCGGCCGATTCCTCAGGCTCCGCTCCAGACTTTCTGGTGAAGGACTTCTTTTAAGTTTAATTAACGTATTATTCTAAATCGGGAAATAATCAGAGTAGAAGCAGCGGATATCCGTATTGCTTTAAGTAGTATGAAGCACTGCGGTTTCTAGACAGCGAGCTGGAGACCGGGAGAGGGAATCCCAAAAAAAATTTCGGATCAGCTACGTGAAATTACTTAGTTTTCGGCGTGTCGATCGACTTTTGCCACATCTTACAAGACGTATTTAACAAATTCGAGCACTTACCTAACTGAATTTCGTCAGCTGCCCTTATAGGAGTGAATAGCTGGTGGTTCTGCCCCCACCATGCCTCGTCAGGTGACCGTTTGTCGAGAGAACCGACAAATTATACTTCACTGTGCTCAGATTAATTCCAGTTGTTGAAACTATCACTTCTCTCGTCGCCGAGCCGTTTTCGCGGATTACATCTATGATGTCTCGTTGGACTGCACTTAAGCGCGAAGCTTTCGAACTCTTTTCGCTTTTGCGATTCAGGTCCTTACAACAACTCGCCAAGCAGCCGAAAAAGTATTCGAGCCAAATGTTGAGTGTCGACCAATTTCCACCAGCTGTTTTTTCAGCCTGACGAAGCGAGCTGAAATACTGGGTACTTGTGTCGGAGAAGATCGGCGCGAAATGCCGATAGGCAACGAAGCTGTACCCATGGGCCTTCAACAATTGCCAAGATAGTGTGAGCGCCACGCTGTGGTTGTGTTGCGGAAAGGGGCTAATCTGTAAAAAGAGTAAATGGAACACACCAATCACGAGTAGTGGGTGGAAGCGGCCCGCATCCAGTTCTTGTGCAGTCCAATCGATAAGTTCTTGTAGCCGTTGCTCGACGAGAAAGCCCGACACAGTAGGAAAAACGGACTCATTGCTGGGAGAGAGAAACCTGATTGAGGTGCTTCTAAAATAAGAGAGATCGCGCTCTGAGCCCACTGCGTCTCGAGAGATGATCCCATAGATTTGCTGGATGGACTGGGAGTCGAGCTCAAAGTGGAACTCGTGTGCGCCACTCAAGCCTCGCAGTGCTTCATCGATCGGACTGGAGCTCTTTGTTTTGTGAACGCCGTTTCGCGTATGAGGTCCGGCTCGAAGTTCAAGCTGTAGAGCCCGCGAAAGCTCACTCGCACAACGAGTTACGGCTGGACTACTACTCTGATCTAAATCGGCAATGCCGCACACGCCTTGGAGCAGAGCAACACGGGCATTGTGATCGGAAGCTAAAACAGCGCTTTGGGATAGACGATCCCAAGAGCCGCAAAATCGCTCGATAGCGGCTATCTGTTGAACCATTCGCAGACTGGGGCGTACTTCTACTGTCAGCATGGCAACCTCATATGTGGGCTTCAAAAATTACTAAGGTATTGTAGCAAACACTCAGATACCTAATATATAAGGACAGTAAAATTAAGGGCCGACGCCCAGTGTCAGCCGAGGGCGTCGAAGCGCTTTCTCTAGTAATTACAAGCGTTTATGGTTGCGTAAAATTTAATCAGAATTTACCATGCTAGGCCACTGAACTAAGCGCTTGGCCCATCTCCACGGCTGATTCGAAACGATCCTCCGGTTTCTTCTGTAAGGCTCGATCTATTATTTCCTCTAGAAGCCGCGGTAGATCCTTGCGCCGGCTTCGCAGCTTCGGCGGCGGGGTTTTCAAGTGATGTCGCGCAATCTCTGCCGCGGTAGAGCCATTGAACGGAAACTCTCCGGTGAACAAATGAAACAACAGGATGCCCGTTGCATAGATATCAACTCGCAAATCTTGCGGCTTGCCGCGAATTTGCTCTGGTGCCATGTAGCGCGGCGTTCCTTGCACGTAGTCGCTATCGGGTAGATAGACTGGGTTGCTCGTTGAACTCTCAGAGAGCGTCTCGACTCTTGGTGCAACGGCAACCGCGATGCCGAAGTCCATTATCTTCAACACTCCACGGCGACTGATGATAATATTACCGGTCTTGAGATCTCGATGCACAACCCCTTGTGCATGGGCCGCACTTAGGGCAGCACATATCTGTCGAGCCATGATGATACCATTGCTGAGGTCGACAGCTCCATTTTTCTCAATAAACTGTTTGAGCGTGAACCCCGGTACGAGTTCCATCGAAATATAGTGCTGCTTGTCGCAGTTTCCGAAGTCATAGGTTCGAACGATATTGAAGTGACTGATCTTTCGAGCGAGGCGGATTTCTTGCTTAAACAGTTCCTCATCTTCTTCGGTAATTTCCCCGCCTTGGAGCAGTTTGATCGCAACATCTTCATCGAGCATCTGGTCTTTGGCTCGATAAACCATTCCCATGCCTCCCGCGCCAAGCAGTTGCTCGATGCGATACCGATCGTCGAACAGGCTTCCGATCGTCAGTCCGCGTCGTTCGTAGTTGACTCGACTTAGCGAGGCATCCTGTTGAGCAAGCTCTTCAGCAAACACTTCAGTGGTGTCCTCGGGGCCGGTTGAGAGCGGTTTCATGTCCTCGACGAATGACGCGAGGTATTCCTGTAACTCAGAACTTTTCTTTAGAGATTGGCCCATTTCGAATACGGAACGCTGCAAGATTCCTATCTCATCACTTCGATAGCCGGAGGAGAGTGGCGGATAGAAACCATCTCGAATGCGATTCGTTACATGGGCGAGTTCGATTATTGGTTTGCTTACGCCACGCGAGAGCATGAAAGCCAGTGCGCAACCGACGACCAGCATGAGACTACTCGCCGCGAGGCACCCCTTAATAATTCGCTGAAAGGGTGCCAGGACGAGAGTCTTCGAAGCAACGATCGCAACAAGTCCAACGGTGCGTCGATCGTGAGTTCGAAGCGGATAGAAAGAGCCGAGGAAGTCCTCGTCTCCAAGCACTATGTCTTTTGTGACTGAGCGCTTTCCCGATTTCGATAAATCTTCAAGAAGGGTGCTACCAGTGTTGAGATACTCAGCAAGTGGGTATCGCGTCTGGTCGAGGGTTCCGTGCGTCAGTTCAACACGACGATCGCCCTTACCTTGTGAAAGCAGGAAGATAGCGACTTCCCCGCCCGTAAGCGATTGAATCTCATTGGCCAACTCCTCGCTGAGGAGGTAGGCGATTCCCAGTGTTCCTCGAATGACATCAGTCGCGGCGTTGTCGCGAATCGGCAGGGCAACGATTTGCAGCAGTTGTGATCCGCGTTTCATAAATCCCGTACCTGCTTCGCCTCCTAACGCCGAGAGAAACAAGGAACTTCGGGTTGTCGATTTTCCAATAGCATCGGGTTTATCTGAGCGGGCGAGTATTTCACCTCTGCTATTGGTGAACATCAGCATGTCGAACTTGAATTGCTCGCGGAGATCGCTCATCCGCGACTGTAGTGCCTCGCTATCTCCCTCATACACTCGTGGGCGAATACCGGCGTCAGAGGCAAGAGAGGCTCCAGATTCGGCGATGCTTGCGAATCTACTCTGAAGACGGGTGTCGAGTACTCGCCTCGATCGGGTGAGGGTTTGGTTCGCAGTTACCTCGGCCTGCTGCGTCGCCAGGCGCGAGACAAACCAAAATATCAAGAGCATCAAGCAGGCAAAAGAAACGAACACAAGCAGAAATAGCTTGGTACGTATGCCAAAGCGAACGCGATCCTCCCTCATCGGTTTAGTAGATTTCATCCTCTTCTTCTTCGCGATACTGCTCGCCAAACTTGTTGGGATGGGAAAGATCGATATTGCTCATGCCGGTCACGGTCAGCTCGAGCGGGAGTGATTTCTTCGGTGAAATAGTTATATGCCGCTCCGTTTTGCCGCGAAGATTCCATACTACCAGCTTGTAATTTCCCATAGGGAGCTGGTTGAAGCGAAATGACCCGTCCGGTTCGCTGACCACAGCCCAACCGGATTTATACACCAGGATAAAGGCCGCCATTTTGGAATGCACGTTACAATAAATTTTTGAGAGCCCGACTTCACGAAACACGTGCGAGCGCTTTCCGCCAAAGGGGTAGGAGCCTAAATCGAACTCGTCTTGTTGCGAGGGCGAGAAGACATTGTGATCAAAATTGTCTTGATTTACGAAGGAAACCGAATCTCCAAGCCGGGCAACGAGGTATTTGGGCCCAAAGGTCTTGCCACTCATCCGCATCACATGAGTCTGCGGTTTAAAGAGAGTGGCATCGGTAAGGAAGAGTGGCTCGAGTATAATTATCGAACGGTCTTCAATTTGCTTCCCTTCAGCAGTCTTTACCGTAACTGTGCCAGAGAGGCGGCCAAGTGGCCGATTCGCCGATTGAGCAGAGGAGCTACTCGGCATTACCGCAGAGAAGGTCAGAAATCCGAATGCGCAGGTAAGTAATAGGAATGACGCCTTCATAGCTCTCCTGTATCATGCCGACTATGTTTCGGAAATCTGTTCTCTTTCTGCTGTGTTGCAGCACGGTATCAGCGCTGCCACTACTGGCGACAACCCATGCTGCTGCCGAAGATTTTCGCTTGAGCGGTAGCTTGCGTGGTCGTTTTGAGTTGGTTGATTGGGCATCGCCAGCGGCGAGCGCCCCAGAAGCAACCTATGGGTATGCCAGCTCAAAACTGCAACTCGGCGCGGAATACAAGAAGGACTTCTTTACCGCTGAGCTTGAAGGGCAATACAGCCAGAGCTACGACCTACCGGGCACTGCGGTCGGACCTGGGGCCGCGAATCGCGCAGCCAACAGCGACAGACATTCACCCGGCTCCGTTTTTATCCGAAGGGCTGCGGTGCAGGGAGTTACGACACTTCGAGAGGACACCCTCCGAGCAAAGCTCGGTCGTTTCCTCTATACCAGCGGCCGCGAAGTACAGAACGGAGATCGCACGTTAGAATGGCTCAAGCGTCGTCGGATTGCTGGCCGACTTATTGCCGACTACGATTATTGGTTCGGTCGAAGCTTTGACGGTGTTCGCCTAGACTATCAGCACACTAGTTGGGGCACGTTTACCACGAGCGCACTGCGTCCGACCGAGGGCATACTCGCAGTCGATGGGATGGAACAGATTCACGGAATCAACCTTGTTACAGCGGTTTTTTCAGTTGAACCAGGCCAACTCTCGGGTCGCAGTGATGCACAGTTCTTCTATTATTTCTACGAAGATGAGCGAGGCGCGGTTCTAACCGACAATCGACCAGAGGCGGTGAGTGCTGCCGACCGATCTTCAATTGAGAATCATTCCTTTGGCTTTCATTGGTTGAAGCTATACGGCTACGACGATGTGAAGATCGATAGTTTGACCTGGGCGGTTCTGCAATTTGGAAATTGGGGAGTAGATGATCACCTTGCAGCTGCCTGGGCGATAGAAGCGGGGGTGCGGTTTGAGAAAATTTTCGGTCGCCCTTGGCTCAGAGCTGGTTGGAATTTTGGCAGCGGTGATAGTGATCCGAACGACGGCGATCACACGACGTTTAATCCGATGCTTACCGCGGCGCGAAATTATGCCCGCACCCCTTTTTTCAATCGGATGAATAATAACACACTCTTTACCCAGGTATTCTGGCAGCCTCATCGCAAGATCAGCGTCCGCAGTGATCTGCAAACGGTTTGGCTCGCCAATACTGACGACTTGCTCTACTTCGGAGTTGGCCCGAGTCGGCAAGACTCTTCGGATTTTGGCGTGGGAGGTTTGCCTTCCGGTGGGGATCGCTACGTCGGAACCCTCCTGGATCTCAATGTAAACACTAAGATTCGCAAGTGGTTGACGCTTGAATTATACGCCGGACACGTATTCGGCGGAGATGTCCTCAGGAATAACTTTAGTGACGAAGATATCGACTATGCCTTCGTTCAGCTGACCGCTCAGCGCTAGCCTCCCGAGTAAGCGAATTAACCTTAGTTATTTAAGTAGGTTACGCTCGCGTAATTGCGAGTTTCAGATAGTTTTATTTGGGAAAATAATCTGTTATAAAACCACCCCAACGGCGACTGTCGGCTTATTTTTTGTTTGTAGGTATCTAGTCGAAGGCCAAATAGGAATAGAGCGCCTCCCAAATGGGCTCGCTTGCTATTTGGTCTTCCCCACGATTCTACCGTTATTTGGAGTTTTAGGCGGTGTCAGGCAAGAACGTTTTAGAAGATAGAGATGCGGGATGGTCGGTTAGCCATCAAGCTGGTTCCGTTCCAGCTGGCTCTAGTGCGGCCGGTCAATCAGCCATTGGTCAATCAGCTCCGGGGCAAAGAAAGGCCTCCTCTGAGCCAAAATCTACATACTTTGGTGCCGGTAGCACAATCAAGGGCGAGCTGAATCTAGTTGGGCAAGCTGAGATAGATGCTTCATGCGAGGGCGAGGTCATTTCTGAAGGTGTACTTATTATTGGGGAAAGTGCAGAAATAAATGGGGACATAAGCGGAGATGATGTCAGAGTTTTTGGACGCGTCGCCGGAGACCTTATATGTTCTTTGCGCCTTGAGCTTCATGCAGGTGCCTATGTGACGGGCTCGATAACTAGTCCGCGGATCGTAATGCATGACGGGGTGGTGTTTGAGGGCGAATGCAAAATGCCTGAAGGCCAGCAGTCTTCTTCTCAGCGAACAGCGGGAAGAGAAATAATTAACGAGTGATTTTTGAGTGAGCTTTCGGGGCTTTTCGGTTCTAGACCGCCCCGAAGCGAACTGAGTATCAAGGACGTAGAATTCGAGTCCTTTCGGTGGAGAACTGTCCAGCAGCGGTAGTAAACGCCGCAGGTGGAAAAGGCAGAAGAAAGAGAGTTTATAAAGGCTTATGGCGCACGACGAACACGATCATCCAGTTAATACTGAGCCGCCCGGCGTTTCCGATATGTTTTTCGGGGCGATTGTATTTATCGCGCTGACCGAGTTGGTGAATCTGCTCGTGGGCGCGATGGCGCCCGGCCTTCTTTCTCGCCCAGCGCTAACTGAGATCCAGCTCTCTGGTCTGCTTTTCTTCTTTGTCTGGTGGCTAATCGGAAACGGTATTTTCAAACCATTCTTCGAAGCTGCGCATGAGCGAGAGGCGAGCACCTCCGGAGCGCAGAAGAAAGCTCAAGAGCTTCGCCGTTCCGTGCAGGATCTAGAACAAGAAATCAGTGAAGAACTCGGTAAGGCTCGCCTCGTGGGAGTCCAGCAACGAGACGCAAAAGTTGAGGCCGCGAAACGCCGAGCGCAAGAGCAAGTAGATGTGGCGCAGAAGCAGAACGAAAAAGATCTCAAAGCGGCGAATAAGCGACTGCTGGAGATGCGGGAGAAGGTAGAGCAAGAATTGGCCGCTGAAGTAGATACGTTGGCTGATCTTGTTACTGAGCGCGCCTTGTCTGAGAAGTCATCTTCTCAGTCAGTTCACTAGGATTGGTAACGGGTAGGACACGAAGGGACGAAAACGGGTGAAAAGAATCCAATTACCAAAAGCTGCGAAATTCTGGTCTGCCGCCTTGTTGCTTGCGGCAGTCATTGTTGTACCCACTCTTGCTGATGTTGCCCTTGCGGCAGGGGGTGGCGGGGATCATGGGGGCGCGCACGCTGTGAGCATTGGCACGCTTGCCTACCCAGCACTGAATTTCATTATTTTTGTGGGGATTCTAGTGTTCGCCTATCGCAAGGCCGGTAAGGCGAAGCTGGTTGAATTGCACACGGATGTAAAAGAGCATTTAAAAAGAGCGGCTGAAGATTTAGGGGCAGCCGAATCGGTATTTAATCGGGCACAGCAACGGCTTGACCGGATCGAGGATGAGAAGCGAACTCTTATCGCTGCACTGAATCAGGAAGGCAAAGAGACAGCCGAGCAGTTGTTGGCGAAAGCCGAAGTTGCGGTTGAGAATAGCCTGCTCGACACCAAGCGTCGCATTGATAATGAAGTTGCCAGCGCAGAGTCTGAGCTACGGCGTGAAGTGGTGCGTCGTGCAACAGTCATGGCGCGGGAGAAGGTTGTCGGACGTCTTAGCGGTGATGATGATGCACGGTTGCGACGAGAAGCGATCCAAAGAATCGGATAGGAAGAAAGCGTGAGTCAGAACTACGGAAAATTAGCACAGCGATATGCAAAAGCATTGCTCAGAGCTGTGGAGAACGAGCAGGGACGGGAGGGTACTCCGACGCCAGCTCAGCGAGTTGCTCAAGCGCTTGCTGAGTTTGCAGGTCTTTGGAGCGAGGTGCCTGAGTTGTCGGGTTCTCTTGTGAATCCAATGTTTGCTCAAGAGGAGCGATGCAAGGCATTGCTTGAGATTGCGCGTCGGGCTGAGATTCCTGATGTTGCCCAGCGGTTTGTACGACTCGTGTTCGAACGAGATCGAATTGCCGCGTTCCCAGCAATTGCTGAGGCGTTTGCCGAGTTGGCTGACGAATCTGCCGGGGTGCAGCAAGTTGTGGTGACGGTTGCACGCGATATTTCTGACAACGAAAGCCGAGACATTGAGTCACAGCTTTCAGAGCGCATCGGCGGCAACCTCGAATTTTCGTGGTCCGTCGATCCGTCGATTCTTGGCGGGATGGTAGTCCGCTATAGCGGAAAGGTATTGGATGGCTCGCTTGGCGGAAAGCTAGATCGCCTCGAGCGGCAACTAATGAACTAATGTGGTCTCAGCTATGACCGGTGATAGATACGTTCGGTGCTAGACGCCGAAATATTTTGAGGAAAACATGGAAATCAAAGCACAAGAAATTAGCCGAGTATTAAGCGAGCAGATTAAAGATTACGAAGCCGGTGTTGAACTTTCAGAAGTTGGTTCAGTAATCTCTGTTGGTGATGGTATTGCTCGAATCCACGGTCTCGCGAATTGCGCTTCTGGTGAATTGCTCGAGTTTCCAAACGAATTAATGGGCCTCGCGCTTAACTTGGAAGAAGACAGCGTAGGTGCGGTGTTGATGGGTGAGTCTTCCGAGATCAAGGAAGGCGATATCGTCAAGCGGACAGGAAAGATTGCGGAAGTTCCAGTTGGTGAGGCGCTCATCGGTCGTGTTGTGAACGCCCTTGGCCAGCCGATTGATGGAGCTGGGCCGATTAATGCGGAGAAGACAGCTCGGGTTGAGGTAAAAGCCCCTGGTATTGTCAAACGAAAGTCGGTTCACGAACCTTTGCAGACCGGTATTAAAGCGATTGATGCGATGATCCCAGTTGGACGGGGTCAGCGAGAATTGATCATTGGTGACCGTCAAACCGGTAAGACGGCAATCGCCATCGACACAATCATTAACCAGAAAGGTAAAGACTGTATCTGCATTTATGTGGCAATCGGTCAAAAGCGTTCCAGTGTTGCTCAGGTAGTTGAGAAGCTTCGCGAGCATGATGCCTTGAGCCACACTATCGTTGTTGCGGCTTCTGCGAGTGAACCGGCTCCAATGTCGTTTCTTGCTCCCTATTCCGGTAGCGCGATGGGTGAGTTTTTTCGGGATAGTGGTCGGCATGCGTTAATCGTATTTGATGATTTATCGAAGCATGCGGTTGCCTATCGAGCGATGTCCTTGCTCCTTCGTCGTCCACCGGGTCGTGAAGCATACCCAGGAGATGTGTTTTATGTTCACTCTCGTCTGCTCGAGAGAGCGGCGAAGTTGAGTGATGCAGAAGGTGGCGGTTCGATGACAGCTCTGCCGGTGATTGAAACGCAGGCCGGCGATGTTTCAGCCTATGTTCCAACGAACGTCATTTCGATTACTGACGGACAAATATACCTTGAATCGGATTTGTTCTTCTCCGGCGTACGTCCAGCGGTAAACGTTGGTCTCTCGGTATCACGAGTAGGGGGTGCCGCACAGATCAAGGCGATGAAGAGTGTGGCCGGGTCACTCCGTTTGGCACTTGCTCAGTATCGCGAAAAGCAAGCCTTTGCTCAGTTTGGTTCGGACCTTGATGCGGTAACTCGTTCTCAACTCGATCGAGGACAGCGTCTCGTTGAGCTATTGAAGCAAGGACAATACGAACCGATGCCGGTTGAACTCCAGGTCGTGTCAATTTATGCAGCGAACAATGGTTTCCTCGACGATTTGGACGTGGCGGTCATCGGTCAGTATGAAGCGCGTTTGCACCAATCGCTCAAAGCTGAGCACGGTGACATTCTCGAAGAGATTCGAGAAAGCGGCAAAATGAGCGATGCGAGTGTCGAGTCTTTGAATTCAGCGCTTGAGGATTTCACTAAGAAATTCATCGAAACCTCTGGAAATCCAGGCGTAGTTGTTGCGAGCACAAAGGATTCATCTTCAGATGATTCTGGCGAGCAAGAAGAGCGCCAAGTGGTCGGCGGATAATTGTAGCTACGATATAGGGATACGAAACCTTGAGTGGATTAAAAGAAATACGTCGGCGAATTGGCTCGGTGAAAAACACCAAGCAAATTACCCGTGCGATGAAGTTGGTCTCTGCGGCGAAATTGCGTCGTGCGCAAGAGGCTGCTGAGAACGGTCGTTCCTTTGGGAATCGTTTGCAAGAGGTGCTGAGCTCAGTGCTGGAAGATTTGCCGGAAGATTTCTCTCATCCGATGATCGAAACGCGAAGTGAGGTGAAGAAGCGTCGCGTCTTGGTTATTGCTGGTGAACGCGGTCTGTGTGGTGGATACAATTCTAGCATGGCGAAGGCGTTGAAGGCTGAAGCTGACTCAGCTTCATGTGAACTCGACTTCTTGATCGTCGGACAGCGCGGTGTGCTCACTGCGGACCGCTACAATTGGCCGGTTGTTGAAGAGCATGTACGCCTTCCTGAAGATGTCAGTCAGTGGCCGGTGAGTGAAATCACGGAACGACTGATCACTGCATTCGCCGAAGGCGAATGCGATGAGGTGGTTGTTTTCTACACGAAGTTTCAGTCTACAATGACACAAGTGGTGACCCGTGAAGTCCTGCTGCCGTTTTCTGGAGTCGTGGGAACAGTTTCTGCCGATGAGTCGGAGGGCGAAGAGGCTGTCTTGGAGCAGGGTCAGAATAAGTATGATCCTTCACCAGAAGAGATTGTTTCACAACTACTGCCGCTGTTGTTGATGACGAAAGTATCTCAAGCAGGAACCGAGAGTAAGGCAAGCGAGCATGCAGCTCGTATGACTGCGATGGATTCTGCAACTCGTAACGCGGACGATTTAATTGAAAAACTGCGATTATTTTACAACCGAGCTCGACAAAGTGCGATTACTCGCGAGCTCATCGACATTGTCGGCGGTGCAGAAGCACTGAAATAGATTTATCTCAGAAAAATAGGACGATTATGGAAACAGCAAGTGTTGGAAAGATTGTTCAGGTGATGGGACCGGTCATCGACGTTGCCTTTGATGAAGGGCAGCAGCTTCCGGAAATCCACGATGCTTTGACTATTACGAACCCGATGATTAGCGACGACGAAGATAATCTCGTTGTCGAGGTGAGTTTGCACATTGGCGACAATATTGTTCGCGGTGTTGCGATGGACTCAACTGACGGTTTGACGCGCGGGATGGCAGCGAAGAGCACAGGTGCTCCTATTTCTGTTCCAGTTGGTGCGGCGACACTCGGTCGTATCATGGACGTTGTCGGGAACCCGATTGATGAAATGGGTCCCGTACAATGTGATGAGCGGTGGTCAATTCACCGCGAAGCTCCCAAATTTGAAGACCAGTCGACCAGTAAGGAGCTTTTCGAAACCGGAATTAAGGTCATCGACCTCCTCGCTCCATACGTAAAAGGTGGAAAGATTGGACTGTTCGGTGGAGCTGGTGTTGGTAAGACCGTTATCATCATGGAGCTCATTAACAACGTTGCGAAGGCGCACGGTGGATATTCGGTGTTTGCCGGTGTTGGAGAGCGAACACGAGAAGGAAACGACTTGTGGATGGAGATGAAGGAAAGTGGTGTTATCGATAAAGCCGCTTTGATTTACGGTCAGATGAACGAGCCTCCTGGAGCCCGTTTCCGCGTTGGTCTTTCAGCCCTTACTGTAGCGGAGTATTTCCGTGATAAAGAAGGTCGCGATACGCTGCTCTTCGTCGATAACATCTTCCGATTTGTACAGGCCGGTTCTGAAGTGTCAGCCCTTCTCGGTCGAATGCCATCGGCGGTTGGATATCAGCCAACGTTAGCAACTGACGTTGGTGAATTGCAGGAACGGATTACTTCGACCAAGAATGGATCGATTACTTCCGTGCAGGCGATTTATGTTCCGGCGGATGACCTCACGGACCCTGCTCCAGCGACGACATTCGCTCACTTGGATGCGACAACGGTATTGTCTCGTTCGATTGCCGAGCAAGGAATTTATCCTGCGGTTGACCCACTTGATTCAACCAGCACAATCCTCGATCCGCAAATCATTGGTGATGAGCATTACGACGTTGCTCGACAAGTGCAGAGTATTCTTCAGCGCTACAAGGATTTGCAAGATATCATTGCGATTCTCGGAATGGATGAATTGTCTGATGAAGATAAAACTGTGGTTGAGCGCGCTCGAAAGATTCAGCGTTTCTTGTCACAGCCCTTCTTTGTTGCAGAGCAGTTCACCGGTCTTGAAGGGAAGTATGTAAAGCTTGAAGATACGATTCGCGGCTTTAAGGAAGTTGCCGATGGCAAGCATGATGATTTGCCGGAGGATGCTTTCTATCTCGTAGGCGGTATTGAAGAAGCCCGTGAGAAGGCTCTTGAACTAGCCAAAGCAGCGCAGAAGCGAGGATAAGAACCAAATGGCTCAGTTTCCTTTTGAAATACTGACTCCATCGAGCAAAGTCTATAGCGCTGAAGTTACTGAAGTGCTTCTTCCTGCTTATGATGGGGAAACGGGTATTTTGCCAGATCACGGGGACTTCGTTGGGGTCCTCGGAACTGGTGTACTGAAGCTTGTCGAGGGTGGTAACGACTATTGGTACATGGTCAGCACAGGCATTTATGAGGTCAAGCAGGGCAAGGTAACTGTCTTTGCCGATATCGCCGAGTCTGCTGAACAGATCGACGTCGATGCTTCAAGTGAGTTGGTCAAGGAGTTGGATAAAACGTTCTCCGATGCAGCAAAGTTCTCAGCAGAGGAATATCCGACCCAAAAGGCCGCTTATGACCGAGCGAAAGCTCGTCTTGAAGTTCATCGACGGACTGATTTAGTTAACTAATTGCTCTGTGTACCCTCTTTGTAGTGAACGACCCGGAGGAGCCTCTCTGGGTTGTCTCTCTCTGGGTTGTCTCTCTCTGGGTTGTCTCTCTCTGGGTTGTCTTTCTCTGGGTTGTCTGCTGTTCCCCTCCCCACTTTCTTTCTCGTTGAATCATTTGCTACAACAGTAGCTATGAATAAAACCTGCAAGCTCTGTACTAGCCAATTCATTGTCGATACGGCAGACCTCGCATTTCTTGAGAAAGTAAGTCCGGTCTTCAATGAGGTAACCTACTCCCTCCCTCCACCCTCACTTTGCCCAATGTGTCGGCAACAACGCCGTCTCGCATTTCGCAATGAGCGACAGCTCTATAAGCGAAATTGTGATTCTTCCGGCAAGGCGATGATAACCAATACTGCACCGGATAAGCCTTACGTCGTCTATTCCACTGAAGAATACTGGAGCGACGCGCGCAAGCCCTTAGACTACGGCCGGGAATTCGATTTCTCTCGACCGTTTTTTCCGCAATATAGAGAGCTGCAGTCGGTTGCACCCTATCTCGCACTTTGTGTCTCTCCGGATGCCGCCGAGTTCAATTGCCGCTACGTCAATTTTGCTGGCATGAACAAGAATTGCCATATGATATTCGATTCCGACTCGAATGAAGATTGCTACAACTCGAATGTGATCAAACATTCACAACAATGCGGAGATTGTGCCTACGTCGATTCGAGTGAGCTTTGTTTTCAATGTATTGATTGTAAGGACTGCTATGACTTGAAGTATAGCCAAGACTGTAGTGGTTGTAATTCAAGTGCGTTTTTGAAGAACTGTATAGGCTGTAATGACTGTTTCTTCTGCTCGAATTTGACGAGGAAGAGATATCATATCCGCAATAAACCCTACTCGCCGGAAGAATATCGAGCGCAGGTCGCCAAATTTGATCTTGGAAACTTGCAAACGGTAGAGGCTCTGGAAAAGAAGTTTGAGGAGTATAAACTATCTTATTCACAGAAAGCGACCCACTCGATCAAAACGGAGAATTGTCTTGGTGATTATCTCCACTCATCGAAGAATTGTTATCATTGCTTTAACGTAGTTGATGGTGAAGATCTTCGCTACTGCGATTCGGTCTATCATGGCGTGAAAGACTGCATGGATGTCTGTTCATTTGGCGAACATATAGAGCAGGTGTATGAGAGTGGGACTGTTGGGGTTAACTCGTTTCATATTCTATTCTGCTTTGGCGTGGTTGGCGGCAATGAAAGTCTCCTCTACTCAGAGGAATGTCGAGAATCCAAGAATTGCTTTGGCTCGATAGGTCTCACGCACGACGAGTATTGTATTTTGAATAAGCAGTACAGCAAAGATGACTATACTGCGCTTGTTCCAAAGATAATTGAGCATATGCGAGAGACTGAAGAGTGGGGCGAGTTCTTTCCTCCAGAAATATCTCGATTTGATTACAACGAGACAATTGCCCAGGATCACTACCCTCTGACGGAAGAGGTTGCTTGTGCTTTGGGGTTTACCTGGCGAGCAAAGGACAAACGAGATTACCAGCCGCAGCAAGTTCAGATACCAGCCTCTATTGTTGATGTGGGGGAGGATATCTGTGAGCAATTGCTGGCCTGTAGGAACTGCCGCAAGAACTACAAGGTGAGCAAGCCGGAGTTCTCTTTCTATGTGAAACAAGGCATCCCTATTCCGGTGGAGTGCTTGGACTGTCGGCATCGCGCCCGCTTAGACAAGCGAAACCCAATGAATCTCTGGGCGCGAGAATGTGCCGAATGTGGAGTGGCTGTTTCCTCAAGCTATGCGCCGAGTCGACCGGAGAAAATATTATGTGAGCCGTGTTATCAAGAGTCGATTGCTTAATCGTATCCGGCGCAGCGAACGATTGTAGTGGGGAATTTAGCTCTGGTATGGACGAAGCAAGCCGGGGTAGAGTGGGGTTCGAATCTCTTATATAGGCTCTACTTCCTTTGCTATTATTGCTCAATCTACTGCTACTCATTACACTGCTTGGATTGTCAGCGTACACGCTGCACAAGGTTCGCAATGCCCACCTTTTGCTCTACCAGCTAAGAGACGAGCTGAATCAACATTCGAGCACGGGAATGAACAACTTGTTCAACCAGCTTCATCTCTTGGATGAGCTCAAGAAAGAGCTAGATCTCACACTTGCGCTACCGGCGATGCGAGGATGGGCCGCCTCGCCTGATTTGCTCTATCTGTTGGCACGCCACGCCAAGACTACAAAGCCGCAGGTCGTGTTCGAATGTGGATCCGGGGTCTCGACGATCGTGCTGGCCCGTTGTATGCAACAAAACGGCAGTGGGCATGTGTATACCCTCGACCATGATCCTCAATTCGCTGAGGAGACTCGCCGACGACTAGCTGAGCATGGCTTGAGTGATTGGGGTAGCGTGGTGGATGCTCCGCTCGTTGAGCACTCCATCGGTGCCGAGAAGTATCAATGGTATGATTGTCAAGGACTTCCAGAGAGTTCGGTTGATATGTTGGTTGTCGATGGTCCGCCTGAGAAGCTCGGATCGGCTGCGCGCTATCCAGCCGGTCCGATCTTGTTTCCACGGCTGAGTGAGGGGGCTAGTGTTTTTGCAGACGATTTAATCACTGCAACAATGCAAAGGAATCTTGCTCGCTGGGAGAGCGAGTTTCCAGATTTGCAAGTTGAGCGGAGATTTGTCGAGAAGCAATGTGCAATTCTTCGCAAAGTCTAGTGCGTGTCGATGGCTAACGTCCCCCTCCTTTTCATTGC
>CBDUGV010000055.1:0-18579 GCA_965366815.1 uncultured Bdellovibrionales bacterium | reverse complement strand
AGAGACTTGCTCTTGCTTGGACCGGTTGCAAAAGCATTGATGTCTGGGCTCTGATATACGCCAACTTCAGGCATAGCCGGTAGGCCAGCTTGCTTCGAGAACTGGTGCACCATGTTCACCAGTCCGGCAAACTCACCTGCATTCGAGGGGTCGAGTACTTGAATCCGATAAAATTTCTTCGCCATGAACCGCGATAGCAGCAGCGAAATAAATGAACCACCCATGCCCCAGATAAGGCAGAAAATGAGCAGGGGTTGGTACTGAATACCACCTTCGGCGATGTAATGCCCCAAACCGAATACGTTCATTAGTATTGAGAACGTAACAAAGAAAAGGGCGTTCGTGAGGAGAAACAAGCCAATGCGACCGAGCATCACAGCCTCCAAATTATTGGTTAATTACGGCTCCGTAGTATAGACGAATTAGTAGCCAAAGTCATTGCACGAACTAGGTGATTTCTAAATGACGAATGACGAACCAATCACACTCAGCGCCCTGGGCGCCCTTGTCTACGGAGATTGTAATGTGGCTAACATCTTGAATATTCAGGTTAATTTCAATAGCTTGGCGGTAGTCAACTGCATAGCGGGCCAACTCTCTCCCATCGGCGGCTATCCGGATTGAGACCTCCCCGCTTTGGGCGGGGCAGACCTTAGGCAGGGCCTCGACATCGCGAAACCCCAAGGTTGCGCTCAGCTGAGTAAACCGCTTCTTTGTCTCTATGGAAATACTGGTTTCGCTTTCGGTTCCCGGGACGAGATAGAGAAATTCGGGCTCACATGCGACGATGCCTCCTATGCTGCCTCGAGTAAAATCGGTAACCAAGGCACAACTAGAATTGAAGCTGTAGATATCCTCTCGTTCGCCATAGCTGTGTCGAAGCTCATCAGACCATTGGGTCAGGGCAGTCTTAGAAAAGGGAAGAACTCTTTCGTATACTTTTACGACAACGTCGTTTTGCAACCGAAAGCCTTCACTCAGTTCAACAAACGAACTTCCCAAACCCTTATTCACAAGAAGTTGTTTGGCCAATATACCGATTAATTGTTGATCCTCTGGCCGGAGACTATAGCCAACCGGATCGCTGACAACGATAAACCGAGCCAAGAAAAGATGGTCCGGGAAGCCATCCCGTTTATCGACTTGATGAGTCGCAAGAATTTGGGTGCAGAGTTCTGCGCCTGCTTTATATCTTCTACAGGCGTTTCGAACAATATCATCGTTGAGCTCGAATGAACTGGAGAGTACATATATCAGATCGTCGGTTGACGTTATCTGTGATTCAAGAAAATCAAGTAGGCGGGAGATCTCACTTAAGTCAGTTCTCGTCTTTGGAAAACTTCGAAATCCGGTAAATACCCAGGCATTGTCGCGGATCTCTGCTGAAACACTTGGTTGGAATACGACGAGACAATGGAGGATCCCAAAAAGTCCAACAGCGCTGATGAGGGCACGCTTTTGCCAGGAGCGCTTGCTGCGGATGAACAATTCCCAGAAGAAAAAGAATTGAAACAGCAGCACACTGGGAAGGAGCAGCAGGTAGTGATGAACCATGAACTGCTGCACACGGGTGAAGTGCAGAAAGAGAATGCCACTTAACAGTAGGAGAAAACTCGAAAATTGTCGTGTTTCTTTGCGAAGTAAGGAGGTGAGCACACCGAGCGCAACGAAAAGACTTGGCGCTGGACCGAAATACTCAATTGCTTGACGAAGATGAATCAAAGCCGAGTCATTTTGTCGATACGCCGAATAAATATCGGAGTAGCTGGTTTTAAGGATTCTCAGGACAAGGGGTGTGCAGAGCGCCAGGAATACGCCACCGGCGCTTGCACCGAGCAGGGCCAGTCGACCACAGAGAGCGATGCATCGGGGTATCGGCCTTGTCTGTTTGTTGCGTTGTAGACAGTAGAAGAGAGCGACAAGACTAAAGGAGATACAAAACGCAACTGCCCAAAACGCATACCAGCGGCGAGCGAGCATACAACTGGTCAGCAGCAAGCCGACTATTGGAAACCAAACAACAGCGATCGCTTCAAACTCCCTTCGAGCAATGACGAGAAGTACGAGGGCAATTGGAATGAGGCCGAGGACGCCGACATACCCAGCGAGTGTGGGAATCCAGAACTGTGGGAGTAGTCCGACAAGCAAGAGGCCAAGAAGAAAGGCATAACCGGATTGGCTCTGCTGAAACTTCTTGCTGAGTTCGCGAATGCAGATCGCCAACAGTACGAGTGCCGGCAAAGCAAACAGGCTGCTGATGCCTAAGATAAACCCGAGGCGATCACTGCCAAACAGGCGGTAGAACGGTTGGAGGAGTAGGGCCGCTAAGAAATTGTATTCATTCTCGCGAATCGACTGCCAGACAAGCATACCTCCTTGGCGGAGGCTGATTGCAAGCGTTTCGCCTAGGAGCAAGTAGCGATCGAAGTGACTTGACCAATCCCAAAAATAAATGAACTGCTCAGCTTTACTGTAGCAGCATACCAAGGCCAACGTCAGGATCGCTGAGAGGAGAGTGCACAAGACAAGTTCGCGGCCTGTTAAATCTCTCATAGTTTTGTCGGGTATTTCATCTATGCTATGGTCCCTCTAGTATTTTTGAAGACAGTATAGGAGCATTGAAATAAATGGGCATGGCTCAAGAATTCAAAGAGTTTGCGGTAAAAGGCAACATGGTCGATATGGCCGTGGGAATTATCATTGGCGGCGCGTTTGGTAAAATCGTCTCATCTCTCGTCAACGATGTCATCATGCCGCCAATTGGCATGTTGGTTGGTGGGGTCGATTTCTCTAATCTTGCTGTGACGATGAAAGAGGCTGTTGGCGACACGCCGGCTGTTGTCTTTAAGTATGGCGCCTTCATTCAGCAATGCGTCGATTTTTTGATCGTTGCATTTGCCGTGTTTATGATGGTCAAGGTAATCAATTCACTGCGTCGTGAAGAGGAGGCTCCAGAAGCAGAAGCTCCAGCAGCTCCTTCGACTGAAGAATTGTTGACTGAGATTCGCGACCTGCTCGCGAGTGAGAAAGGCACCGTTCAGATTCGCGCGAATCAGTAGGTAGCCATTCGGGACACCCGCGTTGGCGAAGGTGCCGAGTCCTGTGCGTGGGTGTCTCGAACAGTATTCCAATCTCCGAAGACCAGACTTACCAACAATCCAAGACCAACGCTGATGACCGTTGCCGCTACGATTAAGTAGGCGTTCTCCACAATGTTTGCATACACCGCGAGTGGCAAACTCAGGAGAACAGCGGTTGTGACCGCATAGAACGTTCCCTGTGCAGTGGCTCTGCGCCAATAGAGCGCGAGAATTGTTGGACACATGGCCGCTGAGGCAAGTGTACCATAGGTGAGAAATATCCAGAGAAGTTTCGGATTGAGGAGCGCGATTCCCGTACCCAGCACGGTGAAAACGATCATCGACCCTCTCGACCAACGAACAATTTGCGTATCGCTGGGATTGGAATTGAAGTAGCGCCGATACACGTCAATACTCGACAAGCTGCTAATCGCGCAAAGTGCCGAATCCATAGTTGAACAAAGTCCGGCAAATGCCATTAGGCAGAACGCATAGAGGGCGGTTTTTGGCAGCAAATAGCCTACGACGAGCGGACCTACCAATTGCGGATCCTCAACTACTAACAGTCCTCTGTTCACCATATCGGCACCGATAAATCCGAGGAGGGAAAGCCCGATCGGGACAAGACTGAAGAGCAAGCCGCCACCGACAAAGGTCTTGATTATATCAGACTCGCGAACGGCCATCGCTCGTTGAAAAAACATTTGATCAGCAATTGGTCCTGCAAGAAGGCCAAAGGTCATCGGAATTCCCATCGTAAATGCAATCCAGGGATGGAAGGTGTTTCGGTATTCGCCGCTCACACCCCCAAGTCCGCGATCAATTGACGCAAAACCATCAACCTCTGATAGACACCAGGGTAGTAGGACTAGTGTTACCAGCACCAAGAGAGCCATTTGGATAACATCGGTTAATACTGAGGCTTGCAATCCGCTTAAGAGAGAATAGCTCAGCGAAATAAATGCGATGCTCGTGATCGCCAAGCTCAGATCTATTCCACTGAGTGCGTGGATGAGGGCCCCACCGGCAACGCAGTTGATAATTATTGCGGCAAGCTGATAGCCAAAAAAGACTACGAGGTAGGCAATATGAACGTTCTGGTGCTTGGAGAATCGTTCCGCAATGAACTCCGGCAACGTATATCCCTTGGGGAGTAGTTGACGCAGCCGCAGTGCAAGGGGGGCAACGAGAAAGAAGCAAAGCACGTTGGGCAACGTGAACCAGAATATTCCTGCTATTCCTTTTGTGTACGATTGCAGCGAGCAAATGAAAATTGCCGGGGCCCAAATCCAACTTACCGCGATACTGCAAATGGCTCGCCAGAGAGGAATCGATCGATTCGCCAGAAGGAAGGCTGCTGTGTTGGTCGAAGCTTGCCGAGTTCGATAGGCCATCGCCAACATCGCGAGTGCGAAAAATAATAACAATGAAATTCCTTCAGATGAGCGCAACAACATTGGTGGCCTCCTTACTGTAGCTCCCGGGGGGCAGTGGGTAATTGAAACTTGTTTGTTGAGCGAAAAACTGACAGAATCTGAAAGAGTGGCCTATTGGACCATGTGGTGATTACCACCACCAAATCAAGGATAGTGATTTAATTACGAATAGTTAGGGTCTCGTTGGCTTGCCCGTTTTCTAGCGAGATGCCAGCTCCCGTTGCTCCTGGATACGATGTACAGCGAAGTGTTCCAACAACTTGGTCTTTCGAAGAACGAGTCGCAGCTCTACGAAACGCTTATCACCTACGGTGAGCTTAGCGTCGGGCGCCTTTCAGTAAAGGCAAAAATCCATCGGAGAAACGTCTATGACTCTATCCACCGTTTGCTCGAAAAGGGTTTGGTATTCGAGATTCTCGATAGTCGAGAGAGTCGCTACCAAGCGGTTGAGCCGACCAAGCTGCTAGAACTTGTCCGGGAGAAAGAACAGATGCTTCTTTCTGTAATGCCCAACCTCGAACAGCTCTACGCGACTCAAGCCCACGAGCAGGCAGTCTTCATCTATCGCGGGATAGAGGGTTGGAAGAACTATATGCGGGATATTATCCGAGTTGGAGAACCGTTCTACTGTATCTCCGGGAAAGGAGCTTGGATGGATGCTCGACTGAAAAATTTCTTTCCGCAATTCATCAAGGAAGTGCAACGCAAGAAAATTGAAATGAATCATATTTTCGATCCCGATGTGAGAGAAAGCAATCATCAAATACTACAGTTTGTCGGCAACAAGACTAAATTTTTTCCAGAAGGCTATGCAGCACCCTGCTCCATCGATGTGTTTGGTGATCGAGTTAATATCGTAACGGGCATAGAGCTTGGTGGGGTCGACGAGGATATGTCGTTTTCCGTAATCGTAAATCAGACGGTAGCAGATGCCTTCCGGGTTTGGTTTCGGTTTATGTGGGATTTTTGTCCAAACTAGGTCGTTCTCCTTTCTCTGTTGCTTCCGTAAGTGAGTTCCACACCACTGAAAATAGCTTTTTTTGCATCTCAGAGTACTCTCTACTGGTTATCGTGAGGGCAAAACTTTCCTCTTGTGATGAGAGGAGTGTTACCTTGTCGTCATACAAGTAGACGCTGATGGGAAATGCGAGCTCTTCACTTATATGTCGCACCTCCCGTCGAGCTGACTCTGAGCTATCGAATTGCCCCTCGTGAATGTTTCGTAGCTGCGCTTTGTGTTGCGCTTGCTTATCTTTCTCGTGAGTGCGGATCGCATTGAGCGTATAGCCGGATTTTATTCGACGCTTTGTGTAATCAACGAAATACTCCCAGCCAAGAAATTCTCCGAGGTCGATCAATGAAAGGTAGGCGCGAAGCGTTCTGTCTGTCGCATTGAGCGTTTGTTCAATGGCGCTTCGGACGCCTTCTACACCATCGAAAAACTCGATCTTAGGTTTGCTAGTCAAGGGGTTCACTATAGCTTCTAAATCGGGAAGCATTGCGAGGAGGTTCTCCCGCTCAGTCTGGATCTCGCGTTTCTTTTGGTCGAGGTACGCGACGAGATGCCGCGGCTCTAAGCCAGTAAAGTATTGCACCTTTCGCTTGGTGCTCTTGACGACTAAGCCTTTCTCTAGCAGCGAGTGGAGCGCCACGTAGGTGGTGCCGCGATTGAGACTCGATTTTTTTGCGATGAAGCTCGTGGTTCGAGTGCCGTGCCGCAGCAGGGCAAGCAGCACGACGGCTTCCTTCTCACTGAGACCGATTCGAGTCAGTTGCTGTTCTAGTTTCGCAGTATCCATCGCACTCTGCTGCTAATTATTTCTAGCACATTCTGTCTTAACCCGATTGATTCTATGGGGATTTCTCTGTTTAATCAATTGAATATTGGCTTGCCGTTAGTGTCGGCCTAGTAATTTTAGCTATTTAGGTGCCTGATGATCTACTGGGACATGGAAGAACAAGCAGATAAGGCGCTAGGAAAAACTAGCAAAGCGGATCTGAGCTTAGCCTCACCGCAGAGAGTTCTGATTTTTATGAGCCTGATCGCAGTCGCTGCTCTGGCGGCGATCTGGTGGCTTCCTCACGGCAGCGCCTTGTGGTTTGGGATTCCCAGAATTGTATTCGCTCTGAGCATCGCGTTCCTTTGGCTGAGTTTGCTTCCAGTATTTGGCTACTACTTTCTGTTTGCACCTTGGAGTGCTCAGGTGGATGCGGAGGTGACAGAATGACGGCTCTCTTAATTGCTCTGCTCTTCGCCTATCTGATCTGCAGCGTCCTAGTCGGCATTGCTGCTCATCGTGGGGGAAACAACACCGCAGAAGATTATTTTTTGGCTGGTAGATCCGTATCTTGGCTCCACCTCGGTTTGACGTTTTTCGCGACCTGGTTTAGCACCTTCGCCTTTCTCGGTGCACCGGGTTTCTTCTACAAGAAAGGAGTTACGTGGTTCTTCACGATGGGCTCGTTTTGTCTACTCGCTCCACTGCTTGGGTGGTTCATTGGTCGAAGAATCTGGTTACTAGGGAGGAATCGAGGATATGTAACGCCGGCGGACTTACTTGCCGATCGACTGCGTAGCGAGAGACTTCGACCGCTCGTTGCACTTATCTGCATACTGTCGCTTATACCGTATAGTCTCATCCAGATTGTCGGCATAGGCAAAGTGTTGGCGGTTGGAACTGCTGGCACTATTCCGTATTGGTGTGGAGTCGTACTCGCAGTTTCGGCTACGGCGATCTACACCTTTATTGGTGGGGTTCGCGCAATCGTTTGGACCGATTTCATCCAGGGGATATTGTTTTTGGCAATCCTCGTACTTGGAGCCGCAGTGGCCTACTCGATGAGCGGGGGGCTCGTCGAAGGATTCTCGGCCGCCCTCGCGATTCGTCCGAGCGCTTTCGAGCTCGACCGTGCAAGTAGCGGATCGCCGCTCACCATTGTAGCGATTTGGCTGTTCGGTTTTATTGTCTTGCCGCATCTCTGGCAGCGCAGCTATATGGCAAAATCGGCCCAAGCGTTTAGCCGTGGATTGGTTGTCTTTGCGGTGCTTTCCTTTCTGCTCATTCTCTGCTGCATGGTGATCGGCATGCTGAGCATTGGGGTTGTTTCAGAACTACCTGATTCCGATGTGCTCTTGCCACAGTTGTTTCAACAGCACCTGCCGCTCGCAGTGCCGTTTCTCGTCCTTGCAACCTTTGCTGCCGGCATGTCGACCATAGACTCACAACTGCTTACTGCAAGCTCCGTTGTCGTACGCGACCTGATCCGTCCGATGCGTCGCAGCACTATGTCCTCGGAGGATGAGCGTAGTCTAGGCCGCTGGATTGTGTTGCTGATGATCCTAGCTCTAGGAGTGCTCGCCCTTTTACCTGGGAGCCAAGGAAGTATTATCGTCTTAGCCAGTAAAGGAACGGCAATCTGTTTCCTGCTCACCGTCCCTTTATGTTTGGCACTTTTTCATCCAAACGCTTCTGGCCAAGCCACGTACTGGTCGCTCATCTCCGGTGCTGCGCTCCTGTTCCTCCTCGAAACCAAACTTGTACCCCTACGGCTGCCCTTATCTTTCGGCCCGCCAATCGCCGCCGTACTGCTCCAGCTACTAGTGTTCTTCGTGTTGAATCGCTACATCGTACGTCCGAGTCTGAGTGAAGTGGAAGAGGCAGCTGAGCTACCGCTCGCTGATAGGGATATGCCTCGAGAGAAAAACTTGGTGAACGATGGCCACCGAACGCTATAAAAAAAGGCGTGCTGGTTGAATACTCAACCAACACGCCAGAGGCTGGGTTAGGGAATTAAAAAGTACGGCCCTATAAGTGACCAAACATAGTGGGCCGGTGTTCTGTCCTACGCTTTTGTGTCATCCGCTTTGCTTTTACTTCGCTGCTCGTACTGAACACCGTTATTTTCTAATCCCCTATATGCGAGTGAAGGATTGAGGCCGATCCACTCGTCTTGTTGAGGTGTTAAGAAAAGCTCGTTGTAAATCTTTTCGTTGAGTTCATCTAGTCCAAGCGATGTGCCAGAAGCCAGCCAGCTGTGAATCTGCTTGTGTAGCTGAAACTCGTTTCTCAGCGTATCGATAGCAACGGTGCGCTCAAATGCAACTATTGCCGCATTCGTGTTCGTCTGGTCGTTTCCAAGATGATGGCGGATGAGCTTCTTTGCTGCCCTAGATACAGAGACTCTGTTTCCCGGAAGTGTCGCGAGTTTGAACCACATCAGATCCTGCTGCGCGTCCTCAAGCGCTTTGTAAGGATTTGGCCCAGAACTAGCTACGTCGAGAACCGGTCGCTCTGGCATCATTTTAGACAATGACCTGGTGCCCGCACTAAATGCGGAGGGAAATTGACTATTCGGATTGGCCACAGACGGGGGATTACTCGGCAATTTTGCGTAGCGCAATCCCACAGGTTTGCCTAAAACGATTGGATAAAAATCATAGACTTCCTTGTTTTCTCGCCAAAGCTTGCTGAGAGAGTTGAGCCGATGGATGTGATATTTTCGAATCTCCGCTTGCATTTTTCGTCGAGAAAGATTCGTTAAACGAGCGACTGGATGAGCGGCCTCGAGTAGTTCGACAAATTTAGCCGGATCATAAAGGCCAGGAATTGCGTCTACCACCTGTCCTTCTGCGGTGAGTATATAGTGAATACTATTTCCAGTGACGGTGTTTCGAAGAGTTTTTCCATCGTGGAATTGAATGCGCACTTGAGGGACTTCTCGAACGGTCTTCCAATGAAGCACGAAGTCCTCACGAAGCATTTTGGAGACCCTTGGATCGGGATAGAGCAGTGCGCGAAAAAATCTGCTGTTGGCGCAACTGTATTCATCCGTTAGCTTGCCCAGTAAGTGCAAGGAGAGGATCGGTTTCTTCTTCTTTTTGGCAATTTCCTTCGCCCGCTCCAAATCTGTATGCCAAAAGAGTTTCGAAGCGTAACAGTCTTTCTGTTGGCAGATAGCGTCAAATACCTCATGAGCGTGCCGAGCTGCAGATTGAGATTGAGCCGCTGGAGAGGAAAGTAGTGATTTGTGTTTTTCGTAGAACTCGAACACAGAGGCAATGCCTTTTGCCCGCAATTGTTCGATGTGCAGTTGATTGGAGTTTCTGGTTTCCAACTCGCTCGCTGAGCTCAGCTGTTCCGAATGAGCGCCAAATAGAAGGAGGCCCAAAAAACCTGTGATGATGAATACCCGTTTCATGTGTTATCCCGTGTGCAGTTGCTAACCCCTGCTGAACCCTATGTAGCTAGTCTAAGCGGTAATCGGCGATTTGATAAGACATGGCCAAGTAAAACGTTCTGAGGTGGATTTACACTACTTTTACAAAACGCTTGGCAAAACAGACGTTATAATAAGAGAGTGGAAACGGGGTTCACTACGGGGTCGCTTTTTAAAATGAGTCAAAAACTACGGGTACTTATCGTAGAGGATGAGGAGCCAATCCTCCAGGGGTTGATCGATGTCTTCGTGTATCATGGATATGACGTCGAGGCGGTGCGGGACGGGGCTGAGGGGCTTCAGCGGGCCACTTCGGAGAAATTCGACCTGATTATCCTTGATGTCATGCTGCCATCCGAGGATGGTTTCAGTATCTGCAATAAGATTCGCCAGCGCGATCGCAAGCAAGCGATCATCATGTTGACAGCCAAAACAAGTGAAGAAGATATAATCACCGGTCTGACGGTTGGGGCCGATGACTATGTGGCGAAACCCTTTTCGGTGCGAGAACTCGTTCTTCGAGCTGAGGCGGTGCTTCGTCGCTCGGACAAAGTAAAGAAACTAGAACGCACCATGCAGGTCGCTGGTTTGATAGAAATTGACACCCTGGACCTGAGTGGACGACGACTTGATGATCCGAGAAACGAGTTGATTGCATTTACTCGTCGAGAGATTGAGATACTACAGTTTTTGCGAGACCATGCGGATCGTCCAGTTTCTCGAGAAGAGTTGCTCGAAGAGGTTTGGAATTACGATCGGGCGGCTTGGCTCGAGACGCGGACGGTCGACATTCACATCGCCAAACTACGAAGGAAGATAGAGAAAGATCCGAAGCAGCCAACTATCCTTGTCACCGTTCGGGGTGAAGGGTATCAGTTGAGGAGCTAGCTGTGTTTCAGCGGGCGCTTCGAGGCGAAGTTAGTTCAATCGGTGGTGCCGCACAGGCCCGGCAAAAGCTTCGCATGTGGTTGATATTGTTTGCGCTGGCGCTTGCAGTCCCGATCGGAATTCTTACCGCTGCATTATACGAGCGTCTACAGGTTGAAGCACGCAACCAACTGGAGAAAGGCGCTGAGGATTTCATCTACGAGGCAGATGCTCGACTTGCTTCACTGTTAAAGCAGGAAGAGGATCGGGCCTTTGAAGACTACAGCTTCATTAGTCTGACTGGGAATCCCCTCTTGAGGAAACAAAATAGCCTCAACTACTCTCCTTTGAGCTATCTCAACTCGAAAGACGCTTTCCCCGGCGCGATTGGTTACTTTCAAATTAATCCGAATGGTACCTGGCAAACGCCATTGCTACCAGAGCTTGGAAGCAAGATTGTAGATTTTGGAGCAGAAGAGCTTAGCCAACGAAAGCAGGTTCGAGAGCAAATCGAGAAGCTGCTCAAGCAAAACGGTTTTCTCAAAAGTGGTGACTATGCACAGCGACGGCTCAGCAAGTCTTCGGGGGGGAAGAAAACGCAAGTTACGATTGTCCCTCAGCAATTGCAAGAAAATTTCCTCGAACCGGACATTGAGATTAAGACATTCGAGGGAGAAATCGATCCGCTACAGCTGACGATGCTGCAATCGGGTGAGTTTCTGTTTTTTCGAAAAATTTGGCGAGAGAAGAATCGCTACGTGCAGGGATTTATCGTTCCGCAGCGTGAAGTGATTGATATGCTGATTGGCAAACCGTTTCGCACCTCCGCGCTTGGAGAGCGAACTTTGCTCAAGGTGCGATACGGGAAGCAGATGCTGGGCTTGTTTGCTGCGTCTGATAGCTATCGGTCGATTGGGAAGGGAAGTGCACAGCTTTTGTTCGGTCGACTTTCCGCTCCGCTCTCAAATATCAATCTCGAGTTCTTTGTTTCAGAGGTTGCCGCTGTTCCGGCAGAGCGTGCCGTAGATTCGCTTATTCTGGCGCTTGTCTTCGTAGTAGGGCTCGGCTTGTGGGGGATTTATCGCCTCGGGAGTGAGCATATCAAACTGGCTGAGGAGCGTAGTAACTTTGTTTCGGCGATCAGCCATGAGCTAAAGACACCACTGACGTCAATTCGGATGTATGGCGAAATGTTGTGCCAAGGGTGGGTCAAAGACGAAGGACGTCGGAAAAGCTATTACGATTTTATATTCACTGAAAGTGAGCGCCTGTCGCGTCTCGTAAATAATGTGTTGAAACTTGCGCAGCTGAACAAGGGCCAAGTTGAAGTTTCCCTACAGCAAAATAGCGCGGGTCAATTAATTGAGAGTCTTGCCTCGAAAATACGAGCCCAACTGTACTCGGCTGAATTTGACTTGGAAGTTGTGTTCGAGCCAGAAGAACTCAAGACTCAGCGATTGCTGATTGATGAAGATCTTGTGAGCCAGATAGTGATCAATCTGGTAGATAATGCATTGAAGTTTTCTAAAGATACAGAACGTAAATTGATTCGCTTTGGGTGCAGATCTGTCGATCGTGAGCGACTGGCGATATTCGTTCGGGATTTCGGACCGGGCATCCCACAAGAGAAGATGGGAAAGATATTTCAATTGTTTTATCGTGGTGAGGATGAGTTGAAACGAAAGACCCCCGGGACTGGTATCGGTCTGGCGCTGGTCTCAGAGTTGGCTCGAGCTATGAATGCCGATGTCCGAGCAATTAACCGCGATCCAGGGGCAGAGTTTCAGGTTCTGTTTAACTGTGCGTAAATCCATTTCTATTGCCTGCTGTCTGGACAGTATTGTGCTCTCTGTGTGTACATTTTTCTCGTCTTTAAACGGACTTGCTTCTATCAGCATCAAAATGACTTGAGTACTGGCATAAGAACTTGCCAAACGTTCTCGGTGACTATGCGGTAGCCTTCTTTATTCGGGTGAATTCCGTCTGGCAGATTTAGCTCTGGTTCGCCAGCCACCCCCTCCAATAGGAAAGGGATGAGTTCAGCCTTGTGGTTCTTTGCAACTCGGGGGAATACTTCTCGAAAAGCCGTTGAATATTCCTTCCCCATATTTGGCGGGATCAGCATACCAGCAACGACAATCTTTACTTCCGGGTGTCTTTTTCGAACGCTGGCGATGATCTTGGCGAGATTTTCTTCTGTCGCAGTGAGGGAGAGCCCACGCAAGCCATCATTTGCACCGAGGGCCAGGACGAGGACGTCGATTTTTGAGCGAAGCAGCCACTGGATACGCCTGACACCACCAGCGCTTGTGTCACCGCTCAGACCGGCGTTCACGACCTGAAACGGCAAATTGGCTTGGGCCACTCTCTCTCCAATCAGCGAGGGGAAGGAATTTTCGGCCTCGACCCCAAATCCCTCCGTCAGGCTGTCGCCGAGAAAGACAATCTTTCGCACTGAGCTATCTGCTTTCGCTTGGCTGGACATAACTCCTCCTATGAGAATCATGGCTATGAGGATTCGCAGGGCTGCCCACTGGGGAGTCGCCCGCTGAAGAGTCGCTGTCAGACGCCGTAGAGAAAAGAGTTTTGCTAAGCGTGTCATAAGTGATTTAGATTCTTTGCCATTATGATTATTCAACTTAAATCCGTAGGCAAGTCGTATCGAAGCGGTGCACGAGATATCGAGGTGCTACGCAATGTTAGTCTCTCCCTCGAGGCTGGGCAAATCTGTTCGCTGATTGGTCCCTCAGGGAGCGGTAAGACCTCGCTACTTGGTATTTGTGCTGGTTTAGACCGCCCAACTACCGGAGATATTCGACTCTGTGGGCATGTGCTCAATGAGCTCTCAGAAGACGGCCTGGCCGATATGCGCAATCGGCATGTCGGCTTTGTCTTTCAAACCTTTCAGTTGATACCAACGCTTACCGCGCTGGAGAACGTGCTCGTACCGGCAGAGCTTCGGGGAAGCTCGAGTTCCACCGCAGATGCCAAAGCCTTGCTCGAGCGAGTGGGTTTATCCGACAGAGGGCATCATTATCCAGCGCAACTCTCAGGTGGTGAGCAACAAAGAGTTGCGCTTGCCAGGGCTTTCATTAACAAGCCGCAGATATTGTTTGCAGATGAGCCGACCGGCAACCTCGATAGTTCGACCGCAGACACCGTAGAGGACTTGCTATTCGAATTGAACAGAGAGGCGGGCACCACCTTGGTAATTGCGACTCATAATCTAGCGCTTGCCGAACGAACTCAGCGCAGGTTGCGACTTGAGCAAGGGCAAATTGTTGAGGGGACTTAGCCGTTATCTGCAATTCTTTTGGCTTCTTTCTCTAGCCGGCTGCGATTCCAAAGGGTTTCTTTCTCGATCGCTTTGAATACGTCCAAGCTGTTTTTTACCATGCTTTCATAGACGCTGATGATACCTCGCAAGCCGAAGCGGTCTTCGACTGCGGCAAAATACATCGAAGCACGAGCATAGTCCAATGCACTACCGCCAAAGGTAAAACTGTTTGGACTTTGCTGTATTGCCAGCCTAGCCCATCCGGCATTTCGCTTCTGTAGATCTCTTCGATTAATGAACGAAGAATATTGTGCGGCATAGGTTTCAAACCAGGTAGCAAATCCCTCAGCTCGCATGCGACTGAAACGATAGTTCTTTGCCAGTAAGTGATACTCAAGTGCATGTCCCATTTCGTGAACCAACACTTCGGTGAGCTGGCCGTCAGCAACAGAAGCGGTCACCGAGCGATTGCCTCCGCAGCCGGCAGCAACTCGTTGGGCAACTATGTAGATGTTGGCCGGGGGGGTCATCCAACCTGGGTGGCAGTTGCTTATCAACTTCTGTGGGATTTGAGCCGCGGGCAGATTTTCGTCCATGAAGACCACATTCCATGGAAGGTTCATGTTTTGAATGAAACTGGGGAATGCCGCTGTTTTGGTCGCTCGGCTCACGGTGCGCGCTGCGTCTGTCATGGCGCGTAGTGGAGTCCGCCCAAAGATAGATTCAACCGAGCGGGGCCAGCGGAGTTCTATCTTGCCGACCGAAGTGTTTAGGGTCTCCCGTCTAATATTTCCTTCAAGTTCGATCTCGTCCGGCTTAGCCATTCGTTGAGATTTTTGTCCTGGTGCACCAGCTTTCGTACAGCGAGCCTTCTTTCGGTATTTGTAGGGAACTCGTTTGAGGGACTTGGTCGTTTTGAACAAACCCGCATCGGTCTGATACACACAAGTTTTTCCTTTGTTTTGAGCCTCTGAGGGCAAAGAACTCCAGGTCAGAAGCGTGGCAAAGGCCACCGCTGCCAGGAGAGTGAGAATTGGCTTGGAAATAAGAGTAATTCTAAGTTTCATCTGCGCTGCACCGGAAATTAGGATGGATCTGCCCTACCTAATTTAGGTTCACTGAAAGGCGATTTGGATTCGAGAATTACCGAAAATTTGGCGGTTTTTCGTGTTGATCGGCGAAAGAGACTGTTGCGTCGCTAGCGCAGATACATCTGCCAAAGCCGGTGTTATCGAGGGTGGGAGAGCTGCTGATACCTGAATCAGTCTACGTCAGAAGCTGTGTTCTTACAGATGTGACAATATCTTCGGGATTCGGTGAGATATCGACAAGCACTGCTCCTTCGTTGTCCATAGGCTCTTCCAGCGCATCGAACTGACTCTTGAGCAGTTCAGGGTTCATGTAGTGACCAACGCGTTGAGAGAGTCTGTCGCGGATGAGTTCGAACTCACCTTTGAGATAGACCAATCGAACAGGCTTTAAATCGTGTTGAATAACGTCCCGATACTTTCGTTTGAGCGCAGAGCACGCCAAAACCATGTTCCGTTGGTTCTCGTGCTCGCTATTGATAAGTTCTGCTAATCTTTGCAGCCAGGGTAGGCGATCGTCATCATCTAAAGGAATTCCCTGTCGCATCTTTTCGACGTTTTCTTCGGGGTGAAAATCGTCAGCGTCGTAGAACATCCAACCCAATTGTTCAGCTAGAAGCCGGCCAACGGTTGTCTTTCCACAGCCGGTAACTCCCATCAGGACAATTACCATGTTTCCTCCAGAACTAATGCTTTCCATATTCGGAACTCGGATTAGCTACTTCTTTAATAATTGCGAATAAGGCTGTCGAATAAAAGACCATAACTGATGGGTCTAGCGCAAATTCTTGCCCTATTTTCTTTATTTCTGACTAGCGAAGGTTGACTTCTAAAGATGCATCGTATATTTATTCACATATTAGTCAAGTTATACGATATTTATTCAGCATGGAAGCTAAGGTCGATAGACAACGAGAACTCGTAGAGTTGCTTGAGAGCAAGACGTTTCGGAGCCAAGGTCAGGTGGTGCGCGCGATGCAGGATCGTGGCTTCTCGGTAACTCAGCCCAGCATCAGTCGCGATTTTCGTGAACTCGGTGTGGTAAAGATGTCTGGCAGATATCTCCCCGTGGATCGTCCTTCCGTGCGGGCCCTCCATGAGCAGACGAATGTAAATCCGTTTTCCCTTATCACGTCTATGTCCACAGCAGGACCGCATTTGCTGGTAGTCACTACTCAAATTGGCGCAGCAAATGTAGTGGCAGCGTCAATTGATCATGCAGAGATGCGTGAAGTTGTCGGAACCATTGCCGGAGACGACACGGTGTTCATAGCAACCGCCGGCGATCTTGGTCAGGATCGAGTCATGCGAAAACTACGAGTTCAAACTCCCACGCAGTAGTTTCTACTAGGATCGATCTAGATGAGTATTTCAATTGGAGTAGCAATCATTGGTGGTACGGGGTATGGCGCAGGAGAATTGTTGCGAATCTTTACCCAGCATCCCCATGTCGAAGTTGTAAGTGTCGTCTCTCAAAGTCGAGCAGGAACTCCGATTGCCGACGCCCATCCGAATCTGAGTGGATTTTATGATGGCGTCTTTGAAGCATCAGTCGATTTTGAGGCACTTTCGAAATATCAGTTTGGTGCCGTGTTTTTGGGGCTTCCCCACGGTACGAGCGCGGCTCGAGTTCAGAAAATACTTCCCGCTCTTGAAGCGCATAATCTCCATTTGTTCGATATGTCTGGTGACTTTCGACTACGGAACGAATCGATTCGCAGCCAATTTTATCCAGAGGCGTCCGTTCCACAAGAGCTGCAAGAGCGATTCGTTTACGGATTGGCAGAGCTCAATCGCGAGTCGATTCGATCTGCCCGTTTTTTGTCGATTCCTGGTTGCCTAGCGGCGACTTGCGAGCTGGCGGCTCTCCCACTAATCGATTCTGAGTTTAGCGGCTCTATTGTCTTTGACGTGAAAACCGGGACCTCTGGCGCTGGTCGGTCTCCAAATTCTTCATTTCACCACCCGTCACGCTTTGGCAATATGAATCCCTACAAGGTTTTCTCACACCGACATGAGCCAGAGATTTGCCAAACACTCGGTGATCCGAAGAGCGAGCGTTTGACTGTTTCCTTTGTGCCTCACGTCATTCCGATTTCACGCGGAGTGTACACCTCTATGTATTTGACATTGCCGCGTGCGGAAAGTGGCGAGCGATTACTTGATGAGTTTCGCGATTATTACCGCGATGCACCGTTCATCCGAATTCGACCCAACGTCCCCGATCTCCAAGCCGTAGTGGGAACTAATTTTTGTGATATCTCGGTCGTCACTCGTGGAAAACAGGTAGCCGTGTTCGCGGCAATGGACAACCTCGGGAAAGGTACAGCTGGCCAAGCGGTACAGAACCTCAACTTGGTAGCGGATATTCCGGAAACCACGGGCCTCTGGAGTCCCTCCACTGGCCCAGCCTAAGGTATTTGAGGGAGTAGGATACGCGACGGTGTCACTATACTGACAGAGACGCGACAATAAGAGTTTGGTGATGTGAAACAGAGCTTTACAAGGAATTACGTCTCTGTCACTTAACTCTTATGAAGAAATTCCTCATCTTCTGCTTAGTAGTGCTGGTCCTGCTGCTCAGCGGTGTCTATTTTCTTGGTGGCATCGTGTTGCGGCGAGTGTCCGACGAAATGCTGGTACGACTACCGCCTCTTGCCGAACACATCGGTATTGAAGTAACCGAACCCAGTTATGAAAAGGCCTATCTTTCTTCTCTCAGATCTGCAACTTGGGATGGGGTGAGTGTTCGACTGCATCTGAAGGCAAACAACACTATTGCTGGCAAAGATTCACAGTATTTGCTTATAGCGGGCTCAATGCGAGTCTCGTTAATGGATTTTTCTTTTAAACGTGTTCTCGTCGAGTTGAATGACTTTAGTTTGAACCCCTCGGATGATCCCTCACAAGTTGTCACAGTTGCCAATGCACCACTGCCCGAGGAACTGATCCCTGGCAGAGTAGCTGGAGAATACGTTCGCGCCGTGGTTCAAATACAGGATGTGTATGATCCAAAAGGTTCGCTCCGTTGGTTTCTTGATCAGCTTGCAAACCTCGTTCGTGATGGTCAGACCGAGATGCCAATCGATGTCGATGGTTCTCTTACCTTTCAACTAGGAGGAAAGCTGCGCCAAGCTGCGATTCGAACGGAAGCAGTGGAGTCTGCGTGGCGTCTGATGCTCAATCCGAGCGATTTAAAGCTTGTCTCTGAATTTTTCGACGACGCCTTGACTGATGCAGAAATAGAGGTTGTTGCAAAATTTCCACTACGCGCTGGGACCCTTCTGACACTTAAAGAAAACGCACAAAAAGAATCGCGCCGTGCGAGAGATTCTGATCATACAGCCCCTGAAGATGCCTATCGGCATGTGCTCTGGAGTTATTCCTTAACCAAAACGTATGGTCCAAGTTTTGCGCGACAGGTAACTGATGCTCATGAGGTGGGAGCGAAGGATAACACTGAAGCTGACCATCGAATGGATTACCACAATAATAAGATTGGCCGGCAATATGCCCAACGCGGTGTGCGAGAGCAGGACATTCTGTTGAAAGTCAAAACGGATCCACAAGTGATTCGACGGCCAGAGTAGTTCGGTTAGCCAGTGTAGTTCGGA
>CBDUGV010000054.1:0-18844 GCA_965366815.1 uncultured Bdellovibrionales bacterium | reverse complement strand
GTGACTATAGCAATCGCGACGATCGGTATCGTGACCGTGACGACTATAGAGATGACCGATACTCAGGAGGTGATGTAAACCGTTTCTGCCGTGATGCGAGGTATCGTGCTCCACGAATCGAGGTCGATGAGTTTCGATCGAGTGGCGGGCTGTTCTCCGGTAAATACCGAGTAAACGGTTCTGTGTATGCTGCCTGCGTTGAAGAGGCTGGCTATTTCGAAAGTGGACGATTAAAGCAAGAGTTTAAATTCCCGTTCTCAGATCGCTACCGGCGTGAAGGATTCAGTATTCAAGTCCGTACTGGGAAGAATGGCGAGATCCGAGTCCTGTCGGCTGACGGTAGTAACGAGGTCGTTCGAATCGACGATCTGGCTCGACAAAGCAATCAAGGGCAAAATCAGCAGGGACAAGGTGGCCTGCTCGGCGGCATACTCAATAACTAGTCGCACCTCTTCTACACCACTATGCGGATCAAGGTCTGAGTGAGACGAATTGGCCAGTAGAAGATGTTCACACCGAAGAAACTCGGCAAGAAGAGTATTATGAGAAGGCCAGCGAGCCCAAGCGAGGCAATAGCGTCCCAGCAAGGCCGAAGGATTCTTGGCATGAACGCTTCAGCGATGTGACTTCCATCGAGTGGCGGCAGCGGAATAAGATTAAAAACGGCCAACAACACATTCAACAATATCAGAGTTTCAACGAGTTGCTGCAACGCCGGCAATTTCGCAAGCAACAGCGGATCGAAAAACTTAACAACCACTACTAGCACAACACAAGCAAGAGCCATCAGTATATTCGAGATCGGACCAGCTGCCGCAACCAACATCGTGCCCATCTTGAGACTCACCCGACGATTGAAACGTGATGGATTAAATGGCACTGGTTTTGCCCAACCAAAGGGCACGCCCAAGAGGGGCAATACCAGGGTTCCGATTGGGTCGATATGCGCGAGCGGATTAAGCGTCAGGCGATCCAAGCGAGCGGCAGTATCGTCGCCGAGTTTCCAAGCTGCCCAGGCATGGGCCCATTCATGCACCCCTAGACACAGTATGAGCGGAATAAGAAAGAGAATCCGAGTCAGCAACCAATCGTCTTCGAAGCCAAACATTGCGTCCGCCTACCCGTAGACCTACGCCATATCCGGCATAGAACTTGCCCAAACATCACTGCGCACTTCCTCTCGCTCAACTTCTTCAGTTCCTTCAAGCGCTTCGACAGTGACAATTTGAAACTTCGGAACAAGCTTCTCTTCACCACTCTCTAGTTCGCGGAGTTTTACAAAGCTCGCATCGGCCCAAATCACCTCACCCTCAATCGAATCACCTTCCTTTAAACGGATTCGAACGACAGCTCGACCAGTCGGTTCAGAGAGCTGAGTCGCTGATTCGATGATAAGCATGTCCACTTTAGTGAATAAACGCTCTTGGGTCTGAACAATCTCAAACGCATCTTGGAAATCTTTCATAGATACGGCAACCTCGTTGGCCTCACCGGAGATTCGGCAACGACGCACCGCAATAAGTGTGGCTTCATTACAAAAGCTTTCGATTTTTGACCCCGTATAACCGGCCGTTTGATCGGCGAGCTGTTCCAGAGAGACATCTTCCGCCAGCGGCTTATTCATCGTATGGATTTTCAATGTTTCTAGGCGATCCTCTCTTTGCTGCTCTGGCACCCGAATCCGCCGATCAAAACGACCAGGGCGAAGCAAGGCCGAATCGAGGATATCCGGTCGGTTCGTCGCAGCGATCACCACCACTCGGTCGTTCTTTTCAAATCCGTCAAGGCACACCAAAAGTTGATTCAGTGTTTGCTCGCGTTCGTCATGACCTGCACCGATCCCTGACCCACGCCGACGTCCAACCGCATCAAGCTCATCAATGAAGATCACTGCCGGAGCTTCTTTCACCGCGGTTTCAAACATATCTCGAACCCGAGCCGCTCCAACTCCGACGAAGAGCTCGACAAACTCAGAGGCAGAAACGAGAAAAAACTTAGCATCCGTCTCACCAGCAACTGCTCTTGCCAGAAGTGTTTTTCCGCACCCAGGAGGACCTTCCAACAACACTCCTCGCGGCAGACGAGCCCCTGCATTCGTCCAGCGATCTGGATTCTTGAGAAAGTCAACGACATCGGCAAACAGATTCTTCGCCTCAGCACAGCCACCCACGTCGTCAAATGATACTTTGATTTCATCATTCAACAATCGCGCACGGCTACGGCGAAGTGCCATCAGATTGCTCCCTTGCCCAGAAAACTTCCTCGAGAAATAGATAAAGGCCGCGAGTAACAGGACTATCGGTAAAAGCACCTTGAGAATAGATCCAAAAGGATTCTCTTCTTCACCAAAGTGCATCACGATACCGCGCTCGGAGAGCACCCGCGTTAGCTCATCATCCACTAAGCCAAGCGTCATGTACGAGCTGCCGTTGTATAGCTCGACAACGATCTCGTTGTTGTTGATGCGTACTGAGGAGACGCTGTCATGCTCTACATCTTCTAGAAACGTCTTAAACTCTCTAAAAGAAGTCGTCTTGGGCTGTCGGCTCAACTGAAACAGCACCGCAAAGAGAACAACCAAGAATATCCAAACCAAGACTGTTTGTAGTTTCTTCTTCATGACCACCAGCGCCACCGCGCAATTAGAGTTGAGAAATAAGGAGGAAAAACAGACACCTGTATAGAAATCGGTGCCTCAAGCTATAGACTTAAAGGAAATGAATGAAAGAGAACGGCAGTTGCCAATTCATCAGCTAAGATACTGCAATCACTTGGAAACTTAGAGAACTACCAATAGGAGAACGGGGCGATTAGCTTCGGACATGCCCTGCTCCACGAACCAGATATTTGTAGGTAGTTAGATCTTCAATACCCACCGGGCCTCGCGCGTGAAGCTTATCAGTGCTGATTCCGATTTCGGCGCCCTTTCCAAATTCAGCGCCGTCATTAAAACGCGTACTGGCGTTTATCATTACCACGGCAGTATCGACCTTCTGGGCAAAGCGCCGGGTATGCTCTTCGTTCCCTGATATAATTGCATCGGTATGCCGAGATCCATACCGATTGATATGTGAGATAGCAGCCTCCACATCGGACACCACTCTGATGGCGAGCACCAGGTCAAGATACTCCTCGGTCCAATCACTTGCCTCGGCAGTCTTCGCAGCCGGTAGCAATTCACAAACCCGATCATCTCCTCGCAATTCTACTTGTGGCATCGCTTCAGCAAGACGCGGTAGAAAATCAGCCGCTACTTGCTCGTGAACCAGAACCGTTTCTGCCGCATTACACACTCCCGGACGCTGCACTTTCGCGTTTACGCAAATGTCGACGGCTTGGGCCAAATCCGCTGCGTCATCAACATACACATGACAGACACCCTTGTAGTGCTTCAAAACTGGAACACGGGCCATCTCCGCGACCGCGCGAATAAGTCCTTCCCCGCCACGAGGAATTACTAAATCGACATACTCCTCGCACTGCACCAAGGCTTTGACCGCGTCTCGATCACTTGTTGCAAGTAACTGGACAGCTCCATCAGGAAGACCTTTCTTTGCTCCACCTTTCTGCAAGGCTCCAGCAATCGCAGCATTCGTCTCGAGCGCTTCACTTCCTCCTCTCAACAAAATCGCATTTGATGATTTTACGCTTAGACCTGCCGCATCCGCCGTCACATTTGGTCGAGACTCATAAATGACCCCCAACACACCAATGGGAACTCGAATTTTTCGAATCTCAAGACCATTTGGTCGAGTAGTACTTTGCAACTCCTCTCCAATCGGATCAGGCAGCGCACAAAGGTCGACTAAGCCCTGCACCATCCCGGCAAATCGCTGCTCATTCAAGGTAAGTCTATCTTTCAGAGCAGGACTGAGATCCGCTGCTCGATCAGACTCGAGGTCTCGAGTGTTTGCCGCAAGAATGTCTCCCTTCTGAGAGACAAGCTCGTCTGCCATAGCCTGTAGTATCTGATTTTTTTGAGCGGCAGTGAGCTCCACAAGTTCAAGTGCGGCGGCCTGTGCCTTCGCCGCGGCTTGCATAACCATATCTTGAGTTGAGTCGCTCATAGTTAGTTCTCTAGAAGTACCATGTTATCACGATGCACTATTTCATCGAACTGCCGTGCCCCAAGGAGCTTCTCGATCTCCGATGTTCTACAGCCTTGAATTGTAGCGATTTCATCACTTGAATAGGAGACTAAACCACGGGCAATTGTTTTTCCATCGTTATCAGCAATCGTCACTAATGCCCCAGCTTCAAACGAACCTTGGGTACCCGTGACTCCGACGGGGAGCAAGCTCTTGCCACGCGTGAGAATTGCTTTCGCCGCACCAGCATCCACCTGCACACTCCCCTTTGCTCTTGGGAAGAACGCCAACCATCTTTGCTTGCTATCCATCAAATCGCGGGGTTGCGCCTCGCCGACCAAAGTCCCCACATCTTCTCCGCGAAAAATCCGCTTGAGCGTATCCGGTTTCCGCCCATCAGCGATAACAACGACACCACCAGTACTCACTACCTGGCTGGCAGAATCGAGCTTCGTCCGCATTCCGCCAACTGATAAATCTCCGGTTCCATCCGATACTAAGGAATAGGTACGCGAGTCGACTTTCCTGATAAAGGGGACACGAGTACTGCGCTTTCCAGAGAATTTTCGCAGGCCATTCACGGTCGTTAGCAACACCAATGCATCGGCGTTGAGCAGAAGACTAACTTGCGCTGCCAAGGTATCATTGTCACCAACTCGAATCTCATCAACTGATATTGCGTCATTTTCGTTAATGATAGGCACGATGCCGTTGCTCAACAGATTGGTGAGTGTGGCGCGTGCGTTTAGATGGCGAGTGCGATGGTGCAGATCTGCGCTCGTAAGAAGCACCTGTCCGACCAAAATGTTCTGCTTTAGAAACAGCTCTTGATATTTGCTCATCAATCGAGCCTGTCCGACCGCTGCTGCCATTTGCAGATCTGCCAGTCGCTTTGGTCTCGTGGAAAGCTTCAAAGCAGAGAGCCCCATACCAACGGCTCCCGAACTCACCAAAACGACTTCCATTCCCGCACGATGGAGCATTGAGATGTTGCCGGCGATCGCGCGCATACGCGCCTCGTTCGGTCGACCGGTTCGACTGGCAAGCGTATGCGTACCAACCTTTACGACAATGCGTCTTACTTGCGTGAGCGATTCACGCGCTTTCTGTTCATGCATAAGGACACGTCAAATTAGAGGCCGGGCTTGGTCATGCTCATAAGGTCAAGCACCCTATCAAGCTCGTCTGGCGGAAGAACGTTCTCTTCCTTCGCCACTTCACGAAGCGGTCGTCCACTGGCAAACGCCTTCTTGGCGAGCGCAGCGGCTTTGTCGTAGCCGATTTTCGGAGCAAGTGCTGTACATATAGCGATACTGGCTTCTGCGAGATCGTTGAGGCGTTCAGTGTTCGGCTCAATGCCATCGACACAGCGCTCTGCTAGATTCTTCGCACTTGAAGACAACAGCGCGACTGACTGCAAGACGTTATGGGCCATCATCGGCATCATCACGTTTAGCTCTAACACGCCACCGCTGTGGCCACCGACAGTAACAGCTGCATCATTCCCTACGACCTGCGCCGCTACCATTAAAACGGATTCAGCAATAACTGGATTCACCTTTCCCGGCATTATCGAAGAACCGGGTTGCACCTCTGGCAACTGCAATTCTCCCAAGCCACAGCGAGGACCTGATCCCATCCAACGGAGATCGTTTGCGATTTTCGAAAAACTACAAGCAATCGTCTTTAATTGGCCACTCATCTCAACAACGGCATCCTTCGCTGCTTGAGCTTCAAAATGATTTTTCGCTTCAACAAACGCCAGTCCCGTGTGTTTCGCGATCTCAGCAATTGCTTGCTCGGCAAACCCCGGAGGTGTGTTCAACCCAGTTCCTACCGCAGTTCCACCAAGCGGAAGCTCTAGCACAGTAACAAGTGATCGTTGTACCCGGGCAATCGCTTGTTCAATCTGTGCTCGATACCCACTAAATTCCTGTCCAAGTGTTATTGGCGTTGCGTCTTGCAGGTGAGTTCGTCCGGTTTTTACTATACCTGCAAACTCCTTCTCCTTCTTTGCCAAGGAATCGCGCAGTTGTTCAAGTGCCGGGACAAGGCTCTTAGAAATCTCTGATGCCAAGGCGACATGCATAGCCGTTGGAATGACGTCATTGGAAGACTGACTCATATTGACATGGTCATTGGGGTGGATTGGCAACTCACCCTTGGAAAGCTCCTTAGCCCTATTGGCAATTACTTCATTGCTATTCATATTTGAAGAAGTGCCAGAGCCTGTCTGAAAGACATCAACAACAAAATGAGAATCTAAGCTTCCGCTCTCAACTTCGGCAGCAGCTTGTAGAATTACCTGAGCCATATTGGAATCGAGTAGACCAAGCGCAAGATTGGTTCGAGCCGCGCACTGCTTGACAACTCCAAGGGCAGCAACCATCGGACGGGGAAGCCCGATGCCGCTAATCGGGAAATTCTCTACAGCTCGCTGGGTTTGGGCGGCATAGTACGCCTCAGCCGGCACCTGCATCTCCCCCATTGAATCTCGTTCCACTCGAAACGCTGCGTCACCCTTTGCCATTTTTCTCTCCGTAGCCATGCCGTCTCTGCGGCTTAAAAACACCCGACTGAACAATTTCGGACTATATACCTAAGACAATTCAGATCCCAAAACAAACCTTTTATCATTTCCCACTTGATTAGCGAAGTTCTCCGGCGCACTATGCCGTAACTACGGTTTCGGTCTTTTTTTTTGAGGGTCCTGGACAAAGGAGAAGAAATGGCAATCTCCAGGAAGGACGTTGAACCTCATTTAAACAGTCGGGTAAGTTTCGAGGTAGTAGAATCAGCGAGTGCAGTCTATGGCTCACTCTTTGAGGTGACCACTGTCTATGCCACGGTACTCGAGGCAGAAGATCGATACATGGTGCTGTCAAGTGTCTACGTCAGACGTTCGCCCGCCAAGCAGATCGGTTCACGCCCTCAGTACTATTGCCAGCAGTGCTCCTTCTCTTATTCTGACTTCGAAAGCGTTTCACCCGACACCAGTTTATCTTGAGGTATTGGTTCTCAGTTCCCACACCTAGTGGTCTTCGAAGGAATTCGAAGACCCAATTTTTCTCATCTCCTTTCCCTCAAGCACTCACTTAGATCAACGATCTCTCAGCCTGTCCGATAACATCAGCATGGAGGAACACAACTCGGTTCTCGGTAAGTGCCTCGTCGAGGTTCTGATAGTACTTGTGATCAGCGGTTCTCTCATTATCGGCACACACTTTCACTATCGAAAACTGAAGGCAATCGTAGAACTAAAACTGGCTCGAGACGCAATCACCGCCACACTGCGCTTCGTGCGACAAGAAGCAATCGTTCTTGGGCACAATCGGGAAATCACTGTTTGGGCAAAACGCATAGAGGAATCAGCGGGAGGCCATACAGTCCTCCAGGTTCCTGGTTCAGTTTCTATTACCGAGGCGCGCTTCGGTCGGCTCTCGGGGAGTTTCTCGAACTTTATGGCTCGAGCAAATGGCACCGTCTCACCGGGAAGGATTCATGTGCAAAGTACAACTGGGAAAAGCTGTCTGATTCTCATTAGCCTACGAGGAGCTATGCGAAGTGTATGCGACTAGAAATTCTCAACTAGATTCATCTGGGACCGCGGGCCTGACGCTTATAGAGGTTCTAATCGCGCTGCTCCTCTTCACCGCCTCAGCAACGTTTGGCCTCTCCCTGCTACGACAGAACAAGCTGCTGCTTCATAGAATCGCTGAGCACCGAAAGCAGCTTGAGCTAGAAACTCTCAATCAAGCGGCAACTCGAGCTTCCCAAAAGAGCCTACTTGCGCTCGGTGGCACGGACTCAGGAACAGGCATTACCGAACTCCTCGTCGTCCTGCTTTGCGTATCAATTCTCTTCGGGTTAAGCCACGCACATATCCGCAGCTCTTTCATTTTACAACAACGACTTTCAAAGAGCATCGCCTCACAAGAAATCCTCAACGGCCTACGACAAGACATTTATCTTGGGCTCAAAGGAACTCACGTTCGATACGCTATTGATGCAGTGCGAATTCAACCGCCCGGCATCTTGCTCGATGCCTTTGGCTCTCCGCTTTCAGTATCCTCGGGAGAGGCAAGGCGGCAGCCCGCAGCAACGAGTACTGCTTTGACGTTCCTTCACCTAGACCCAGACTGGCTTCTGTATCCCAGACAATTCAGCTCCGATGAGTTTTGCAGCAATGGAACAATTACCCCAAAGCAGTCAATCGCTTCTTTCTCCAATTGGCTTGCAATCTACGCCGACGGCTTCCTGCAAGTCCAGGGAACACTCACTCAAAACCATCGCAGCAATCGATGTCCAGGTGGGAAAAGTTATCGGGGCCATTTGCAAGCAAATCGAACAGCGTTGTTCCACCAACAACCGGAGCAACCGCAACTCCTCGCTCTGCTCCCGATCGCAGATTGTTACAGTCTCTATCTCGATAGTAGCAATACGTTTCGTCGATTCTCCCACCAGACCCACGAGAACCAACCTGTAGCAACAGAGATCACTGAGATTCTCCATGACATAGAGCTCGAAACGCAACCAAGAGTCCTTAGGACTCAAATTCTCTACAAGGGCAGACAGTTCGAATTTCGCAACAGTATAGGCTTCCAACCGCGGATAGACATTCTCGATGCGGTGCTCTAAGCAATCAAAAATCTTTGGCTCAGAAGGCAGTATGCTTCTTGTTGTTGCCATCGCAATTGTAGCACTTACAAGCCTGCTCTTTCTTTCGATCCATACCCGAGCCAGTCAAAGAGTGAAGCTATTACAGGGTGAGCGTCAACGAGAAAAGCTCGATGGTCGGCTAGAAGAATTGCTCCTGGATAATCTGAGTGGCTTTACAGTTCAGCCGGCGGACGAGGAATCGCTGGTAGTACAGTGGAGCAAAATCTCAGAACGCCCCGGGACTCTACTCTTGCAGAATCTAGATGCACTGCTGCGAGTCGACAATGGACTGATACGCAAGCGATTCTTTGTTTCGCAGAGTTTGGTGCCGGGCCACTTTCTTCCGCGCTGGACCAAGCTGATCGAAGAAGCAAAGAGAGATCCTACGATAGAGTTCTATCGGAGCGATATGGATTTGAACAACTCTCCCTTGGTGATCAAAAACGCAGAGAACCTCCGACGATATTTCGTTTCTCGCGGAACCATTCTTCTGCCTTCAGGACTTAGTATTCGCAGCAGTGACGCGACACAGCTATTTTTTGTCGCGGTCGGCGATATCGAAATATCGGAGATTCGATTTTCGAGATCAGAACAGATAGACATTTTTCTCTACTCAGCCACTGGAGGCGTCACTATTGCAAACCTCCCAGCTGGGCTCTCCCTCTGCAGTCCCCAGCCTGCGCTCACTGCAAGCCACCGACTGGGTATCCAGGCAGCGCAAGGCAGTTTTCTCGGCTCAGAGATACACCAAAGCTCAGTTGGTTGCCGTATTGCCCGTGACAAGCGTTTCTGGGGCATGCAGAAGCTCACTGGAGAACTGTAAGTTACTGAAACATCTAGACTTTTCAGCAACAAAGAAGGTAGCTAAGTATTTTCACTCGAAGGGTCGATATTCAAACTGCAATAGACAAGGACATTACCATGGCAAATGACGCTTCCATTCTCGTAGTAGAAGACGACTTCGGTGCTCGAACAGTCGTAAAAACGATCTTGATGGGCAAGGGATACCGCATCACCGAGAGTGCGAATGGCAACGAAGCCCTCGAGGTGTTGAAAGACAACACATTTGATCTAATCATTCTCGACCTAATGATGCCGGGAATGTCGGGATATGACGTGATGGTTCATCTAAAGCAGCATCCGGCTACCCAAAATATTCCTGTCATTATGTTAACCGCGAAAAGCGAAGACGAAGATGTCCTAGCGGGGTATCGAGATTTTGCCTGCGACTATTATATCACCAAACCATTTACCAGCGCTCAATTGCTGCAAGGAGTGCAACTCGTGCTCAGTGATGAAGACGAGCTAGCCCCGACAAAAGCGCCGCCAAGCGATGGCGAGTCTGGCGCTAGCTGAGGCAGCGCATAAATACTGCTTGGTCTGGTAGACCACTCGCTTCCCATCTATTAGAATACCTATGATTCCCGACGCCGCTTTGCGCCATTTAGCAGCTAAGGTGTCGTCTTTATTAGGTCATTTTCTTTTTGGGCTGCGGGACCTTAGCTATGGCTTTTATCACAATTGAAGGAATCGAAGGGGCCGGCAAGTCAACCTTGCGCGCCAAACTCTCGGAGTGGCTCAGTCCCAAAGTCGATGAGCTAGTCGTAACCCGCGAGCCGGGCGCGACTGAACTTGGTCAATCTTTGCGCTCTATTTTGTTAGACGAGAGCCGCACAGATCTCGACCCAATCGCAGAGCTTCTGCTTTTTTATGCTGACCGTGCACAGCATCTGCGCGAAGTAATTCGTCCTGCGCTGTCTCGCGGGGCAACCGTGCTCTGCGATCGCTATATTCATTCGACCCTCGCCTACCAGGGGTACGGGCGGCAACTCCCCCTCGATTCCTTGCAACAACTTACCAGCTTTGCAACCAACGATTTGAAGCCTGACTTAGTGCTGCTTCTCGATCTTGATGCGGAACAAGGCTTAGAACGCGCTGCAAGCCGTAGCCGACGGGCAAGCGCCTCTTTCGATATGAGTTCTCTTGAGCCGAACAGCAAGAATCAAGACAACTCTCCAGAAGAGACATGGAATCGGTTTGAACAGCAACAGCTGGAGTTCCACAAGAGGGTACGCAAAGGCTTCCTGACCCTCGCCGAAGATCCCACTAACAATTTTGCGGTCTTGAACGCAGCGAAGAGCGAAGATGAAGTTATAGCTGCTGCCCGCGAGGCAGTGGAGAAAGCGATTGCTTAAGCCTGTAGTTGGACATCAGCAGGAGCGGGAGTTTCTCTCTCGCCTACTGCGAAAGAACGCAGTTCCACACGCGTTGCTTTTCTGTGGAAGTTCCGGCATTGGCAAGCGAACGTTAGCCCGCAGCTTTGCCGCAGAACTCTTGTCGAACGAAGCAGATGGTTCCTCAGAAGAAACGCAGCGACTCGTCCAAGCAGGGAACCATCCAGACCTCCACTTTGTGTTTCGAGAACAGGGCAAGAAAGACATTACCGTGGAGTCAATTCGCACCCTCTGTAACGCCTTACACCTCAAACCGTATTACGCTCACGCCAGCGTTGCGATTATCGACAATGCCCACACAATGAATATTTCAGCTGCCAATGCGCTGTTGAAAACCTTGGAAGAGCCGAACGAAAATAGTTATTTGATTCTTATCACTGATACACCTCACCGGCTCCCTGAGACGATCGTCTCACGCTGCCAACTCCTGCACTTTGCCGAACTTTCGCGAAAGGACTGTGCAAGGGTCATCTCGCAGAAACTCGGCGCTCTTCTGAGCCAAGAGCAACAACAGGCCTTCGCGAAACTGGCAGATACAACGCTCTCGCCATTGAGTTTAGAGAACTACATAGACGAGAAGACGTTGGAAATTGAAGTGAATAAAAGTCTTAAAGATCACTTACAGACTCTATTGCAGGAAGCCCGCTCTCTCGAAAAAGCATTACTGAGCTTGCGAAAGCACGCCGATGAAGGTCGAGCACTCAGCCTGGCCAGTGAACTCGCAGCTGACAAAGAAAATCTTCCGGGAATTTGGAGAATGATTAACAGCACGATTCGTACTCAAATGAGAGCTGCAAACGGCCCGCGAGCCAATCGCTTGGCCACCCTATTGGAAAATTCGCTAGAAGCCGAGAGAATGACCGCGCAGCGAAACCTCAGTCCACAATTACAGCTTAGCTCTATTCTGCTTCAGATTGCGGTAGGCTAGCTCGTCCTACTCTTCCACTGGGTCTAGCACTTTGTAGAGCGGTGTTGGTTTATCGAACGGCGAACCCGCGGCTAAGGTTGAAGGCTTCCAACGATCACGACTCTCTTTCTCGGCGTTACACAAACGATAGGTTGCAACATTGTACGACTCCCCCGCTTCGGTTCGCTCAACAATTTCTTGCTCACCAAACAGCGAATCATTTGACTGAAACATCTGATTCACGCGTTCACTCGTCTCTGGCAGTACGGGCGAAAGCATAGTCTTAAGCGAATCAATGGCCCGCATTGCGACAAAGACACTGGTCCCTGCTTTTTCTGGATCTTGCTTAAAGACTGACCAAGGTGCCTTCTCATCAAGGTAGCGATTCACCTCCCGAGCAAGGCGCATGGTTTCTTTCAACGCGTCCCTCAACTGAACCGCTTCATACAAATCGCCAACGGTAGTAAATCCTTTTTCGATCTCAGCAAGCAGCCCTTTGTCTCTATCGTCGAGTTCTTGAGGTTGCGGAACCTTTCCATCATAACGCGAATAGGCAAAGCCCAACACTCGGTTCACTAAGTTGCCCCACGCGGCAACGAGTTCCCCGTTGTTGCGAGTGACCATCTCCTCCCAGGAAAAATTAGCGTCCTTTGTCTCTGGCATGATCGAAGTCAGATAGTAGCGAACGGTATCAACATCAAAATTATCGAGCACGTCGAGCAACCAGACGGCTAACCCACGACTTGTTGAAAACTTCTCTCCGGCAATATTAAGGAACTGATTTGCCGGGACGTCATACGGTAGATTCAAATCCGGATCATAAGCCATGAGCTCGATTGGCCAAATCACTGAGTGGAAGGGAATATTGTCTTTACCAATAAAATAATATGATTTCGTATCGGGATTCTTCCACCAGGCCTGCCAATCATCTTTCTTCGCGAAAGCCTTAGCCCACTCGACAGATGCGCTGAAGTAGCCAATGACCGCGTCAAACCAGACGTAAATCACCTTCGACTCCCAGCCTTCCTCAGGCACAGGAACTCCCCAATCTATGTCACGGGTAATTGGGCGAGCCCTCAATCCCTCTTCTAGCATTGAACGGCTAAAGTTGAGTACCGACGAACGCCAGTGCGTTTGTTTTTCGAGATACTGCTTCATCTTTTCTGAATAATGCTCAAGATGCAGAAAGTAATGATCAGTATCGCGTATCTCGGGCACCGTTTCCGTCATAGTTGAAATCGGTGATTTCAGCGCGGTCGTTTCATAGGTCTTTCCGCAATTTTCGCATTGGTCGCCACGAGCGCGATCGTACTCACAAAACGGGCAATTTCCTCGAACATATCGATCGGGAAGAAACATTTCCGCCGAGGTATCATAAAACTGTTGCTGTGTTGCAACTTTGAGGTCGCCTTGATCTCGAAGCTTCAGAAAAAACTTCTCTGTTACTTCGAGATGGTTCGGAGTGTGAGTGTGTGTGAACAAGTCAAACGTAATCCCAAGCCTGGTCCAACCTTCCAGAAATCGATCGTGATATCGCTTCACCACATCAATCGGTTTGACATTCTCCTCCTTCGCCTTCAACGTAATGGGAGTGCCGTGCGCATCAGATCCGGAAACGTACAGGACTCGATTGCCGCGGAGACGATGGTACCGAGCTAAAATATCTGCCGGCAGATAGGCGCCAGCTATATGCCCGAGATGCAAATCGCCGTTTGCGTAGGGCCATGCGCTACAAATGAGAACTTCACGTGACATATTTGCTTCAAACCTTGACTGCATACTGAAAAATCACCAAGATTGGGAATTCTACTGTTTTGCAGCAGGAATGCAAATAGTTTCATATACTTACAACATAACGCGAAAGAGCTCCTAATCTCATGTCAGAAAACACCGAAGCGAGCACCGAAGAGTCTCCCAAGACCGACGAAGCACCTACAAAAGAACAAGCCAAACTCGTCACATTCGAAGACTTCATGAGTGTCGACCTGCGCGTGGCGCAAATTGTCGAAGCTGAAAAGATTGAGAAATCCAATAAGCTGGTCAAGTTACAGATCAGCCTGGGCGAAGAACTCGGGAAACGGCAGATTGTCGCTGGTATTGCCAAGCGCTACTCCGTGGAAGAACTCATCGGCCGAAAAATTGTTGTAGTCGCCAATTTGGCTCCCGCGAAACTCATGGGTGAAGAGAGCCAAGGTATGCTTCTCGCTGCTTCGACCGACGATTCGCTAGAGCTAGTTGCCGTCCACCCCGACATGCCTCCAGGAGCGCAAGTACGCTAAGCGTCTCAATGAAGCTCACCGACACTCATTGCCACCTTCCTATGATTGAGCATAAGCCGCTCGATCAGGTCATGGCAGACGCAGCAGATGCGGGCGTGACTCGCATGGTCTGCGTTGGCGCGGCGGAGGGTATTCGCTCAGCTCATGCTGCCATCGAATTAGCTGAAACCCACGATCATGTTTGGGCGAGTGTCGGGGTGCACCCACATGATGCCACTGATTTTACCCAGATCAGCGATATAGAGCAGTTAGCAGCGCACCCCCGTGTAGTTGCGATTGGCGAGACCGGCTTAGATTTCTTTCGCGACTGGGCTCCGTTTGAGAATCAACGGAAACTATTCGATGCAAGTATCGCCTGGGCCAAGAACTGTCAGAAGCCGCTGATCATTCATTGCCGAGACGCTCACGAAGAAACGTTGAGTACTTTGAAGCGCCTCAAGGCAGAAAAAGTAGGAGGGGTGTTTCATTGCTACGCGGAAGACGAAGAGTTTGCAAAGCAGCTCGCTGATATCAATTTTCTCGTCTCGCTCACCGGGATCATTACTTTTAAAAACGCGACTAAGCTTCGAGATGCAGTCGCCAAAATACCGCTTGAGCAGATCATGCTCGAGACTGATTGCCCCTATATGGCGCCAGAACCGTTTCGCGGCAAACCAAGTGAACCAGCTCATGTGCGACAAATTGCAGAGAAAGTCGCTGAAGTAAAAAACCTTTCGTTAGAGGAAGTTGCCGAGGTTACCAACAACACCGTCAATCGGTTTTTCTCCCTCGGGTAGCACCAGGGTCGTTTGAATACATTGATTCACTGCAAAGTGCTGGTCTAAGGTACAGAGCTGAACAGTTCTTTTTCCTTATAGTGCAGATCGATTCAGCCTGCGTTCGAGCTGGGTTCTCTCAGCTCGGGCACAGGCCACACAAACGGTTTTGAGAAACTCTCCGGGAACGTCTCGCCTTGAGTTTGCAAAGGCTGAAGGCAGGACGTTCCTGTTGGGTGTAAAGTCTCATTTCGCGTTTCTTATGGAGGATTGGGTCGATGTCATTTACCGACGCATTGGTTGGAAAGGAGCTTTCTTACAGGGGCCGTATTGTCAAAGTACTCGACGCATGGACAGCATCCGGAGACGGCGTGCATGCGAAAGTCGAGTATATCGACGATCCCCCTGACGACATCAGCCCGAAGAAAGGCGACGTCGAAGAAGAAGTTGCCTGGTCGGATTTACACTCCGAGTAGGCTCCCCCACCTCACACTTTCCGGGCGATTGGCCGCAAGGTTTCTCTTGGCAAGTGGCACGCAATTGCCTCCCGAGAAGATCTGTGTGGCCTGCCCCGGAATGTATTGATACGACTCTGGCACCTGCGCTCTATGCGCACAATTACCCGGGTGCACCGAATAAACGATCGAATATTATTGCCGCGGCGGCTCTCACTGAAAGATGATTGTATCCAGAGAAACCGTGTATCGGGGCCAAGCGATAATCGGCACGCGCGAGTACTTCCTCTGCGAGCCCCCAACCGGTTCCGAGCAGCAGCAAATGCGGTTCGGTCGCTTCAGCCAAGACATTTCGCATTTCCGGATACGAGAGCGCAGTGTCGCAATCACGGGCGGAGGTAGTTATAATCTTCGGCAATTTGCCTGTGCGAGCCTCAATATCAGCCAACACATCGTCGAAATCAGGCAGCACCGAAATAAACCTGAGTGCTTCGCTGCGGTTTGGGTTGTACTTCGAACCAAATCCATGCTCCCAATGCTCACAGATATGTGAGACCAACTTGCGAAGCGCTTTGGTTGGGTGAACAATGTAATATCGATGGAGGCCGAATGTGCGCGAAGAGCGCGCAATGTCGTGCACGTCCATATTAGTAATCGAAGTCGTAACTATCTTGCCTTCGATATTGTGCACTGGATAATGAATCAAGGCCACGCTCAGATCGCAACTTGGAAACTCTCGCTGCTCACCCAACAAATCTGGTCGACGGATCTTTGTATCGGCCAAGCCCCGCTCTTCCCGCCATTGTTGAATCACCGCGTGATTCCCCGACAGCAAGACCTTCGGCACTTGCTTCCCTTCGAACTCTTGCGGCTTGGTGTATTGGGGATATTCCAACAAACCGTTTTGGAAAGACTCTTCAACGATCGATTCCGGATTCCCTAGCACTTCTGGCACAAAGCGAGAAGTGGCCTCGACTAATGCCATTGCGGCGACCTCGCCCCCCATCAATACGAAGTCACCCATGCTCACTTCATAATCGACAAAGTCCTCGGCAATCCGCTCGTCGATACCCTCGTAGCGATAGGGCAACAAGATCAAACCGCCGTTGGACTCGCGGCTTTCACTGGCGAGCTTTTGGGCCAACTCAGTACTGAAAACCTGACCCCGAGGGGTGAACATCACCACTTTGGCATTCGGATCGCTTTGCTTTGCCTGGCGAATCGCCGCAGCCGCGGGCTCCGGGCGCAACACCATACCGGAGCCGCCGCCATAGGGCGTATCGTCGATCTGCCCTTGGGCATTAATCGCGAAATCCCGTAGCTGGGTGCACTCGAGTTGGATCAATCCCTTCTCACAGGCACGTCCGATCATGCCGCGCTCGGCAAACGGCTCGAATAACTCGGGGAAAATTGTCAGTATTTGAAATCTCATTAAGTATCGTATCTGACCGAAGAGGGATTCCTTACGGCGGCTAACCTATCTGATTTCATCAAAAAAATAATCCGCAGATTAGCTATTTATACATAAATATGCTATTTTCTCTGTCTTTCTGCATATTTATGTGGGGAATATTCATCGTGAATCTATCGATCAAGGAACGTCACCATGAGTCTTGAGAAACTCATCGAATACGGATGTGTGCCTTATATCGCCACCTCCGCTCATCTCTTACCACATTTTAATCTAGAGCCATTTGGCTATCGCGTCACTCCGTTCATCGACGGACCAGAGTACGTCAATTTCCACCACGCCTATGTCCGCTCCAACACGGTCGCCTTCGAGGCAGACCTCAATATGCCGGAATGGGTGTATATCGACTACGTGCTACTACAGACTGCCGCAGTTGGTTTCATGGTTGAGCGATCAAAGGCTTCCCACAGTCTTCTGTCTCAATTCGACAGTGATCCTTTAGTCGACCTTGAGAAACTCGAGTACATACCGATCTCCGGGCAGACCGCAGGACTCACCGCAGATGGTGAGACCTGGCTTGGGTGCTCGCTCTTTAGTCTTGCAAAACATTTTCCCGAGCTCCGCAGCCTCGGCCTTGCAACATTTACTCGAGGACTTGCCTTGAAATGCTACGGCGCGAAAAAGTTTCGCGGCATTACGCAGTATGACAATCCCGCCGTCGGTATTCACGGTAAGACAACAAAAGCGATGAAGATCATACAGCCGATTGTCTGGCTACACCCTCGCACTCATATGACGTTTCTCTATGAGCAAGAGTTAGACTATGACATCAACGCGCTCTCGACTCCGGATCCTGAAGAATATGATTTTCTTTTAAGCGCATACGACTTAGAGAAGAAAAAAGAGATCGAGCAAGGCCTCGCCGCAGGCAAACAATACCGCATCGTCTCCCCCTTTCGCATCGTTGACGGTGAGAACGTTTTTCTACCTATTCAGGAGATTTCGTAGCATGTCTAACAAAATTGGAGTCATCGCATTCTCGGGCGGACTGGACACTTCGTTTCTCGTTCCTTTTTCGCGAGAAAAATATGGGCTTTCTAAAATAATTACCTGCACGGTCAACACAGGTGGCTTTGACAAAGACGAACAGCTGCGTATCGCGAAACGCTCAAAAGAATGTGGGGCGGACGAGCACGTTTTCGTCAATGCTGAACAGGAGTTCTATGACAGCGTCATAAAATTTCTGATCTTTGGCAACGTATCTCGGGATGGCTATCCACTCTCGGTGGGAAGCGAGCGGCTCGTACAGGCAAAAAATGCATTGGAGATATGTAAGGAAAAGAACGCTTCAACCATCCTCCATGGCTCAACCGGCGCAGGGAACGATCAATTTCGCTTTGATGTCGCCATTCACGTTCTCGGGCAGGGTCAGGTAGAATGCATCACGCCGGTTCGTGAGCATAACTTCAGCAGAGAGTTTAGCACCAACTATCTCAACAAGCTGGGCATCGATGTTCCGGCGAAAAATACCAATTACTCCTATAACGTTGGAATGTGGGGGGTCTCAATTGGCGGTACTGAAACGCATAGCTCAACGGAACTCATTCCCGAAGAAGCTTGGTACAGCCAACCCGACCCGACAATTGACGAAGGGAGTCTCACCATCACCTTCGAGCAAGGCGAACCCGTGGAGCTCAAATCGCCTTGGGGGAATGCATCGTCTCCTGTCGAGGTAATTAAACTGGCGACGAAAATTGGAAACAGCCTGGCTATCGGCCGGAAATACCATGTCGGTACATCGATCCCCGGTAAGAAGGGCCGATTGGCCTACGAAGCACCGGCAGCAGAAATTATCTACGAAGCTCATCGCACGCTTGAAAAGCTCGTACTGACACAGGCGCAGGTGCATACGAAATCCTTTATTGCGAACGAAGTTGGAAAGTTCGTTCACGAGGCTCGATTCTTTGATCCCTACCTCGATGATTTGTATGCGTTCCTGACAAGCAGTCAGCAACGAGTGAGCGGCGACTGCGAGGTTCAGCTTGGGAAGGGATAT
>CBDUGV010000053.1:0-18991 GCA_965366815.1 uncultured Bdellovibrionales bacterium | reverse complement strand
ATGGACCATTTTTTGGTTCTGAAGGTACCTCTGAAGGTGTGCTTTCGATCGATGATGCGAATGGAAACGGTGTCATCGATGCGAGCGAAGCGGAGGATCTGGAGTTTTCTGGAAATACTACCAGCGGCGAAAGTGGAGAATTGGAAGTTGAGCAAGCCTGGGTGCAGTTCGATTTGACCGAACGTCTCGGCGTTCGAACTGGTGTAATTCTCGTTCCTTTTGGTCGGTTCAATTTGTATCATGATGACGATTTACAAAATCTGACCGATCGTCCGCTTGTAGCCCGTCGTGTGATTCCATCTACCTGGTCTGATGCAGGGCTCGGTTTTGTTGGGAATTGGGAACTGGGTGGGGAGGCGACGCTTGGCGGGGAGTTTTACTTCGTGAACGGCCTCGACGATGAATTCTCTGGGGGTCGCGGAGGATTGCGCGGAGCTCGAAGTAGCCGAGAATCCGATAACAACAATGACAAAGCAGTAGTTGGACGTTTAGTTGCGAGCCCATCGCTGGGCCATGAGTTTGGACTCAGCGGGTATTTTGGTGATTATGACGATGACAATAACTCTGCTGCTGGTTGGGCTTTTGACTGGTTGATGACCTACGGTGATATTCGCTTAGTCGGTGAATATGCCTATTTCGGTCTTGATGACGGGAGCAACGCGAGCGGTGCCAGAGCACCAAGTGATATCTCCGGTGTGTACGCTGAGCTAAACTATGATTTCTGGTGTGATTATCTCGATAGTTCATTCCTCGGCGCAGATTTCGAAGATCCGAAATTCGTTCTGAGTTATCGCTACAATTATGCGGCGATAGATCGACGGGAGCAGGCTACTCTGGATGAAACCAGTCATGTCGTTGGTCTAGCCTATCGACCAATCGATAGCTTTGTGGTGAAGACGGAGTGGCAGTTTAACGAAGGTGACCTCGAACGTAGTGACGCAGATGGCTTTATTGGTTCCTTTGCGCTGGGCTTCTAGTTTCGCGCTTAGTTTGATTGTTTTCGTTCTTTGCGCCTTGCCTTCGGAAGGATGGACTGAAGTCTATCTTACGAAGGCACAGGCGCTTGAGATCGTTCTTGGAGCGGATACGGAACACGTATATGAGCGTAAACCGGTTCCCTCTGCATTAAAGAGCGATCTTGTGGAACAAGGATTGCTTTCTCATAAAATGAAATTCGCTCATTTTTTCGTAGCGAAAGAGAAAGGTGAGATCCGCGGATATGCACTGATTGACAATGAAGTCGGAAAGCATCTTCCGATCACTTATGTCGTGGGAATTTCGCCGGATGGCGTTGTGACGAGAGTAGAAATGATGGTCTTTCGGGAGATCCGAGGTTGGGAGGCTCGTGAGAGGCGTTTCATGCGTCAGTTCGAGGGAAAAGGAGTGAGCGATCCTCTAAAAATTGGCTCAACATTGAAGAATGTATCCGGGGCAACCCTTTCCAGCCGTGCAATTGCCAAAGGGGTACAACGAGCGCTATATCTGTGGCGCCATTTTTACGACGAAAGTGAATCAGGAGAGAAGCGGTGAGGGAAGCAGCAGTTCCAGGGTATCGGTTGTCTAAAGCAAAATATAGTACTCGCGTGTTAATCACCTTGGGGATGTGTGGACTCCTCTTGGGTCTGCTTGGCTCAGCGGCAACGACGCTTACGAAGACAGGGATCTCGCCCGAGCGGGTTGCCGCATACTACCTCGGTGAAGCGCCACCTACCGGTGAACTCGATGTGATGTTGGCTGCAAGTGGACCGCGCCCATTTGTCGAGCTTGCCGAGATAACCCACCTCCATATTTTAGGTGGCTCGATGATGTTGTTCATGCTCTGTCATTTGCTCAGCGTCTGTGATGTGCGCGACCGCACCCGAACAAGCATGTACCTCGTCACATTCTTGAGCTTTTTGACGATGTTCAGTCTCCCATGGGCGATTATCTACGTCTCGCGCTACTTTGCACTCCTGTATGGTCCAGCCTCAGTCGTGTTTCTACTCTCCTTGGTAACGCTTTGTCTGATCCCGATAAAGGAGATGTGGTACAAAAAGAAGAAAGAGCCGGTTGCTGACAACGTGGTCCTTCTGAAGAACTCTGCATAAGTTATGAACCGGCGAACCTTTCTCCGCCTCGGTACACTTCAGTGCGCCGCATTGGGTATAGCCCTCCCAGGTCAGACATTCGCGGACCAACCTGCGCATTGGGTACAGCAAGCACGCCCGATGATGGGGACCTTTGTGTCAGTAGCTGTGTACTCCGTTGATGAAAATCTTAGTCGAAAAGTAATCGCCGATTGCTTTGAGTATCTTGCGAAGAAAATCGCTCTCATTTCGACTTGGCACGTGGAGAGCGCATCGAGCAAATTAAATAGGGTTCGCAGACTATCGAGAGAAGAATGCCCGGCAACTCTGTGGAACTTGCTCGAAAGAAGTGCGCTCCTTGAGAATTCGACGTCCGGACTTTTTAATCCACTTTTGTTTTCGCTCACTCGTTTGTGGAGAGAGGCGCGACTTGAAAAGGTCGCACCAGATGCCTTGAGCGTTCGTCACGCACTTGATGCGGTCAAGCGCAGCGCACTTCGGATTACTCCTCAGGCTGTAGAGGTGAAAGGGCAGGCTGGTGTTGAGTTTGGTGGCATAGGGAAAGGATTTATAGCCGATCTTGCCCTTAGCTACTTACGTGGCAGAGGAGTGTGTCAGGCGAGAGTCGATTGCGGCGGAGATTTGCGATTCTGTGGCCCTGGTCCTTGGTTCGTCGATATCGTTCATCCAAGAGCTGAGCGAATGTTGGGGACAGTTCAGATAGAAGGTAGTGTTGGCATCGCTACCTCTGGTGACTATGAGTCCTCATCTCAGGTAGAGGGAATGCATATCCACCACCTCCTCGATGTGCGAAATGGACTGCCAACTATTGCGAATCAGTCTATAACTGTAGTTGCGTCTGATGCCTGCACTGCCGATGCACTTGCAACAGCGAGTTTTTCTCTCGCACCTTCAGATGCCTTGCGAATGTTTGCTCGATTCCCAGGCTGTGAGGCCTTGATAGTTGACAAATATGGTGAGATTCATAAGTCGAGAGGCCTGTCCTTCTCACAGAGAACAACTCCGAAGGAGATATAATGAACGCACATCCGATACCTTGGTTTACCCTTTTTCTCGTGACGCTTTGCCTCGGTTGTCAGGTAGCAGTACGGTCCGAGACCCCTGTAGAGACGACGGAGGAGAGTGAAATTATCGTCGAACGTCTGGGTAGCGAGCAGGAAACTGAAATCGTTGAATCCGCAGAACTTGCCCCCTATATGGGAGAGTTGCATCGCTTTAGTCAAAAGCTTGGCTATGCGATTCAAGGAGAGAATCAGCCACTCGCCGCGTTTTACGCCGATGAGTTAGAAGAAGTTTTATCTGAATTAGAGACCATCGATGAGCATGAAGGGATGCCGATCTCGAAGCCAGTGAACATCATAATGAATCCCCTATTGCTCCAGCTTGAGGCAGCTATTACTGCTGCCGATTGGAAATCGAGTTGGCTGCAGTATGAGGCCCTGGTTGATGGATGCAATCGTTGCCATGCTGCAACCGAACACGAGTATATCGAAATCCTTACTACCGAAAATGTGCCTTCTGTTTTTAACCAGAAATTCTAGAGATGCGAGCCAAGGCTATGCGCCTGCTTTATTGTTTAGCAGTTCTTCTTTGCTCCATTCTCTGTCTGCCTCACATTGACCGAGTAGAAGCGGAGCCGCGCGATTCGGGCCCCGTAGTCATCGCTGATGTCGACGGACCGATCACGCCGGCTAAGAAAGAATACTTGAGAAGTTCATTGGCCACTGCTGAGAAGAAGCAAGCTCGCTTGTTTGTCTTGCGACTCAATACTCCTGGCGGGTTGATCTCATCGATGCAGGAAATGGTGGCAGATTTGTTAGAGGCGAAGACGCCAACTGCTGTGTATGTCACTCCCAGTGGTGGGGGTGCGATATCTGCCGGGGTATTTATTACGCTCGCCGGGCATTTCGCCTATATGACCCCGGGAACCAATATCGGCGCCGCACATCCGGTTAGTGGAGGTGGCAAGGATATTCAGGGTGATATGCGGGCGAAGGTTGAGAACTATGCCGCGTCATTGATTCGAGCAATCGCCGACAAGAGGGGGAGGAACGCTGAGTGGGCGGAGAAAGCTGTTCGAGAGAGTGTAGCGATTACCGCAAAAGAAGCTTTAGAAGAAAAGGTGATTGATGGTCTCGCTTCTGATCTGAATAAACTGCTCAGCGAGATTGAGGGCAAGACGATTACCATTGAGGGACTGCCCGTCACATTGATGGGGCTCGAGTCGGCGCCTCGTGAAACACTCGAGATGAATTTTCGCCAGCGAACAATCGACCTACTTTGTAATCCGAATATTGCCTTGCTCTTTGGCTCATTTGCCATGCTGCTGATCTGGTTTGAGTTGATGTCTCCAGGAGGTTTTGTTGCGGGTACTATCGGTGTCATTTGTCTAGTCCTGTCGCTTATCGCCGGTCAGGCGCTTCCCTTTACTCAGGGCGGCGTCATCCTGCTCATTATCGCCTTTTTGTTATTCGTCGCTGAACTGATTATTCCGGCCTTTGGCTTTTGGGGAATCGCCGGGATGGTCTGCTTCGTGCTCGGGTCGATCTATCTAGTCGATACCGAGCAGATATGGAGTGCTTCGGGATTCTTTGAAGTGAGCATGTGGTTCGTGGCAGCGGCAGCACTTGTGATGTGTGTGGTAATGGGTTCGCTCACCTATGCGATATTTCGCAGTGCTGGGGTAAATCTCAAGAGAAAGCGAAAATCACTGGTGGGAAAAAATGCACTTGTGCACAGTGTGTTCGCAAGCACGGACGGCAACAGTTTCGCCTACGGAAAAGTCGGGCTCGAGGGGAAAGTGTATTCAGCGAACTTTCGACTCAGTGGCGTGGAGTTGCCCGCCGAAGGAGCGGCAGTGACGATAGTCGATATTGACGAGAGTGGTCGCGCGGTTATAGTGAAACCGGTTGAGTAAAGACTTTTCACATTGAGGAAAGTGGCACGAGTCGTTCGAATCTTCAGTCCGGCTCTGTCTTCTTGACGGAGCCGGACCGTGAAACCTTTCCGATCTGAGGATCTACTGTTCAGAACTCGAAGTCTTTGATATTCGACGTCGGAGATTCTTCGCGACTGCTTCGTAGAGCCTGGCATCAAAGAACATCACCGCACCGATTGCGAAAAAGAGGCCGACAGTCTTGCCCCAACTAAACGCGTCGCCGACTGCAAAGTAGCCAATGACCATTGCAAACAATAAATAGCTGGCAATAGTAATCGCTTTCTTTGCCAGCACTTCATCGATCCGCTTGAGTGCAGAGAAGCGGACGACTTGCATGAGAGGAATGATCCCACCGACGAGTAAAAGCGCGATCCATCCAGCTGCAGATAGTTTGGGCAGTGAGCCGCCGGCAGCGAGCAGCAAGGACGAAACGAGCAAGATGCAAGCCCCAAGCCAGAACTCTTTCGTTGCTTGGTTCATCTCGACAGCGAATCGTTGCATCAGGAGCTCCGTAACTGCTCTGTTAAAGCCGATAAGGAAACTGAGCCAGACCCAAGCATTGAAGGTGGCCTTGAAATCCTGAAAACACCAAACACCGAAGAGAAAAACAATCAAGCCCAAGCCATGGCGCCATTCGAGTTTTTTCGGAACGATAATGGTAGAGAGTCGCGGACTCTTTGTGGCGAGCCACATCAGTACCGCAGCAAATACCATTGAGCTGTTTCGAAAGAAGCTCGATGCACTGACGCTTGCGTCGTCCCATTCGTATACCAAGATCCCGATGTAGAAACTGCTGATGCCAATGACCGCAAACAACAGAAAGCGCCATTTCCCCTGTCGAGAGAAGTCGATTTTTGCCTCGACCGCCCCTCGTTGAGCAAATGCACTAAGCAACAAATGGAAGACTCCGGCGAAGACTGCAGCACTGATGTATTCCGACCATCCGAGATCGAAGGTGACATACCATTTGCAGGCCACACCCCAACTGGCCAGAAACAATCCATCGAGCCCTGCAAACAGCACTCCAAGTTTCGTAGGCGAAAGTTCGCCAGCAAAAGGAAACCTCATAGCGAACCTCACTCAAATAAATGTGTTGAATTGAAAAAATGAACGACCCGTTTAGGAAGTAAACGGCCGTCCGTGCCAACATCTACTCGTCATAAGATTAGAAAAGGAGAGATTTCCAATATGAGGAAACTACTGCAGTGAATCTAGCTCAGTTCGGCGAGAAACAAAACAAACGGAGGTATTGGTGCGAAATTACTCCGCTAAGGGCACGAGATCCTCGGCTCTCAAAAATCCCCGATCGGGCGTCTGTATTTCTACCCAATCGGTGCCCCCACCGCTTGATTCAAGAATCGAGCCCCGTCGAAACTCGCCAATTTTCTGACTTGTCACTGAAGGGCCCGAATAGAGAACGGCGCGTGAAGATACCACCTGCCAACTCTGCCGGGAATCGCCTACTTGTTCTCCTCCAGCACCCTCACTGATGTCCCAGGAATCGACCATTGAACCACCTGTCGAGGCTCGCAGGCCGCGAAAGCGCATATCGGCCTGCGGCATAAGCGCTTTGAGTTTCTCGAGCCGTGTCCCGGCAGGAGGGTGGGTTGAGAAAAATTCGAGACTGCTTGAAAACGCCGGGTCGCTTTGGGCCCGCTTCCAAAAGCTAAGAGCAGCTTCTGGGTTGTACCCAGCGTCGGCCATCAAGAACAAACCAATGTGATCGGCTTCGAGCTCACGGGTTCGGGAGTAGGGATAGACCGCAATTGCATTTCCTACTTGTTGAGAAATCTGCTGAGTCAGTTGGCCAGCGTTTTGACCCAGACTCGCGTTGTTTGTTGCTCCAGCAACGGCTACTCCTGCCGCCATCGCACCCACACCGATAAGAACTTTTCTAATTGCCTCATTCGGATCGGGATCGGTGTGCCGGGCAAGCACATGACCCATCTCGTGGCCAATAACTGCGGCGAGTTCTTCGTCGCTCTTAGTGGCATCAATCATACCGGTCCAAACAAATACGTGGTTGCCGCGAGTTGCAGCGGCGTTCTTCACGTCATCACCTTTTAGTACGTATACTTGCCAGGGATCACTTTGTGGGTCGAGTTTCGCGTGCAGTCTATCAACAATATCGAGAACGTTTTGATAGCGTGGATGGTTGTTGTCCACCTTGTACTTCTGAGTCAGCGCTCCAAGCACTTTTCGACCATACTCAGTTTCAGCTTGGTTCAGTGGCTTGGGCTTGGGGATAGTGCCCGGTGGAACCGGCGGGCGAGAAGGGGCACAGGCTACGAGAGAAAGACTTAGCAGCGCTGCAAATGTCAGGCGCCGCACTGATGATGAAAGAGAAAAAGAAGTCAGGTTTTTCACACCATTACCTTTTATCTGAGCTTGAACGTATTTCTGACATTTTCCCATCGCTACAATCATCTCCCACTTGGACGAGTCAGCGGTTTGGAGCTTCAATGTAAGGAAAAGACTCAATAAATACAAGTTTTTGGCGTATGCTGGGTCTTCTAGGCTGCCTCGGACTCTAGTACCGGTTCGGCCCATACTTGGCCAATATGCTCGAGCAGCATATGCGGGGCCTGACGTATCAGCTCTGCTCGAACCTGGTCGCAGAGTCGTGAGTTCGCATAGGCATAGGCTATCGTCACGAAGTCAGCACTCTCTATTACGACCCGCGTGTAGGTTTTTACCGATTCACCTTCCAAAATTGGCGCGAGTTGCAAGACAGTTCTGATTCCTACCGATCGAAGTGTCTTAGTCGTTTCAAGTTGATCTTCCGGTCGAACTGAATTCTGTTTCGCCAAACCAGTGTGCGAGGTGCCTGCTTGAATTGCCATGGTAACTGCGGCTCGATTGCCGAGCGAACGAAGAATAGGAGTTACTAACATGACTAACGGCGAACTCGTTTGTATACAAAGTGCCGCAGGCTGTGCTTTCGCTATGAGTTTTACTACTTCGACTCCCAGCTGAAAGCGACTTCCTGCGGCAGAAAAAGGGTCAAAACTACTTCCAAGTACAACGAGACAGCGATCTCTTGTAATCTTGCTCAATGCGTCTTGCATCAGACGCGCAAGGCCAAAATCGCCATTGCCCCTTCGCTGACTTCGGGTGGTGAATGGAGTGCGCTTCTCAGATCGATGGCGCAGTGTGAGTAACGTGGAAACTTGCGTAGCGCTTAGATTGGCAAATCGCAGTTGATGTGTTTGTAGTGCTCCGCTTGGATCAATGTCGACTAACAACAGCTCTTCAAATGAGTGTGGTGCATTCTGTTTTGGAACCATCGTAGATCTCCTCTTCTAGAACCCATTGAAGTGTATGATGCGGGGTGGCAGGAAAAAGGTTCAAGTAACTTAAAGTGACCGCGGTAATCTTTGCCCCGAAGACCCACTGGAAATTAGACGAGCCAGCAATAATAACATTCCTTTACTCATGAATATAAGTTGTCAGAAGGGTTGGTCGGGGGTGAGAAAAGGCGAATTGTGAGGGAAAACACTGGAATTTCTCAGAATCAGCGTCGTCTACTACCAAAGAGTCGTTTTTACTTTAAGACACTTGAACTAAGCTAATTGTACGGATATACTGCTGGTATGAGTGGCAGTAGGTGCCAGCCAAGGGACGAATAGAGATGCGGCAGTTTTAAAGCAGTATTCGTGACTTTTGGAAGTATCTCGCTCAGAAGTACATGCAGCGTTTTCAATGGGTGTTTTTTTTGGAGGTCACTATGTCTACTCAGCCAGACAAGTCTACTACGTTAGATGGTTCTATAAAAAATATAGACGAGCCCGGAGGAGAAACTTTGGGATCAAGAGCGGAGGCCGGACCTAGTCACAAGTCCACTTCGAAGGTTTCTTCGAAACGCACTTCTTCTGCCCGAGCATCAGCGACACGTCAGCCGCGCCGTCGTAAGAAAGGCAAATCAATCATAGATCTGGAAGACGCCTCGTTTGATCCGAATGCGACAGAGCTTTGGACTACCTGGTCTTCGTATGCATCGGTGATTGCCTGCGTTAATAGTTACCCGAATGGGATTACGTTCTCGCTCCATTCCAATGAAGAGAAGAAGACGCTTCCGGAATCGGGACCAGATTCTGGTGCGATGGCCAGACGAGATAAGAACGCAGAAGAACAGCTCCCGCGGAAGTTTATTCCTTCGCAGTTTCACTTGCGGTTTCGCGACACCCGGGACTACCAAACTCCACAGGGGAAGTATTTTCTCTATAAGGAGAATTACGTCCGTTCCCTAGAGCGGCAATTGGGAACTCTCCATAAGAAGGGATTGCTGGCCGATGCGACCGTCTATTTCGGCACTACGACTGATCCATTCTCCTCGTTCCATAAAAAGTTCGACATAACTACAGCGTGTCTGGAATTGTTTGAAGCCTATAAACCCGCTCGTTTAGTGGTTCAAACGCGCTCGCCAATGGTGATTTCAGCGCTTCCGACCTTGCGTCGTCTCGCCGATAGGGCGGTCGCGGTGATTCCGATTGAGAGCCATGTTGAACGCTCGATTGCCCGCTATACACCAGGCCAACCGCGTATCGCTGAGCGACTTGTCGCAGCAGAGGGCCTTCGACGGCAAGGGGTGAAAGTCAATTTGGTGGCTTCGCCGATTTTGCCCTATGGAGAGTTCTATCGTGACGCATGGGACTTTGCCGAAGTCCTTGAGCGGCATGCTGACTATGTGACCCTGGGTTGTCTGGCAAGTGGATCGGAGTCAGATGAGCGCCAGCTTCGCACACTACCGGTCGCGCGCAAGATCGCAACTGATAAGCAGTTTCGTTGGCTTCGTCCTCATGCCTATCGCTACTTGTATCACGCACTGAGTGTGATAGCGCCTGAGAAGCTCCTGGTTCCTGTTGCACCGAAGACAAAAGCTTCGCAATTAGACCTTTTTGCTGCCTAAGTCGTTGCCGTATCCACTGCTGAAATGACCCTAGGGGGGAGCTTTGCTCCCCCTTTTTATGCGCCCATAGATTTGTTAGGGTAGCGTTCGGTAATAACGAGTTAGGAGTGTCAAGAGTTATGCGTTGTGTCGTCACCGGTGCTGCGGGTTTCGTTGGTTCATCACTCGCCGACAGATTGTTGGCTGAGGGGCATGAGGTAATCGGTGTCGATTGCTTTGTTGACTATTACCCGCGGGCATTGAAAGAACTAAATATTGAGCAGGCGCGTAGCCACGATGCGTATACTTTCATCGAGGGAGATCTTCTGACTCTCGACCTGCCTAAGGCGCTCGAAGGTGCTGAGCTCATCTTCCATCAGGCGGCACAAGCTGGGGTCCGCGGAAGTTGGGGCGGTGATTTTTCCATTTACACTTCGAACAACGTACTCGGTACCCAACGTCTGTTAGAAGCGACAAGAGCTGACTCGGTGTGTTCGAGCTTGAAGAAGTTTGTCTACGCTTCGAGCTCTTCGGTGTATGGGACCGCTGAGACACTGCCAACAACGGAAGAGATTTTGCCTCGTCCGGTGAGCCCCTATGGCGTCTCGAAACTGGCGGCAGAGCAGCTTGCAGTGCTGTACGCCCAAGAGATGGATGTGCCAACTATCAGCCTTCGGTACTTCACCGTGTATGGCCCAAGGCAGCGTCCAGATATGGCGTTCCGACGAGTGATAGAGGCCGGTCTGACGAATGAGCAGTTTCCGGTGTTTGGTGACGGTGAACAATCGCGGGATTTCACTTTCATTCAAGATATCGTTGATGCCAATATTGCCGCCTCAAAGTGCCCTGACCATGGCGCCGTATGTAATGTGGGAGGCGGTTCTCGAGTGACGTTGAACCAAGTCTTACAACAAATTGAGTCCATTCTTGGACGGAAGCTCAACTTGGACTACCAGGAGCGTCGTAAGGGAGATGCACGACATACTTCTGCTTCTATCGAGCAGGCGAAGCGTCTCCTCGGATATGAACCACGCGTTAGTTTGGCTGAAGGTCTCAGCGCTGAAGCTGCCTGGGTAGAGGAGCAGTTAGCTAGACGCTCGTAACCTCGACTGATGAATCTTCTACTAGTTCAAACCGGCTTTTTGGGGGATGTAGTCCTCTCGACGCCGGTCATAGGTGAACTACAAGAGCAGTATCCCGATGCTTCTCTCACAGTTCTGACGACACCGGCTGCAGTTGGGCTTATTCGCCACCACCCATTTGTTCAAGAGGTGATCTCCTTTGATAAGCGAGGTTCACAAGGGGGATTGACTGGACTGTGGTCGCTGAGTCGAGAATTGCGCCAGCGAAAATTCGCTAAAGTCTTCTCGCTCCACAAATCGTATCGAACTGCGGCCTTGCTTCGACTTGCGGGGATACCTGAGCGCTTCGGATTCGAAGAGGCCTCGGCCAGCTATCTCTATACGAAAACTGTTCCCAGAAGTGATCTTTCCCACGAAGTGCTTCGTAATCTTGCGATTCTAAGGGCGGTTGGGTTTGACCCAGTTGAGTCGTCGAGGAAGATGGAAGTGCATATTCCCACAGAGGTTCGAACTGAAGCTCGGTCTTTGCTGGGAGACGATGGCCCCTGGATCGGCATGTCTCCTGGTAGTGTTTGGGCGACGAAGCAATGGACGCCTGAAGGGTTTGCGGCAACCGCTGACCACTTTCATTCCAACGGCTATCGAATAGTGTTACTCGGTGGACCCGATGACCTGTCGGCTGCTGCGCAGGTAGAAAAATTGTCCAGTGCGCCTTTTCTCAATCTAGTTGGCAAAACCAATCTTCTGTTGTCAGCTGCGGTCATTGGCCAGTGCTCGTTGATGGTAACCAACGATAGCTCGCCGTTGCACATGGCGTCGGCGCTTCAGGTTCCAGTTGTTGCCGCATTTTGTGCAACTGTTCCGGAGTTTGGTTTTGGCCCCTGGCAGGTCGCCTCTGAGGTCGTTGGCGTCGATGGTTTGAGCTGCCGTCCTTGCGGACGCCACGGAGGGAATACCTGCCCCACAGGCACGCACGATTGTCAGAGGAAACTGAGTGCTGGAATGGTGATTGCCGCTGCAGAGCGGCTCTTAGCAGCCACTCAAGCAAGTATGCATGACGGAACTACTGGGCATGGCGACTAAGATACAATCTCGAACGATCGGTGCTTGTGTGGTCTATCGCGGTGTCGAGGAATCTATACTGACAGATGAAACGCTTATTTCTGCGTTTCGCGCACTTGCTAAGGGTGCTGGTTCCGACAGTGATGATGCCAAGAGAGTTGATCCCAATGGGGAATCTGCCAACAGAAATACTGCGAACGGGGCTGTTGCAAACGGAGATAGTGCAAACGGGGATGGTGCGCTTGTAAGTACGGGACGCGGGCGAGTGACTGAAATCCCTCTGTCAAACGGGAAATTCGCCTTACTGCGTTTGTATCGCCGCGGTGGCTTCGTCCGACATGTTCTCAAGCAAAGCTTTCTTCGCGGTTGCGGTGAGCCGCGGCCAAGCGAAGAGATTTCGATCCTCTCGCAGCTGTATGCGAGCGGAGTCTCAGTGCCGGCACCTGTTGCCGCAGTGGTAGAATATCGCGGGCTAGGGTTGTACTATCAGGCGGCGATTGCAACGCTTCGAGTCGATGATGCGAAGAATTTGATGGACAGTATTAAAGGAGGGGATGATCGGGAGGATATCGCTCGATCGAGTTTTGCCGCAGGAGTGGCCGCTGCCAAAATGCTTCGTGAGGGTGTGTATCATCCTGATCTTCATCCAGGCAACGTGTTACAGATGAATGACGGCACTCCGGTACTAATAGACTTCGATCGAGCGCAGCGCTTCGATCCGAATACCGAGTTGCCGTATTTTCGCGGTCGAATTATACAGCGCTGGGAGCGTGCGAGTAGCAAGTATGCTGGAGAAATCGCCCAATCGGTAAGTGCTGGATTCGTTGATGGGATGATGAGCGATCTGGAGGAGAGGGCCGAGTGACACAGCAGCGTTTGAGCGAGGACCGCCGTTTCGCAGCGAAGCAGCCAGAACGCATCTTGATTGTGTTGATGGGGGCAATTGGCGACGTCGTGCGTGGGCTCCCCCTGGCAACTCGTCTGAAGCAAAGTTGGCCGAGCACACATATTACCTGGGCGGTAGAGCCGATCTCCCGGCCGCTGGTAGAGCACCATCCCTCAATTGATCAGGTAGTTGTTTTTGACCGACCTCGCGGATTTTCCGGCTATCGTTCGTTTGTAAAAGAGCTTCGCCGTTCGCCGTATGATTTGTGTATTGACCTGCAACGTCACTTTAAAAGTGGTGTGACGAGTCGACTTAGTGGTGCGCCCCTGCGGTTAGGCTTTGACCGTGGTAACGCTCGAGAGTTTAATTGGTTGTTTAATACCCATCGAGTCCCGCCCCAAGATCGCTTTTCTCCAAAGATAGACCAGTTTCAGCGATTCGGAGATACGCTCGGTTTAGCTGCGCAGTCGCCATTGGATTTTGGTCTCGCGATAAGCGATGACGAATTGCTCGATGTGGACGCTATCTTGAAGCAAGGAGTGACTGACCCAACACTTCTTAAAAATTCGCGAGTTGCCTTGCTGCTCGGTTCAACTTGGGAAAGTCGTTTTTGGTTTGCAGAGCACTACGGTGCTTTGATCGACGAGCTTCACAAGCGCTGGGGTATGGTTTCTTTGTTGATCGGCAGCAAGGGAGAGCGCGCCTTTGCCGATGAGGTACTGAACAAGGCTACCTCCTCAGCCACAATAGACCTCGTGGGGAAAACTTCCTTGCGACAACTTCTTGGGGTCTTTCAGCGCTCACATTGCGCAGTTGGTTCGGACTCCGGTCCGATGCATATGGCAGCTGCGGTAGGGATCCCAGTTATCTCGCTCTGGGGAGCGACTAGTCCGACTCGATCGGGACCGTATGGGAGCGAGGGATACATGCTGCAATCGGCAATCGGTTGCTCCCCCTGTTATCTACGAAAATGTCCGGGTTTAGGTCGCCTCTGTATGTCAGAAATCCCTGTCGAAGCCGTTCTCGCGCAGGTAGAACGATTGTTTGACGAGCGGAAGCTGGTGCAGTAGATTCCTCAATTATTTTAGGAGACTGGTGATGTTTCTCCACCAGCGTTTAAAGTGACCGAGTATTCTCTGAATCCGGTTGTTTTTTGATTTTGACAAGGATTGAGTTGCAAATATGAATCCAACGAAAGAGCTCGATTGGTCACTTTTCCCCAATGGTTTGACCGTTGTTGTTCCTATCTACAATGAGAAGAACACGCTCGAGGAGATTATTCGCCGAATAGACTCGACTGGTCTCGTTTCGCAGACCATTCTAGTCGATGACGGCTCGACTGACGGAACCCGTGAAATACTTCAGAAAATTGATTCCGAAGGGCGATCTGATTTGAAGATTGTCATGCATGAACGGAACAAGGGGAAAGGAGCAGCCGTTCGAACTGGATTGGCACATGTCGCTTGCGACATCGTTTTGGTTCAAGATGCCGATCTAGAATACGATCCGACTGATTACCCCATGCTCTTGGGACCGCTCTTGGATGGTCGGGCTGATGTGGTGTATGGATCGCGATTTCTCGGCGGTCCCCACCGCGTATTATTTTTCTGGCACTACCTGGTCAATCGCGGTTTGACGTTTCTTTCCAATGTCTTAACAAACCTCAACTTAACCGATATGGAAGTTGGGTATAAAGTTTTCAAAGCAAGTGTGCTTTCAGACATCACCATTCGTTCGGATAGGTTTAATTTCGAACCGGAGATAACAGCGAAGGTTGCGAAGAAGAAAGTTCGAATTTATGAGGTCCCAATTAGCTATTCCGGACGAACATACGAAGAAGGAAAAAAAATTGGGCTTTGGGATGGTTTCGAAGCGCTCTGGACTATCATTAAGTATCGATTTGTCGATTAGCCAAAAGTATCAATGAACGCTGAAGTTGAGCCAGCAGCACATTCCGATTTGAAGCGGAAGAAAGTTTCCGCATTCGTAATTTGTTACAACGAAGAGGAAGAGATCGAGCAGTGTCTCGAGACACTACGGTTTTGTGATGAAGTAGTCGTCATAGACTCTTATTCTACCGATCGAACTGTTGAGATATGTGAATCCTTCGGAGCCAAGGTGATTCAACGTGATTGGCCGGGATATCGCGAACAGAAGGCATTCGGATTAGCTTCGACGACCTATGATTGGGTTGTCAATATCGATGCGGATGAGCGGGTTTCAAAGGAGCTTCAAGCTTCTATTTTAAAGATACTTGAGCGGAAGTGGCAGATTGAGCAGGGGGAGCTGACTGAATCAGCCCGAGAGCCGGATGGCTACGAAGTAAGTCGAATCGTCTATTACCTTGGACGTTGGTGGCGGCGAGGTGGTTGGTATCCAGAGTACCGTGTGCGTTTCTTCTTCAAACCGAAAGTCACCTGGGGTGGAGTCGATCCACACGAGAAACCCATAGTCGATGGTCCGATTGACCGAATTGACGGAGAGCTGCATCATTTTACCTATCGCAGTCTAGATGAACAGCTTCGCCGGCTTCACGCACATGCCTCAGTTGCTGCCAGGGAGGAAGCACGACGAGGTCGAACGGCCAAACTGAGCGATATCTTGTTTCGTCCGTTATTGCGTATGGTCAAATTCTACTTTGTGAAACGAGGCTATCGTGAGGGTATGGCCGGAGTTGTCGTCGTCGTGATGGAGGGATTTTATACTTTCCTCAAGTACGCAAAGCTCTGGGAACATAATAATGCTGAAGTGAGGCACGACGATGACTCAACACAGCGATGATCTTGAGAAGGTCTTAGATCGATTTCCAAACACCGAGATGTTGGTGGTCGGCGATCTCATTTTGGATCACTACGTCTGGGGTGAGGTTAGTCGTATCTCTCCCGAAGCGCCGGTTGTGGTTGTCAACGTAACCAAGGAAAGCCGCACCTTAGGTGGGGCTGGAAACGTCGTGAATAACCTCGTCTCCCTTGGTGCCCGAGTCTCATTCGCTGGAGTGATGGGTGAAGATGATGAGGCGGCCCGATTAAAACAGTTGTTTTCGAAGCATGGAGTAGATGGAAGTGGTGTTGTGTGCGATCCTGCGCGACCCACAACCATTAAGACGAGGATACTCGCCCGTGGTCAGCAGGTAGTTCGTGTGGATCGCGAATCAACCAGTCCGCTCACAGAATCTTTAGAGAACTCTGTGTGTAAATGGATTTCCGAAAAGGTTCATAAGGTGGCCGGAGTGCTCGTTTCCGATTATGCCAAGGGGTTTATCACGCCGAAGCTCTATGGCTGCTTCGATGAAGCAAAGGCTGCGGGAGTATTCGGTCTGGGAAAGATTCCGCTTGTAGTGGATCCAAAGAACGCAAATTTCGATATCTATACCCATGCTACCGTTGTGAAGCCGAATCGACACGAAGCGCAGGCAGCTGCAGCGATGCCAATCCCGGATCGCAGCGCCGCCGCAGCTGCTGGACGAAAGCTTACAGAGCGCTGGAACTCCGATATGGTATTGGTCACAATGGGCGAGCAGGGTATGACGCTTGTTTCAAGAGATCCGCAGCAGCCTACAATTGAGATTGATACCGAGGCCCGCGAGGTGTTTGATGTCTCCGGGGCTGGAGATACGGTTGCAGCGGTCTTTTCGCTTGCCCTTGCGGTAGGAGCGACACCCGAGCAAGCAGCCATCTTGGCGAATGTCGCTGCCGGTATTGTGGTAGCAGAAGTTGGAGCGGTTGCGGTGCGACCCGAGCAAATTAAAGCAGCATTGCAAAAGTAGCTACGAGGGAAGCACTATGTCAGTTCAAAGTATGACAGGATTTGGGCAAGCGAAAGCAGAGTCGGGATCTGTCGAGCTTTCGGTGGAGTTAAAGTCTGTGAACCATCGGTTTCTCGATGTATCGACCAAACTTCCTGCTCAGTATTCTCAGTTTGAGGCATCGCTGAGTAAGCTCATTCGAAGCCAGGTCCGTCGTGGACGAGTCGATGTCTATGTATCGCGAAAGCAACGCTCAGAGGACAGTCAACGGGTTGCCCTCAACGAACCACTCTACGAAGCGTATGTTCGAGAGATTCGTAGAGTCGTGCACGGAACCGCCGGAGTTTCTGAGGCTGCAATAGATCAAGTGGTGGCAAACGTGCTTTCTCGGCGTGAGGTGCTCGATGTTGTTCCGGTCGATGAAGATGTGGCGCAAGAGGAGCAACTCGTCCTTCAGACAGTAAAAGAAGCATTGGAAAATCTTATTGCGATGCGTGGCACCGAGGGGGCTGAACTTGAGAAAGAACTTCTTGGACGGACCAAAGCGGTCGAGGATCTCGTGAACGAGATTCGCGCGAAAGTTGCTGAAACACCCAAGCAGCTGTTGGAACGATTGACACTGCGATTAGAAAAGCTACTTTCTGGTCATGAACTCGACTCAGAGCGATTGGCGCAAGAAGTTGCCTATTTGGCCGATCGTGCTGATGTGACCGAAGAATTGACGCGCCTTGAAAGTCATATAGGCCAGTTTCGATCTGTGCTCTCGAGTGGTGAGGGTGGTCGAAAGCTCGAGTTTATTCTTCAAGAGATGGGTCGAGAAATAAATACGATAGGATCGAAAGCACAAGATGGCGAAGTCACTGCTCTTGTGGTTGACGGTAAAGCAGTTTTAGAAAAGATGAGAGAACAAGTTCAAAACGTAGAGTAAACGCAGGTTCCATCTTATGAGTGTAGACCAAACACATACTCCTTTACTATTTTGCTTTGCAGGTCCTGGCGGCTCTGGAAAGTCAACTATCTGTAGCAAACTTGTCGAGCAAGACGATAGTCTTATGCCTTCCGTGTCGACGACAACTCGTGCTCCGAGGGATGGGGAAGTGGATGGGGTACACTATCATTTTGTCAGCAGAGAAGAGTTCGAGAAGCGAATTGCTGCTGGCCGATTCCTTGAGCATGCGATCTTTGGTGAAAATCGATATGGCACCGAGAAGATAAATGTCGAGGCGGCGGCAGAAAAGCGGATGGATTGCATTCTCGATATTGAAGTTCAGGGAGTTGACCAGGTTCGAACCCTGTTTCCGCAACAAACTGTTGTCGCCTTTGTCTTCCCACCGACTTTTAGTGTCTTGGCCGAGAGGATGCGTGGTCGCGGAACAGATGACGAAGCGCGAATCGCTCAACGAATCGAGCTCGCAGAGCAGGAGGTTGCGCGATTGCGGCAGCCGACATTTTCAGACTATCTGCTGCTCAATGACAAATTGGATGACGCTGTCGCGATGGCTCGCTCGCTGATTGCCGCCGAGCGAATGAGGTTGTGGCGAAAAAGCGATCAATTTCTCGACAGTATTCTCAAACAATGAGGAGCGCTCGCCGCGACCCATTGATACATGTGGTGTCTAGGCCGAACGGCTCTCTAATCCCGCGATAATATTGTGGAAATGCCTCACTCGGCCCCTTGCTCTCAATTGACGGCGGGGTATTGGCGCTCCCTGTCGCAGCTATGAGTTTCGACTGATTCCGACAGAAATTACAAGATCGTGACAACTTCGATCGCTCATTTTGCTACCTTAAACGAGCACTAGGTTCGGGAAAAAGGGGGAAGTCATGGGTGGAGAAGTTGCTGCTGATCGGATGTTACTCCAGCGGTTTTGTAACGGTTGTTACGATAGTTTTGAAGAATTGGTGTCTCGGTATGAGCGACAGGTATTTGGTGTCGCTCTGGCCTTACTTCAGGATTCGAAACAAGCTGAGCGTGTATTAGCAGAAGTATTTGTCTCACTCGCAAAGCGGGCGGAGGAGTTGCTCGACAACCCTTCGCTCGATCATTTTCTGTTTCGGACGATGCGAGATCTCCTGATTGAGGACGAACAGAAGGCAGCTCCTCTTGAGATTATCAGTAGCAAAACAAACCATACCAAGAATGCGCAGACTTCGGTGCCAAATCGACAGTTCTCTCAAATACCGATTCAATTTAGCTTTGTTTTTGTGCTTCGCCACGTGGCGCGAAAAAGCCTGAAAGACATTTCTCAAATAGAGCAGATACCACAGCGAGCGGCTCAACTTCGCTTGTTGCGTTGTTATCG
>CBDUGV010000052.1:0-19089 GCA_965366815.1 uncultured Bdellovibrionales bacterium | reverse complement strand
ATAGGCCGCCGCTGGAGTCGTTGCTATAGTTACTTAAAGCAAGTGCTGCATTTGACATGGCATTTCCTCAACCCAAATTTCAATTGTTCGCCAACTTATGCCTGTGACACCGATCGCCGACTTGCATAGTCAACGTCGATAATAGGGTGACGTTGACGTAGCACTCCGGCCCAGCACTATTCTAATTTGTGTAAGCAAATTAGATTTTGCGTCGAAACGGTAGCCACATGCCTATACTTACAGACCGAGGAACAGATTTGTTTTTTTCTGACGTAATCTAGTGATGCATTAACCTTCTTGAAGCTAAACTTATCACTGCTACTTATAAAAACCAGAAAAATCTGTAGAACGAATGATCATTCGGTTCATTTATATGGCTTATCGCCCTGTATTGGCTTTGAGCGACATCTGAGTTTAGGTATACGAATTTGCAGCGACTCTGATTAGCGGACTTCGAGTTCGGTAAGTGGAGGTCGCAAAAGCCTATTTCGCGCATATTCGGCCTTCGCGGCAAGATCTGGATGGCTTTCTCGTAGATGGGTGAGCTGATTCAACTGCTCAGCTGTCTGAGCTATCAATCGAGCTGCGTCGCCTTCGGCACCACCGGAGAGCAGAAGCAATGAGCGAAATGAATGCCAGTCCTCTGCTTCAAGCCATACCAAGGCGGTGTACGCTGCATCCGGCAAGACCTTTCGCTCATCGGTCACGCCGGGCATATTCTGATCGGCTACCCGCTCGAGAATACTTTGCAAGGCTTTCTGATCCTCACCACTAATCGGTGAGCCTTTCGCCTTCAAATAGGGGCGAAACGCGTCCCCGGCAATTGAGGCAATTATCGCAGTAAGCCGCTCCATTGAGGGGTCGGCCAAGAGGCCAGCTTCAATTACCTCGGCGAGTTCAATGACTAGACTTGTACATAGATTGGCTGCCCAGAAGCCCTTTTCTGAGAGACTTTCATCATCCAAATAACCAAGTGCTCGAAGGCCACCGAGAGAGCTTTCGAGTAGATTCGCTTGGCGCTGCTCCAGCTCGTTTGCACGTCGTAAAAATCGTCTTGCCTTTTTCACTAACCGCTTTTCATTGCCACCAAGCGCGGGAGCTTGTAGTCCATCAACGCCTTGCAGGGATTGACGTGCCCAGGCAGCAACCTCATCTGGCAAAGAATCAACGACTGCGGCTGATTCATTCCTCAGTTCTTTCGCTTCACGCTTGTCGACATATGCCGCAAGACTTCGCTCTACCGTAAAACGCAAATCGTCGACGTTCCTATGTCGCATCAAATTTAGAACGGTGCTTGGACTCGGGAAATATGCCGAAACGAGCGGCTCAGCTTCATTTTTAGCCAATGGTGCAACCAAGCGAGCATCACAGAAGGTCGATGGGGCCACGACACAAAACCCAACCGAGTCCTTCCCTCTCCTACCTGCTCGACCCGACATTTGCTGGAATTCTGAGGTGCTGAGTGATTGATAGCCCTCTGCACCTCGTCTTGAATGGGCCGTAATCACCACTGTTCGCGCGGGAAAATCCACGCCGGCTGCGACGGTGCCCGTTGCCACCAAAATGCGAAGCAAGCCCGAAGCCATTAGCTCCTCGAGCAACAATCGCCACATCAACAACTGTCCGGCGTGATGTGCACCGATCGCCGTTGTCAGCAATGCAGAGTAATGCGGATGGGTCGTCAGCAACTCCATGTCCATTTCGTAGCGCTCGGCAACTTCGTGGACTTTCAGCTTTAGTTCTCTTTGCGCCGTTGGCGTCAAATGAAGGCCGCGATTTCGAATACTCTGCTCTGCGTCTCGATCGCATTGGGCCCGTGCAGTGCGAAAGACGATCGCTGGTAAGAGGTCATCTCTCTCTAGCTCGCGGAAAATATCGGAGATAAAAACTTCGCGCCACATTTCTATTTCTTCCCTCGCTTACCGCCGCTCGATCTACCACTGGACTTTCCGCGATTTTTCGGACCACTACGGCCCTTAGAACCGCCACGGCCCCGAGACATCGGAAATCCGCCCCGCGAAGGAGAAAAATGTCGTCGATTGCTCTTGTATATTCTTTCGATTTCTTTTCGAATTCCGGAATTAGTGGTTTCAAGCGGCAATACACCATGCTCTGGATGTAAGACTGCCATTCGGAGTTCAACCGGACGCTCTGTCTCGCGAATGATAGTGACTTCTTTTTTGCGAATCTGGCTGATCCATTCAGCGATTTCATCGGAATTAGAAATCGAAGCCGAGAGCATCAATATCGAGGCAGATTGCGGTGAAAGTATGACGCTTTCCTCCCACACGGGTCCGCGTTGGGCGTCAGAGATATAGTGGAACTCGTCTAAGACGACCAGGGCAAAATTCCCCTCGCCGCGGAATAATTCATTTCGATAGATCTCGGTGGTTGCAACGACAATCTCAGCATCACTATCGATCTTCCGATCGCCGGTAAGCAAGCCGACGCGATACTCAGGTTCAAACAGCTCTTTGAACTCACCGTATTTGGTATTGGACAACGCCTTGAGTGGTGCCGTATACACCGCACGTTTACCTTGCGATACCGTGTTGCGAATTCCTTCGATCGCGATATAGGTTTTCCCTGTGCCGGTAGGAGCGACGACGAGGGTGTCACGCTCCAACCTCAGAGACTCAATCGCATCAATCTGGAAGGCGTCAGGCACAAAGGCGGTTTCTTCGGGAACGCTAATCCCCGAGAGCAGACGCTTGCGCGCTACTTTAATGAAGTTCTGGCGTTCTTTGGCCATCAAAAACCGAAAAATCAAAGCGGGTCTTCAGAAAACGAAGAACCTTGTCATTTGCCTGAGCCCGTGCGTCTCTTGGGGCAAAACTTCCCTCTACGCGACCATCAAACAATGCGATGACTTGGTCGACATTGGGCAATAGCCTGCGAATGTCCTGGCTGACCATTATTACAGTTGGCCGGTATTCACGGTGAAGATTTTTAATGAGATTCATGATGACGCTCGCAGCGACAGGATCGAGTCCTGCCGTCGGATCATCTAGAAGCACCATATGAGGTTTGTGTACAACTGCCCGGGCCAGAGCCACTCGGCGGCGCATTCCTCCGCTCAATTGCCCAGGATACTTCTTGTAGGCATCGCGCAAGCCAACTTCACACAGTTTTTTATAAGCGCGCTCAACCGCCTCATCATACTCTGACGCGTTTCGAGTCCGCTTGGCGTCAAAGCCATGGAATCCGCGCATAAGTGGAAACGCAACATTTTCCAATACGGTCATCGAATCAAAAAGCGCACCTTCTTGAAATAGAAAGCCAATCTCGGGGGAAGAGCCAATTGGCAATGAGTCGAATCGAACGGTGCCTTGATCCGCCTCCATCACTCCACCCAGAAGCTTCAAGAGTACACTTTTTCCCGATCCGCTCGGCCCAACGAGTCCAACAAGTGAGCCGGTCTCAACAGTAAATGAGGCGTTTTGAAGGGCGGGACCGGATTTAAACGCTTTGCAAAAGTTTTCAATTTGCAGCATGCGCGCTCTCCGTCTCAACTGGTTCCTGCGTAGCCGCTTTCGATTCAGATGGCAGTGAATGAGCAGAGAATCGGCTCTCTGTCTCCCCCGCTCTATTGCCCAAATGGAGATATTCACGCCACTGATCGAGAACCTCGAGAAATTCTTCAACTGATGAACTCTGACAGAGTGCACGTCGTGCTCTCGCAGAGCCTTTCACTCTTCTCGTGACCTGCGATGCAAACTGCTTCAGTTTGCCAATTACCGCTTTATCGGGGAGCTCCTCACGCAAGTACTCCGAATAGCGCTCTAGCACATCTGGTGTTGCAAGATCGTTGGGGCGTTCATAGGGCACGCCGGATCGCCGGGCCTGGATTTCGCTAAAGATCCAAGGATTGCTCAGTGCACCTCTACCAATCATTACCCCTGCGCAACCGAGTTGTTCCACCAGCTGAAAGCTATCGAAATCGACGACATCTCCGCTGCCTACAACCGGTATAGAAACACTCTGTGCTACTTGAGCTACCAGATTCCAATCTGCCGCACCGCGATACAACATTTTGCGGGTCCGTCCGTGAACGGCCAGCATCGCGATCCCGCAATCCTCGGCCATCTTGGCTATTTCAATCGCGTTCTTACTGGTTTCATCCCAGCCGGAGCGAATTTTTAGAGTAAGAGGAATAGAAATATTCTTGCGAACCGCAGTCAGCAGCTTGGCCATATGTTCCGGTTGCCGCATCAACTCGCAGCCTCCGCCACGGCGAACAACTTTCGGAACGGGGCAGCCGCTATTGATGTCGAGAATGTCAGCGCCTGCATCCTCAACCATCTTGGCCGATTCGATCATTCGGTTTACATCATGGCCAAAAATTTGAATAGAGATCGGATGTTCATCCTGGCGAAAGCGCATCATTTGCAGGCTGCGGAGATTCTGCCGGGTTAATCCTTCAATGCTGATAAATTCGGTAACCACGAGCCCAAGAGCATTGGGGTTCTCATCTCGAATGAGGCGTCGGAAACAGATATTGGTCACGCCGGACATTGGCGCCAGTATCAAATTGGGGTCTACTGCAATCCCGCCTATGGAAAAGGTTCTAGTCGTCATTGGCTGCCCACTTTACGGACCACGGCGGCAAAAGTCTAGAGAATCTGTAGATAATTCGCCGACTAGGCCGCTTCTTCGATCTCGAGCTCTTGATCGAGGCATTGACGAACTTCTTGGGCTAATTCTTCAACGGCGAACGGCTTTTGGATAAAAGCAAGTGCCCCATCGTCCAAAATGGCTTTCGTTCTACTGTCACTGGCGTATCCTGAGGCGATAAGTACCTGAACGTGAGGATTTTGTTCTTGAAGCCGGTAAAACAACTCATCGCCGGGCATCTTGGGCATAATCATATCGATTATTACCAAGGCAAAGCTATCAACACTATCTGCGTAGATCTCAAGTGCCTCAACGCCGTCACTTGCCACTACCACTTCATACCCGAGATGCTCCAAGCTTCTCTGAATGATAGTGCGAACGGTTTCTTCATCATCCACGACGAGGATTCGCTCGGTTCCAGTCGGCAAAGCTTCATCATCTGAATCGGCAATGAGGTCTTCAACCGCGGAGCTACTTGGCAATGCGATTTCAAAACAACTTCCCTGACCAGCGGCAGTATGTAAGGAGAGCACACCACGGTGAGCTTTCACGATGGCTTGAACAGTGGCCAAACCCAAACCGGTTCCATGTTGAGCTTTCGTGGTGAAGAACGGTTCAAAGACTCTATCTCGAACCTCGTCAGAGATACCCTGACCATTGTCTTTTATCGAGAGGAGCACGTAATCCCCTACTTCGATGCCAAGCTCTGAGCAGTGAACCGAGTCACTAAAAACTCTTGTACCGAGCTCGACCGTTATGGTTCCACCGTCTGGCAAGGCGTCTCTGGCATTGACGGTCAGATTGAGAATGAGCTGATTGAGTTGCCCTTCGTCACCGACGACATGCACTTCATCTTCGGTTCCATGCACGTTTAACTGCACATTCTCCGGAAGAGATGCACTCAACAAGGTCAATCCATCGTTGATAACTCGACTGATATTCACCGGGCCGAGCACCAGTTCCTCTCCCTTTGCAAACTCGAGGACCTGCTGGGTCATCGACGCTGCTTTGCGCGCACCGTCTTCAATCGCTCCAAGCGATTCTTGATCGGTCACTTCAGGCGGAAGAGAAAGCCTTAAAAAAGATACGTGGCCGAGAATTCCGGTAAGAATGTTGTTGAGATCGTGAACGATGCTGCTTGAAAGCACACCGAGTGCTTCAAGCTTGGTCTGGTGAAAGGTTTGGGGAGGAGTTTGAAGAGAGCTTCCCTCGACGTTAAGGCAGACAACCATTCCCGGCCCTCTCCCTGGCACAGGCGCAGTGTGTTGCACCACGGCATCCAGAGTTTGCTCCAAGCCGAGGAGTTGAAACTGACCACGCCAAACTCTTTTCAGCGAAATATCTTCAATACTGCAGCTCGTCGGTTTTACAAGCGAAAAGAAATCTACTCCAAGCAATTCTTCTTGTGTTCGACCTATGAGTGTTGCTGCCGTGTAATTTACAAAATCGACTACGCCATCCGAATTAACAAAAGCCACTCCCTCTGTGCTGCATTGTGCGAGCGCAGTAAGATAATGGGAAAAAGAATCCGTTGTACGGCCGACGCTCTTATCAGCATCAGAAGAGGTCGTGTTGTCTGCTGGAGTATTTGAGGAAGAACCAGTGGTATTGGCCATTAAACTACTCTGCGTTTTAAGGTGAAAAACCAATTAACCTACTTTACCACTCGCATAAGGTTTTACATCAGACAAGTGATAAATTGTGTAGTCAGCGAACCGTTAACACCTCCAATATTTCGGGGATAGGCCCTAGAACATCTATCTCCCCATGTATTTGGATAATTCTTAAAGGCAAAAGGTTGCAAGAAAGTTCTTGTGAAATAACAAAGAGTTACAGAGTTATTAACAGCGCAAGTTTTTCCAAACCTCAAAAAAGTTGTCTTGGACAAGAGAAAAATCTGCAAAAGCAAAGCAAGCTAATTTAAGTAAGATGCAGTACTCGCCTTTCGTGCTCGATCTTTTCCGTTGAATTGCACTGAGTTAGGTCAATTTATACTATTGCCAAACATCTTGCTTTCGAATAATGCTCTTAGATGTAGCAGCATTTTATTCAATGTGTTTGCTACGGGTTCAATAGTTCTGTTGGGTGTTTATGCTCACAGAAACTGAGGCGGTTTGTGGCAGGGTTGGTGGTAAAAACTTAGGAGTCTGTAACAATGGCTGAATTGCAGCGCGGTGTTGTAAAATGGTTCAATGATGCCAAAGGCTTTGGTTTTATTGAGCACACGAGCGGTAGAGATGTATTTGTCCATTACTCAGTTATCGAGTGGGACGGTTTCAAAACTCTAAAAGACGGTGAAGAAGTTCACTACGAGTTGAGTGAGGGCGATAAGGGCCTTCATGCAGCGAAAGTCGTAAGAGTTGCTGACGCAAAGGAAGAGGGTTCTGAAGAACAGAGCGCTTCAAGTGAAAGCATGGAAGCCTCCAGCAGCGATGCAGAAGGCACAATGCCGGAGTTAGAAATCGAAAATACTCCAACTGCCTCTGAATCTGAGGATGCGACGATCAATTCCGGAATGGATTCGGCGATGGATTCCCCAAGTACTGAATCTATCGACAAATAGGGTTCACCCGGCCCGTAGTTCATTTGGACCACTGTTTAATTGGTCCACCTGTTTATTTGCATTTGCTCAGTAGTTTCCTTTGATCCATTGGCTCCATTGGTCTGTCTTCTCGCAGGCCATGGTCATTTGCCCCCATCAAATCGCTCCGCTCTGAAAGCCTCCGATCTAGCCCGTTTTGTTGCCATTTCTTCCAGAGTGAGATCTTGTGGTTCTTTCATTCCGTCGCACTTACAACGACTTAGCTATCTCTGTTGAATATCCGCTCTAAAAACGCGGTTTTTTTGAGCAATTCCCCTACGCTATTCCGTATCCCTGCTCGCAAAACGCGCTAAAGGATTCTCGTACTTCTGTCGATCTCTTTACTAGGTGTGGAGCAGTAGCTCGTGTTTTTTAGTGGGGGTCAGTTGTGCGCAGCTTACGTTGGGCGCCTTGGTTCGTTGGTTTTCTTTTCATTTTTGTCTTCGTTGCAAACGCGACGGCAGAGCCTACAACGGTTCCAGGCCAATATTTAATTCGTTTCGCACCACAAACGAAAACGGTGCAAAGTACCTCAGTGCAAGCGCAGCTAGGGGTTCAGCTCGTCGAAAGCAATGAACTCACGGGGTCCCATCTCGTTGAAACTGCTCCAGGTCAAGATTTCAATGACAGTCTTGCGAAAGAGCTTCTCGCTCAGGGAGTAGTCGAATACATAGAACCGAACTACATCTATTCAATCAATGACACTGTTCCAAATGACCCCAGCTTTTCTCAGCTTTGGGGTTTGCACAATTATGGGCAGACAGGTGGTTCTCTCGATGTCGACATCGATGCGCCAGCTGCATGGGATCTCAGTGTTGGCAGCACGGCCGTTGTCGTCGGCGTAGTCGATACCGGTGTCAACTACCAGCATCCTGACTTAGCTCCTAATATTTGGGTAAATCCCGGTGAGATTCCGGGCAATGGAGTTGACGATGACGGGAACGGAGTCATCGACGACATCCATGGATTTGATGCAATTAGCAACAGCGGAAATCCGATAGACGAGAACGGTCACGGCACGCATGTCGCTGGAACCATAGCCGGGGCTGGAAACAACGGCCTTGGGGTCACAGGCGTAAGTTGGAATGTAAAGATTCTAGCTCTCCGATTCCTCGACGGTGCTGGATTCGGATCAACCCAAGATGCGATCGAGGCAATCGAATATGCTATCCGCCTCAGACAGGCCGGAGTAAATATTCGCGTTCTAAGTAACTCCTGGGGCGGAGGCGGTCATTCGCAAGCCCTAGAAGATGCAGTGCGAGCAGCAAACAATGTAGGAATTTTGTTTGTTGCGGCAGCTGGGAACTCGTCAAACGACAATGATTTTCTTCCCAACTATCCTTCCAACTACGAACAAGATAATGTCGTTGCTGTAGCTGCAATAGACCACAGTGGAAATCTGGCTAGTTTCTCGAATTACGGAGCAAACACCGTCGATGTAGCCGCACCCGGAGTGGATATTTTCAGCACCTGGCTTGGCTCGGGCTATACGACGCTGAGCGGAACCTCGATGGCAGCTCCCCACGTCAGCGGTGTTGCGGCATTGGTCGCCTCGCGCGAACCGGGTCTTTCCGTGGCAGCCTTGCGGGAGCGAGTAATTCACACCATAAAGCCCCTTCCGACGCTACTCGGAGCAATCTTTGCTCCAGGTACGGTGAGCGCAATGAATGCGCTGACGGACTCCAGAACGCCACTTCCCGATCCAAATGACCGTCCGAACTACAGCAACAGTGCCATCCCCCTCGCAGCAGATCCGATCGGGACCAAAGTTATCTCGACTGATGATGGCTACTACGAAGTCGTCCTTCCGTTCGATTTTCCCTATTTTGAGAAACAGTATCGACGGCTCGCAGTGTCTGCAAACGGGCGAATCCTGCCCTTGGCTGAAGGCGAGGAGCTTCCTCTCCAACTAGATTATTCAAATCAGCAAGAACCGGGTCTCAGTCCCTATCATGACGATCTCTACCCTTCCCCGCATTCAGCAGAGGGAGGTGTTTCCGTATTTGCAAGCAGTGACCACCTCACTGTGAGTTGGGTTGTTGTGCATTACGCCCACAGAGAAAGTGGGTCGAGTGCTCAGGAAATACGATTCCAGGCCAAGCTCTACTCGGATGGCCGAATAGAGTATCACTATCTGGACACGGAAGCTACAGATACAGCGCTCAGCTTCGGAGCCAGTGCGACCATTGGGGTCTTCGTGCCAACTGGAGTACTGGGGAACCATCTACTCCTCTCCCATAACACCAGCTCGCCAGCCCTGGTCGGTTCGAATCGAGCCCAGCGCTTCTCGATAGAAGACAGAACTCGGGTTGCAGTTGATTTTGACGGAGACGGCAAGCGAGAAATCGTCGTCTGGCGACCGAGCTCCGGAGTTTGGTATGTCCTTCCCTCAGTTGGAGGGTATGACTATGCCAATCATTGGAGCCTGCAACACGGCCTCTCTGGTGATTTCCCCAAAATAGGTGACTTTGACCGAGACGGAAAACCGGATTTTGCAGTTTGGCGTCCCACAACTGGTATGTGGTACTTCCGCTACTCAGGCAATAACTACGCCACGCTCGGCGCAATCCAATGGGGTTTATACGGGGACTTACCTTTAGTCGCCGATTACGACGGTGATGGCTTTGATGATATTGGAGTCTATCGAGTCTGGTCTGGAACTTTCTACGTGCTTGCTTCAAGCGCTGGATTTAACCGCAGTCGAGCCCTACTCGGTGATCAAGATGCAATGATAACTGTGCAACTCGGGGGACCGTTTCACGACATCGTAGCCGGAGACTTTACCGGGAACGGCAAAGCCGATTTTGTAACTGTTTGGCAACCCGCCCGCTACTGGGCCGTAAAAGACTCTACTGACCAGCTGAGATACTCACTCCCTTGGGGTTTCCCAGGTGATGCAACCCTTGGCTGCGATTTCGATGGAGACCGGGTCGATGAACGAGTAGTAACTCATATCAACGGAAGCTCCTTTCTAGACTGGTATGGGGTCGATCAACATGGAGGAGTGAGTCTTGCCTCTTTTGGTGTTGCAGGCGACTGGCCGCTTTGTCACGACCAGGAAGGTGATGGAAAGGACGATAGAGTCGTTTTTCGATGGTGGAGCGGTGAGTGGTTCATTCTCCAATCGAGTACAGGTCAATGGCTGCATCGTCAGTTTGGCTTGCCGGGGGATTGGCCGCTATAACTTCCTGCCCTCGATTTGAAACTCTCGTCGTTCAAGAACCTTTGATACGAGAATCGCGGGGAAAAAAGAGTTGCTACGAGGGGTGAAATACCTCTCGCAGCAACGAAAACCTCCAGTTTGCATTCAGCTTGGCAAATCGCTTTCGCCATCAGCGTTTGGAAAAGACCCAACTGACAACAGAATCAGACTAACCAAGGAACTAAGAAACACTGCAGCCAGTATGATACGTATACTGCCAGTGCTACTCGCACCAAGGATGTTCATGCCATGATAGGCGATATCAAAGGCAAAACAGAGCATCAGCACTATTCCCGCCCTCACCTCACTATGCAATGCCGGATTCAGCTCTCGTCGTTTTGCAGTATGCCGACAGGGCACGGCAAAGACTAAGAACAGACACCCCAGTAGCACGCCGACGATGAAGTACTCCGGGTAGCTACAGTATTCCTTTGGTAGCCAAGTGTGAGTCACCAGCAATACGAGTATACACATTGGCAAGCCCAACAAATTGGCCCAGAAAATACTGGTTCCAACCGGAACTTCCGTGAGCAGGCGACGAGTGAGGAGATCTTTGGCACCGAAACAAAATGCCCCAGCCAGGGTAAAGAATGTCCAGAGAGGAATCCCTCGCCACTCAATAGCGGCACCAGGTAATCCGCTTCCACTCTCAAGCGAGACGAGCGTAAACGTTCCTATTGCAGCTAAGAACCCGAAGAAAACGCCAAACCATTGTCGGTTGTTCAACCGCTGTCGAAACATCCTCCAAGCCCCGACGTTTACGATAATCAGGATTACTCCTCGATTCAGAATCCCCCCAAATGCCAGCGACATGTGAAAGGTAATCGCACATAGGAATAGGATATCTCCGACTATGCCAAGCAGGGCCCAAAGAAAGAATCCACCCCAGCGCCCCTTTGGCAAAAGCATATAGCTCTGGCCAGCGTTCAAGCTCCAAGAGCGCTCCAGTATGCCGAAGCCTATGCCTAAAGCCATAAAAATGCAGCACATCAGAGCCCCCATTGCCGCTGCGCTTGCCAGCGAGCCATGCCCCGAAAAGACGTACTTATTGCACATCAAAAATCCCGCCGTGCCGACGGCATCGACTACAACAAGTAGTCCAATGCATTTTCCAAAGTTGTACATGATGGTCTCCTTTCGACCGGAACAAGTGGTGTCTCTCAACCACGGGTGCAACGACACGCTGTCGTCGCAAAACCTTTCCCGCGATCCTCTAAACCCACGGCGCAAGAATGCGAGGTCCTGAAAATCAGGACGAAGCCAAAGCAGAGGGCAAGAGAGAACCGTCAGGGAGTATCTACCCCGATCGAATTTCAAATTATTCAGTGTGAGATTGTGCTTTTAAGAAAACACAGCCCAAGTAGTCTAAGCTCGATGAAAACCCAGAGAACTCTCAGTAGCTTACTGAGTACCGTCCGGGTTTCCTGGAGCCTGATACCGGCCTTTAAAACGCACATAGTCGTGCAAGGTCACCGGTGTCCAGAATACGTCTGTATTCCTTGACTCAATCCAATCCGAATCAGTGCTTCTAGAAGGCGCTGTGCCTTTGATAGATCCTGTCTCGACAATTGAATTCATCGCTCGCGTGGCGGAGGACTCTGAGTAACCTAGGAGCTCCGGTGTTGCGATCGACCAGTGTTGCGCGATAGAAATGTTTGCTGCAAAATGCGTGCGTTCCATGATAAAAAGCCTACGGCGTCTGTTAAACTAATCCATCATATTAGTCTAACTCTGTGTTAATTTCAATAAAAAAGAACTTAGTAAGTTTTTGAGGACCAATCCTAGTGCTCACAGCAGAACAAGCTCTCAAGCGTTTGAAGACAGGAAATAATCGATTTGTCGCTGAAAAATCGATCGCGACTCATGAACTAAAGGATGGCTTAGCGGCAAAGGGACAGAAGCCCTTTGCCATAGTAATTGGCTGTTCAGATTCTCGGGTGCCGATTGAAGCAATTTTTGATCAAGGTATTGGTACTCTCTTTGTCATTCGGGTTGCCGGGAACATCGTCGCACCTTCTCAAGTGGGAAGTGTGGAATTTGCAGCCGATCGCTTTGGCACACAGCTTGTGGTGATCTTAGGCCATTCAAACTGTGGAGCGGTGAGTGCCACCATCGAAGAACTCAATCAACCGACTGGTAATCAAAGCAGAAACCTACGCTCAATCGTAGATCGCATTGGCCCGGCGGTGCGGCCGCTTCTCGACCCAGAATTGAACCTCTCACCGGAAAAACTGATTCAGACAGCTGTGCGTGCAAATGTCTATGCATCGATGAACAACTTGCGACACGGCTCGGAATTACTGGAACAACTGATAATTAAGAAAGAAGTGGTAGTGGTTGGCGCGGAGTACGACCTGCAAACGGGTATCGTCGATTTTTTCGATACCCCCGACATAGTCCAAACCTAGAAGACTTCCAAACGGTAACACTCTTCGCAATAGACCAGAGCCGCTTGATCGGGTTTGCACGAGCTGAGCGTATTCTCGTGACACTTTGCACATGCCTGCTCGGTAAGAGTTCTAGAGCTTCTCAGACGCATCCGGTTGAGATGGCGCTCGCTTGGGTGCTTGCGAGGCAGAGGGATGGAATGAGTTCGGTAGAACTCGAGTTCGTGCTTGACTATGCGATAGGGTCGTCCAGTTGTTTCACAACGAACAGCAGTTGTAAGGATATCCTGCTCCACGTCAGCAATTGCGTCGGGAAGATTTTTTGCATCAACAGCTCGCTGTATATCCGGCAACACATCCATCTGGTCATTCCAACGCAATCCGGCCTCAAGTGCCTCTGTTCGCGACAAAGGGAAATCATCGTGAGCCGTCGTCTCGTTGTAGCTAAATGGCGAAAGTTCAGAAGGAAAAAAGCGACCCCACTCACCTGTCGATCGCATATGAGCTATGATCTTGGGTAGAAGAGCTTCGTATTCATCTTTCGAATACTGTGTATTGAGGATGCAGTACTGGTTCTTCTTTAATCCAATCGAACCAAAGCAGTTCTTAGAATTCCCGAAGCAATCATAGCAATACAGCAGCTCTGAGCTCTCAACTGCGGTTGCACAGAAAAAGACTTCACTTACTTCCTGTGTCGTCACTGAGTTATAGGAATGATGCGTCAGTCCAGAGCCGTAGATGTGCATTGAATCATAGCTTTTCTCAGAAAAACCAGAATGCAACAAACGCTCACACTCATAGAGATCGAAACAATCTAGGCATTCCTTCGTGTAGAATAAGTTCGATCCACGCGAGAGTTCTGTCGCGCGCGTGAGCACGGCTCGAGAAGGAAGTGTGGCATGGAACTGAGTGCTTTTCTCCCTCCAACGAGCAACAGAAGCTGCGGAACCAAGAGCTGCCTCACGTAGAAAGGCAAAATACTGTTCCTTTGTATACTGTTCATTGAACACGCAATACTTTTGTTGATGAAGGTTCTTGCAACCGAAGCAATTGGAGCACGAGAGACAGTCTTGGCAAAAGTAGCAATCACTGCAATCGGTGATACGATTGCCGTATTGGCACTGATAACAATTCTCGGCATCTACCAGTTCGTAACAAAGCTGAACTTTCTGACCGTAGCTCACATCAATCGAATCTGTACTGCTCGCTGTGTAGTATGTGTGTGTCAGATTCTCTGGCTGATAGAGCGCAATAAACGACATATAGTTGTTTCGACCATCGAAAATCCGATTGCAGTACGCTGAGTTCTCAGCATGGACATTTATCAATCCGACAACCGGTGTTTCCGAAAGCAGCTCGGCAAACTGCGGGAAGAAATCGCGAGAAAAATCGAGCTCTCGTCCAGAAGCCCGCGGGTCTGAACTATCTGCCCAAAAACATTCTTGGCAGTAGACCTTAGACCGAGACTCGGAGTGATACATAGAGATACTGATTTTCTTGCAAGAGTCACAGGGACGTTGGAATAGTGATCGCTCATTTCGCCAGGCCATCAATTCCTGGCGGCGGCAATCCGGGCAGACGGTCGGGAGCGGGAGCATTTCAGGCTTCCCTGCTACTTGGGGTGCCGAGCTCTGCACAAACTGCTGCTCTAAAGTGCTTACAGTAAACGGATTTCTACATTTCTCACAGTTCATCGCTGCGCACCTCTCTCCACAGGAAATGTCGATTTTAGAAAAAACGCTTTAGATTGTAAAGAGTTAGCAGTTCTGCTACACTTTCGCGGTGAAGCTAGTAACGCATGAGGGCGGATAGTAGAGCAATGAGCGTGGGCGCAGACGATCCCTGGGTGAACATCACCATAGACGGGAAATACAAAATTCTCGAAAAGATTAACGATGGTGGAATGGGTGCTGTCTACAAGGCACAACATACCCTCATGGATCGCGTCGTAGCGCTCAAAGTCCTCCGACCCGAACTCATCGATCACAATAGCGAAGAGTTTCTAGAACGCTTTAAGCAAGAAGCAAAAACTGCAAGCACGATACAGCACCCAAATGCTATCATTATTCACGACTATGGCGTGCATGAGGATTCCCCCTATCTCGTCATGCAGCTCATTGACGGTGTGAGCCTTGGTTTCTTGATTGAAGAACACGGGCCAATGCCGATACCTCGTATAGCTACGATAATGAAGCAGGTGTGTGGTGCAATTTCCGAAGCACATGCCGCTGGGATCGTTCATCGAGATTTAAAGCCCGATAATATTATGATTTCCACAAGACGAGATGGGAGCGATCAAGTGGTCGTCCTCGATTTCGGGATTGCAAAAATAATCGGACGTGCCGGCAATTCTCTCAACAGCATGACTCAGACGGGAATGATAGTTGGCACACCCAAATACATGTCGCCGGAGCAGATTCAAGGATTAGAAATAGACGGAAGGAGTGATATCTACTCCTTGGGTGCGATACTCTATGTTATGCTTTCCGGAGAAGAACCGCATCAGGCCGAATCCCCGATGCATCTGATGGTAAAATGCCTCAACGACGACCCTATCCCGCTCAGCAATCATCGAGCTGATATTCCGAAAGATATTGCCGCAGTTACGATGAAGGCCTTGGCGAAAAGCGTCGACCTTCGCTATCAGAGTGCCCAAGAATTCAACGATGACTTACAACGAGCTGCACTGGGGCAAGAAGTTACTGCCTCGCAAAGGGCTGCGGCATTAGCAAGCGAACCAGAGCCGAAGAAAAAAGACTCATTTACACTCGGTGATAGCAACAATGTGAGTTGGGACAAAGAAAACCGTCCGCCTGTTCGTCGTCGGTCGACTTCCTTTGGAAGTAAAACGGCACTGAATGGTTTGGCTGTGTTGGCGATTCTCGCCGGAACAGTCTATTGGCTCATCTTGCCCCCGAAAAAAGCGACTCCTCCCTTGAGTTCCGAGAATAGCGTGAATTCTCTGGTGAAACCTGAGCCTCCAGTCGTTGCTTCGCTACCAGAGGAAGAAGCTGCAGCGACAGCAGAACTTGAGGCAGAGCTCGCTGCCGTTGCCGAGCAAGCGAAACCGCAAACTGTAGAAGAGCTCGTACAGGTATTTCATTCCACGGACAGAGATGAGCGGGTTGCGGCTGCCGATGAATTAGTCAAGCGCGGCGATGAGTCTTTAGAATCCTTGATTCTTGGACTAAAAGACAAAGATTCGAAAGTTCGCTTTTGGTCAGCAAATGCGCTTGGACGTTTAAAAAATGAAAAAGCCGTTGACCCGCTAATCGATCGACTTGATGACCCAAGCGATGCGGTGTACGACAGCGTTGTTGGCGCCCTCAAGCGAATAGGTTCGGACGAGGCCCTTGCGGCGCTTAAGGTGCTGCAAGAGAATCCTGCTTCTACTGCTGGATCACTACGTGAGCCCGGAGTAGGCACGACTACCCTTGACCCAGAAGCACTAAAGATGGCGAGAGAAGCGCTCTCGGGTTCAGATACTGGAGTGCAAGCCACTACTGCAAGCACTGAGGCTCAACCAGTGCAGACAAATGGAACCACAACTGCGTTAGGGGTAGCTGAAGGCGCAAGTGGCAGTTCAACTGACGCAGAGAGTTCGTATCGCGATATTCTTTCGGAAGCTCAAACGGCAGTGAAATCGAGATCGTATCAAAAAGCCGCTACACTGTATGAACAAGCGGCTGGTCTGCGGCCGAAAGACGCTTTTGTCCAAGAGCGATTGGGATGGGTGTACAACAAACTTGGTCGATACGATGGGGCTGTCACCGCTTTGCAGAAAGCTGCTGAGTTAAATCCCGACTCTACAACCGCGCTGCTCAATTTGGGAAACGCTTTTCTCAAATCGAACCGCTATAAAGATGCGATTCCAGTCCTCACAAAGGCGATTGAGCGAGATCCCAACAATGCCTCGTCACAGCTTACCGTGGCCAATGCTTACAATATGATCCGCGACTATCAGTCAGCGATCACTCATTTCAAGGAGGCGGCTCGACTGGAACCGACCAAAGCCAGTACGCACTATGGACTCGCCTATGCGAACCAACGTCTGGGACAGCTCGATGCTGCGATCGCCGCATACAGGGAAAGTTTAAGCTTAGAGCCTGGATTTGCCAAAGCCCAGGCTGCCCTCGGAAAAGCACTTCTCGATGCCCGAAAGTATGATGAAGCGATAGCGGAGCTTGAGAAAGCGGTGCAGCTCGACTCTAGTAATGCCAGAATTCAGAATGATCTCGGTTTTGCCTATGAACGTTCAGGGAAAAGTAAGAATGCGGCTGAAGCCTACGGAGCTGCGCTTCGATTGGAACCGCAGAACAGCCAGTACAAAGCGAATTTGGAACGAGTAAACTAGTAGCGATCTCACTCACTCCCCTTAGAATCCCAGAAATTCTGTAGGCAAACGCCGGTATGTGACGACTCGCAAGCTGCAATTGTCTCGGGCGTTCCTTGGGCTACGATCATCCCACCTTCTTCGCCTCCGTCCGGTCCGAGATCGATGCACCAATCGGCGCCAGCGATGACATCCAGATTGTGCTCAACCACCACAACTGTATTTCCTTCATCAACAAGTCGATGAAGAATTTGCAGTAAGTTGTCTACATCTGCAGGATGAAGCCCACTGGTCGGTTCATCCAACAAATATAAGGTATGTCCGTTTCGCCGTTTCGCTAATTCTCCGGCGAGTTTCACACGCTGTGCTTCTCCGCCGGAGAGAGTGGTTGAAGATTGTCCGAGGCTGAGATAGCCCAGGCCGACCTCAGCTAGTCGCTGTAGCTTGGGAGAAATTTCAGGAACGGCTGCAAATTGTTGATTGGCTTCTTCAATTGACATCGCAAGCACCTCGGCAATGCTAAACCCCTTGTAGCGAATATCGAGGGTATCCTTGTTGTAGCGAGACCCTTGACATTCCGGGCAATCGACGAAGACATCAGGAAGAAAATGCATTTCCACTTGAATAGAGCCCATTCCCTGACATTGCTCACAGCGCCCACCTTTGACGTTGTAGCTAAAGCGCCCGGCGCTATAACCTCTGGCCCGGGCCTCAGGAAGTCGGGCATACAAAGCTCGAAGTGGATCAAATAAGCCAACATAGGTAGCGGGAGTTGAGCGGCTACTCGCACCAATCGCCGACTGATCGATGGTCAGCAGTGAATCAAGTTTCTTCTCTCCCTCGATGCTATCAAAATTTTTGGTCGTGACCTTCTTCTTGGAGCGCTTCTTTTGCAAGGCCTCAGCTACCGCTGGACGAAGGGTTTCTTCGATCAGACTACTCTTTCCGGACCCAGAAACCCCGGTGACACAGGTAAAGGTGTGCAAGGGTATTGAAAGAGTGACGTCCTTTAAGTTGTGTAACCGAGCCCCCTTCAGTGTCAGAAAATCCGAACCAAGGCAGCGGCGACTGTTGGGGGCATAGACGTCCTTACGACCGGAGAGAAAGGCAGCAGTAAGTGATTGCTCATTCTTGATAAACTCAGCCGGTGGGCCCTGCGCGACAATCTGTCCTCCTTGCTTGCCAGCACCCGGTCCGAGATCGATAACATAATCGGCGGCCATAATGGTTTGTACATCATGCTCCACTACTAATACGGAGTTTTGTTGATCCCGAAGTTCTAATAGAGAATGCAATAGGCGCTCGGTGTCTCGTTGATGGAGCCCCACTGTTGGTTCATCTAATACATAAAGTACTCCAGAGAGCCCTGCACCAATCTGGCTCGCCAGGCGAATACGCTGTAACTCCCCTCCCGAAAGGCTTGTGGCCCGACGATCCAGTGCGACATATCCCAAGCCCATGGTTTCAAGAAAGCCCAAGCGGCGACAAATCTCGGCTATCAGCTGTTCGGACATCTTTATCTCTGTTTCAGTCAAACTCAGTGACTGAAAGAAAAGACATGCATCTGAAATCGGCAACGACAGTAGCTCGGGTAACGATGTGTCCGACAAGCGAAATACTCTCGCCTCAGCACGAATTCTCGTCCCTTCACAACTGAGACAGGGCGATTCATCTTCCGCCATCCCCAACCCTTGACAGGTCTGGCAGGCACCATACGGGCTATTGAAAGAAAAAAGTCGCGGCTCAACCTCTGGGACAGCCAGATCGCAGGTCTCGCAAATAAACCGCTCACTAAAGAGCTGCTCTTCGGTCTCTCCAGAGGGAGCCTCTGTCAGTACAATGATTCGCCCATCTGAAGTGCGAAAGCTCAGCTCAATAGAATCAACCAAGCGGTTTCCCATCTCAGCGGTGCTCACCAAGCGATCTACAACAACATCGACCGTATGCGGCTGTTTTGCGTCCAGCGAAATAT
>CBDUGV010000051.1:0-19131 GCA_965366815.1 uncultured Bdellovibrionales bacterium | reverse complement strand
ACACCCCAGACAATCTATATCAAGGCCGGTGCTCTCCCAACTGAGCTAACCGCCCGTAAGGGTAAACTGCTATCCTTACTCATTTTCGCCGCAGGCGGAAATTGGAAAAGACAACAACACGCTACCCCGATAACTGCACTCGCGCAGTCGAGAAAACCATATAAAAGCTCACACCCCAGACAATCTATATCAAGGCCGGTGCTCTCCCAACTGAGCTAACCGCCCCTAAGGGTAAACTGCTATCCGCTATCTCCTCTGACAGAGTAAGCAAATACCGCAGATCTTTTGTGGACAATTTCAAATGAAAGTAGAAAAGCCAGGGACCGTAAATACCGAGGAACGGCGGTAGCGTCAACAAGGCTTTACAAGGAGTCTGACCAGATTGTTTAAGTCAGACTCCTGTAAAAACCGTGGATTAATGCGCTAATTCGGCTTCAGCCATGTCATCGTCGCCGCTGGCTACACGAAGCGCCTTCTTATCGGCTTCAGGCTTCGAAAAAAGCATCTCTCGGCGTATTTTCTGGGCTTCTGTTACTGCGAGGTATTCTTCGTGGCTTTGTATGGAGAGAGCCTCACGAAGGACCTGGTCGGCGTCGGAAACAGTGATGATTTCCAGGCCGGCCCGCACGGATGCTGGTATTTCCTCGATATCCTTTTCGTTTTCCTTCGGAATAAGGACTCGAGTGATGCCACCACGGTGGGCTGCGAGGATCTTTTCCTTCAAACCGCCGATTTGCAGCACTCGGCCACGAAGCGTGGTTTCACCGGTCATCGCGATGTTTCGGTCTACTGGAATACCGGTAAGAGCCGAAACGATACTGGTAATCATTGCCACACCTGCTGACGGGCCGTCTTTTGGCACCGCACCTTCTGGCACGTGGATATGAATATCAATTTGCGAGTAGAAGTCCTTTGGCAGACCAAAGAGCGTTGCTTTGGAACGCGCATACATGATTGCTGCTTGCGCAGATTCTTGCATCACGTCTCCGAGCTTACCGGTGATAATCAAACGACCACGGCCGGGAACAACCGCGACTTCGATCACTAGGAGCTCACCACCAACTTCTGTCCAGGCAAGACCAGTTGCAGTTCCAACTTGGTTCTCAGTTTCCTGCTTGCCATACTTGAACTTGCGAACGCCAAGATAGCGATCGATGTTCTTGCTCGTCACGCTGCGAACTTCATCCGCACCGTTCTTAACCACATCGACTGCAACTTTTCGACAAATCGCATTCACCGTGCGCTCGAGACTTCGAACTCCAGCCTCGCGCGTGTAGTGGCGGATAATCGAAAGGACGGCAGAGTCGGCAATTGCAATCTTATCTGACTCAAGGCCGTTTGCTTCACAGGCCTTTGGAATGAGATATTTTCGGCAAATTTCGAGCTTCTCTGGCTCGGTGTATCCAGCCAAGCGAATCACTTCCATTCTGTCGAGCAAGGGTCGGGGGATGTTCTGCTCATAGTTTGCAGTTGTAATAAACATCACCTTCGACAAATCATAGTCGACATCGAGATAGTGGTCGTTGAAGTCACTGTTCTGCTCAGGGTCTAGAACTTCCAGTAAGGCAGAAGATGGATCCCCTCGAAAATCAGCTGACATCTTGTCAATTTCATCGAGCAAGAATACTGGGTTGCTCTTCCCTGCCCGTTTCAAAGACTGGATAATTTTACCCGGAAGTGCACCGATGTACGTCCGTCGGTGACCGCGTACTTCGGCTTCGTCTCGAACACCACCCAGAGCGATACGAACGAATTCACGTCCAGTTGCTCGAGCAATCGACTTACCGAGAGAAGTCTTACCAACCCCCGGAGGCCCTACGAGACAGAGGATTGGTCCGCGAATCTTTCCAACCAACTTGTGAACCGCCAAGTGCTCGAGGATTCGCTCCTTCACCCGAGTCAATCCATAGTGATCGTCTTCAAGTACGTTCTCTGCATCTTCAATATCGAGCTTGTCTTCTGAGAAATCGTTCCATGGGAGCGAGAGCATCCAGTCGACGTAGTTTCGCACCACCGTCGCTTCGGCAGACATCGGCGACATCATTTTGAGTTTGCGAATTTCCTTCTCGGTCTTCTCGCGCGGCTCTTCCGGCATATCCTTTGATTTGAGCTTATCCTCTAGCTCTTGGATCTCGTTTCGGAAATCGTCCTTCTCACCCAACTCTTTCTGGATCGCCCGCATCTGCTCATTGAGATAGTACTCTTTCTGAGTCTTCTCCATTTGCTTCTTGACGCGAGTGCGAATGCGCTTCTCCACTTGAAGAATCTCGATCTCAGACTTCATGTGGGCATAGATTTTCTCAAGGCGCTCAGCTGCGTCATTCGTCTCCAATATCTGCTGCTTTTCTTCGAGCTTGATATTGAGGTGAACAATCACCGCATCAGCCAGGCGAAATGGGTCTTCAATCGCGTGGATTTGGTGAATCATTTCAGGGCTAATTTTCTTACCCAGTTTGACGTACGTCTCAAACGAAGAGGTAACCGAGCGAACGAGACCCTTTACTTCGGGCGTCATTTCGTAATGCTCGGGAAGCTCTTCGACATCTACGAGGAAGTAGTCCTCGGTTTCGAGATACTTTTGAACTTTTGCTCGGCGCTTCCCTTCAACCAGCACCTTCACCGTGCCGTCCGCCAACTTCATCATCTGCATGATGTCGCCAAGCGTTCCGACATCAAAGATATCGTCTGGTCCAGGGTGATGCGTCTTGGCGTCGCGCTGCGCTGCGAGCATGATTGGCTTCTTGCTTTTTTCTGCCTCCTCAAGCGCCCGCACACTTTTCTCGCGGCCAACAAATAGGGGCACCACCATTTGTGGAAAAATGATGATGTCTCGCAATGCGAGTAATGGAACAGGATTTTCTATCGGAGTGCTCATATATTCAGCCCAATTCTTGCCTCTACAGTCATCGTCCCAAAGTCCTTCAAACACCGGGGCCGACCAAAAACTCAGTCATCAGCTCGTGGTGTAAAACCACCTGCTGAAAAAACACTGATGTGAAAAACACAGCAACTGATTCTACTCAGCTACTCTAAGTTAGACGACGATTTCCCCCCAAGGGTTACGCCTAGATAGCGCTTTTTTTTTATTTTAGCGCCACTTCTCTAATGTCTAACCACGGAGTGCCCCGAACACAAGGTGAAATCCAATGTTTTTAGCTATCTGAGCGAATCGCTGAAAGAATCAAATTACTTAGGAGATTGTTGCGCCAAGCAGCGGAGGCTGTGGATAACTCCACAAACTTCCGACAATCCCGATAGATTGCATGAATGATTGTCGGAAGCGAGAAGCTATTATTGGCGACCTGAATTATGCAGTTTCTGCCTGCTGATGCTCGTAGACCACCAATGGCTGATCGCCACGTGTAATAGTCTCTTCCGAGATAAGCACCTCTTTGATGTCGTCTTGTGAAGGAATCTCAAACATCAGATCGAGCATGATTTCTTCAAGGATAGCTCGCAGACCACGGGCCCCGAGTTTACGGTCAAGGGCCATGCGGGCAACAGCGCGCAGGGCCTCTTCGGTAAACTTCAGCCGCACATCTTCAAGCTCGAACAATCTCTCGTATTGCTTCACGAGTGCATTCTTCGGCTCGGTCAAGATCTTAATCAAAGCTTTCTCATCCAGCAGCCCAAGTGAGGCAACTACTGGCAGCCGGCCGATGAACTCAGGTATCAAGCCAAACTTCAGTAAGTCTTCCGGCTGGACAGAAGTTCCTTGTTTGCGTCTTACAGGAACGACTTTGCTGTTTTCCTCTGGGCTAAAGCCAATCGCGCTGCCAATCTTTCGACGTCGCACAATGTCTTCCATGCCCATGAAGGCTCCACCGACGATGAACAGAATGTTGGTGGTATCGACTTGGAGAAATTCCTGCTGCGGATGCTTTCTACCACCTTTTGGCGGAATACTTGCCGTGGTGCCTTCAAGAATCTTGAGCAAGGCTTGTTGAACCCCTTCACCAGAGACATCTCTGGTAATTGATGGATTCTCAGACTTCTTGGAGATCTTATCGATTTCATCGATGTAAACGATTCCACGCTCAGCCCGTTCGACATCGTAGTCAGCGGCTTGAAGCAAGCTCAGTATGATGTTCTCCACATCTTCACCGACATATCCCGCTTCGGTAAGATTGGTCGCATCAGCTATGGTAAACGGCACATCGAGGATGCGCGCCAAGGTTTGCGCCAGTAACGTCTTACCGGAACCAGTTGGCCCAATCAGCAAGATGTTGGACTTCGCCAGCTCAACTTCGCTTTTAGAATTTTGCTTCTCTTCGATACGCTTGTAGTGGTTGTAGACTGCGACTGAGAGAATCTTCTTGGCCGCTTCTTGTCCGACTACGTATTCATCGAGAAAATTGAGTATCTCTTTCGGCTTCGGGATGCTTGTGGAAGTTGGTCCCGTTGGATCGTCGTCGACTTCATCGAGAATGATATCGTTGCACAGATCGATACATTGATCGCAGATGTACACACCTGGGCCCGCAATGAGCTTTCTAACCTCTTCCTGAGTAGCACCGCAGAAACTACATGCTAACCCAGACTGTCCTCTTTCGATGCCTTTTGTCACAGGCCCCCTCTTCCTTTAATGACCACTCTAACTGCGAACTCTCAGCTTACGCTAGAGTCTACAGTCTGTACACTACCTAAATCTACAAACTGCCCATTTCGACTACTTACTATCGTTATGCCAAAAAGAGCCAAAGATGTACATTACCGTTTCGCAGATGGAAAAAGTATATAGAAACTACGAAGTAGCGCCAAGGTGGCTTTTAAAAAGCCTTTAATTATTGTTGCTTAGCTAAAGTACGGAGCTTAGCTCGGCTTCAATGCTGTCGGACGTTCGACTACGACATTATCAACCAAACCATACTCACAGGCTTCTTCAGCTGACATGAAGTTGTCTCGTTCCGTGTCCTCAGCAATCACTTTGATATCCTTTCCAGTATGCTTCGCAAGCATGGCGTTGAGGTTATCTTTGAGCCGTCGCATTTCGTTGACCTGAATTTCAACATCAGTCACCTGCCCCTGTGCTCCACCAAGTGGTTGGTGAATCATTATCCGGGCATTGCGAAGTGCTACGCGTTTGCCAGCCGCTCCGGAGGCAAGAAGGAATGCACCCATGCTCGCAGCTTGTCCAAGACAAACGGTCGACACATCCGGAGCGATATATTGCATGGTGTCATAAATCGCCAAACCAGCAGTAACCGATCCGCCGGGCGAGTTAATGTAGAAATAGATGTCCTTTTCAGGGTCGTCACTTTCGAGGAACAGAAGCTGAGCCGTGATGACGTTTGCAACCTGATCATTGACCTCCGAACCAAGGAAGATAATACGGTCCTTTAGCAGCCGCGAGTAGATATCGTATGATCGTTCTCCACGACCGGTTTGCTCAATCACGTACGGGACATAGTAGGTCACGGCTTCTTCCCTCCTAGGATTCTTTGGCATCTTCTGCCTCTGGCTTCTTTTTAACTTCTTTAATCTTAGACTTCTCTAATAGCTGGTCGAGCATTTTCTCGCGAGCTACCATACTCTGTAGCCGAGAAAGCTGCGCTGGGAAACCATAAACTCGATCGAGCTCGTCACGAGAGCGCCCCTCATCGACCGCTCGCTGCTCAAGCCAAGCTTCGACTTCCTTCTCATCGCAGCTGGTCATTTTTTCGCTTTCCATAATGCGTGACAGCGCGACTGCTTGTCGAACACGAAATTCAGCCTGCTCGGCCATGGTGTCTCGAAACGCAGAAACATCGAACTGCTGCGACTGGGGGTTTGAGGGGTCTAAAAGACCCATCTGGTAAAGGAAATTGCGAATTTCCTCGTCACACATCGCCTGTGGAACTTCAAAGCTATTCTTCTCAAGCAACGTCTTGAAATACTGCTCTTCTCTCAAGCTGCGATTGCGGCGCTCTAGGTCCTTTTGCATCATCTCCCCGACTTTTTCGAGGAGTTCCTCTGCGGTCTCACCAATGCCAACCTTCTTGGCAAATTCGTCGTCAACTTCGGGTAAGACTCGCTCGTAAATGCCCTTTAAATTGACTTTATAAGAGGCTGTTTTTCCGGAGAGTTCTTCATTGTCTTCACCAGTGAAGGTGACGTCCACTTGCTTCTCTTCACCGACTTTCATGCCGACAATGGAGCTTTCGAGTTCGGCCGGATAGGCCTTGCCACCAATTTCGATATAGATGTCACTTGCAGTGGAGCCTTCAAACGGCTCGTCATCTATTGTTCCTTCGAAATCGACCATTACCAAGTCTTTATCTTTGGCCGTCTTTCGTTTGCTGATCGGCTCGATTGAGGCATATGCCCCTTTCATTTGTTCGATATGCTGATCGACCATCTCTTGGGTAAATGGCTCAACTTCAACATCAAACGAAAGTCCAAAATAGTCCTTAATCTCAGGCTCAGGGAAAACAGAGACCCCAGCGGTTACTTTGAAATCTTCTTCGGCATTCTCGCGGGAGCCATCGATATTGATTTCTGGATACCCGACAACTTTCAGTTCATGCTGCTGCACGGCATCTTGATAGGCGCTGGATACGAGTTCACCCAATACGTCACTGTGGATTTGTTGACCATACAGTTTGTCGATAATCGCCTTCGGCGCCTTACCTGGTCTAAATCCCTTGATCCGCGCTTGCTGAGAGGCTTTTCGAATAGCGAGCTCAAAGCGTTGCTGATAGATGTCGCGCGGAATTTCGATACTGATATTGCGCTCGACCTCACCGGTCTCCTCGACTGAAATCTTGAAATCCATTGCTGCCGCTTCAACTTCCATTTTCGTCTTTAAATCCTAGATGCTGGGAATATTTGAAGAACTCGGTATCTTCATCAAGCAAATGTTAGCGTTAATGAACCGAGGCTCTCGGCGGTGAAAGTTGCCTTCCCAGGTAAGTACTACCACAAGTTAAGAGTGCGGGAGGGGGGAGTCGAACCCCCACGCGCTAGGCGCACTAGATCCTAAGTCTAGCGTGTCTGCCAGTTCCACCACCCCCGCTTGCAAAACGAGGCCCAATTTTGCATTTTTGCCGCCAACAAACAAGCTCTGAACTACAGCTTGTTGTATCGATAACTGTAGAGAATCACGGGCAAAGCTATCTTTTAGTAACTTCTTTTGTACCCGACTCGCTAATTAGCCTAACATATTGGTATAATTGCCTCTTGCTATGAGACAGTAGGCGCTGAAAGGTCATAACATTACTAGGAAATATCGTAAGAAATGCAGCTGTCGCCTGCCCAGCCGACATGGGAGGGGTCCATGGTGCTAAGGTTCGGCAAGTAAAGAGTTACAAATGAATTCGTATATCATCAAAGTCCCTCAGGACAACGAGAACACGGCATCTGCCTTTGCTGAGGTATTCACTCAGCTACATGAAACTCTACGCGGTCAGCAAGTCTCCTTCGAAATGGTTGCTACCGGACAAAATATCGCCTTCTGCTTTACTGCTGATGAAACCACCGCCCAAGTCGTCTCTGGGCAAGTGTATGCAATTGCCCCAGAAGCAGATATCCAAGCTATCCCCGACTTCACTCGCCAACTTAAGAAAAACGTCCGCTTTGTAAGCTCGGAGTTGAGTCTGGCGCGGGGCGACATTTTCCCGCTCAAAACGTACGATGCCTTCGACGGTGATTCGCTCTCTGGTTTGATCTCGGTTCTCTCCAAGGTCAAACCGGGCAATGCGCTCTTTATTCAAATCGTCGTAAAACCGAAGAAAGACTCCGCTGCTCACCACATCTCACTCAACACGCGCAAGCAAGCTGAACGCTTTCGTCATTTCTTCAGAATTAAGTATTGGTTTAAACGCGAGGTGGCGAAGACCTTCAAAGCGAAGATCAACGAAAAAGTCTCCCTCCGTATGTTCCATGTAAATATTCGCGTCGCCTCTCTCGCCTGGGATCGGAAAGAAAATCCGATGGTTCGACTCAAAGCTGCTTGTGGCGCAATGTCGAACTTTAATACGCTGGATCTCAATCAGCTGCGAATCGGTAAGCCGCGTCTCCTTGTAGATTTGCCGAAGTTTCAAAAGCGCGAACTTTCCAAACCGTTCCTGTTAAGCGTCAACGAACTTTCAACGCTCTTTCACTTACCGCGCGAGAAGGAGATTCCCAACCTCGTACACGTACTCTCAAAACGGCAGTCACCACCAAGAGATTTGCCGACCAACCAAAAAGACCCGACTATTTCATTTTTTGGACACACCAACTTTCGCGATCAAAAAGTCCCGTTTGGCGTCAGACGGGCCGACCGACGTCGACACCTCTATGTGCTCGGCAAATCGGGTGTGGGGAAATCCAAGATGCTTGAGTTGTTGATTCACAATGACATCAAACGCGGACACGGCGTTGGCGTACTCGATCCACACGGTGATTTGGTAGACAGCATTTTGCGGCTGATCCCCGAGAACCGCATTAAAGACGTGGTGATCTTCGACCCCTCAGACCTACAGTTTCCGGCAAGCTTTAACCCCTTGGAGCAGGTGCCTGAAGAGTTAAAGATGCGGGTTACCATTGGTTTCATTGAGATATTTAAGAAGCTCTTTGGTTCAAACTGGTCGCCCAGACTCGAGCACGTATTGCGATATACGACGCTGGCTCTCCTCGACTCTCCTGGCACGACGGTCTTGTCGATCCTAAAAATGCTGACAGACAAAAACTATCGGCAAACTATTGTCCGCAATATTCAAGATGATGTGGTCAAGAACTTCTGGGTCAACGAATTCGCTGGCTGGTCCGAGAAGTTTGATAACGAGGCGATTACTCCACTGCTCAATAAAGTTGGGCAATTTGTCTCGACCAATATGATTCGAAACATTGTCGGGCAACCAGAGAACCTGTTTGACTTTCGTGACATCATGGATAATCGCAAGATTCTCTTGATGAAGATATCAAAAGGGATACTCGGGGAAGAAAACGCCGCTCTGTTGGGTGCAATTGCAGTCACGAAAATCTATCAATCGGCGATGTCGAGAGCCGATCAGCTCGAAGATGATCGAATTGACTTCTATTTCTATGTCGATGAGTTTCAAAACTTTGCCACTGACTCCTTTGAAGAAATCCTCAGTGAAGCTCGAAAGTATCGCTTGAATCTGACCATCGCCAATCAGTTCCTCGGCCAGCTCGATGAAAAGATTCGAACTACTGTGTTTGGTAACGTAGGCTCGATCATCTCGTTTCGAATCGGCGGTGAGGACGCCAAGGTCATTGCCAATGAGTTCACTCCGCGCTTTTCTGAACGCGACTTCATCAACCTCGGAGTCCGTGATTTCTGTATGAAAATGTCGGTAGACGGCGAAACCCTAGAGGCTTTTTCCGGCCGCACGCTGAAGATGAATTATCCCGCCGAGAACCATGTCGATGCCTGCGTTGAGCATTCGCGGCGCTGCTATGCGAAACCACTTGCTGAAGTGAAGAATATTTTGAGTCGCTGGGAAGAAGGCGAATGGAATGCGCCGACCAACGGAAGTTCAGCGTCCTCTTCCTCTCCTTTCGATGAAGAAGTTGAATTCGAAGAGCCTATTATCTAATACTGCTATTGCGACTCCTCATTCGCAGTGATCTCGCAGACCACGGTCCGGGTAAATCCATCATCCTCAGCAAACCATTTGTTCGTTTCATCGATCGGTGATTGATACGTCGAGGTTCGCTCACAAGACGCCTCTTGGCAGTGAAATTCTTGGCATTGATACTCTGTTCCCGGGATCAGTTTAGCAGAGGGAAATCCTGTAGAGAAAAGCAGCATAACCGCGGCGATTGACGCCGATAGCAAGAACACTAATTGATTAATACGATCCGAAACCGCCGGTTTCCCCATGAAAACACCTCGCATATACTCTGTTTTTCCGCTTTACCCACAGTAAGTATCGACGCAGCCCTGCGATGCTTTAGGGTTTCAGAAAACTTAGTAAATTGGAGGAATGCTCGAGCCGTCGTCGACTACTCAGCCGCTTCGCCACATTTGGTGATCTTAGAAAGCCTGATTTCGTAATGCAGCTCTTTGCCTGCCAAGGGATGATTGCCATCAACGATAACCGACTTGTCCCGAATCTCGATTACCGTAACGGTCAGTTGATCTCCAGTTGAGAGACCCAGTTGAAGCATTGTTCCCACTTCTACCTTCGCATCTTCCGGTAGATCAGAACGAGGCATCTCGGCTAGAAGTTCTTCGCGATACTCTCCATAGGCGTCGGCTGGCGAGACGACTGTTTCGGTAGACTCACCTTCACCGAGACCGACTATCGCATCTTCAAAAGCGGGCAGTACGGTATAGTCTCCGAGGAGCAACTCAAGCGGGCTGCCCTTTTCTGACTCGTCAAACACCGTGCCGTCTCGCAGCTTCGCGGTGTAAGTCACCTGCACGGTATCGCCAACCTTTGCCTTTTTCATGGAAGGAACCTACTCGGCGGTTTTGCCTGCACGCAAGTGTTTATTCACCTCTTTGACGAACTCAGGGAGACGATCGAGCAACAAGGCTTGGCGACGCCAACGGGTTACCGGAATCGCTGGATTGCCAGCATAAGTGCCTTTCTTATAGCGCTTGATATAGCCCAGACCGGAACGAGCGGCGAACGTAGCTCCGTCATCAATCGTCGTGTGATCGCCGATACCGACTCCACCGGCAATAGTAACTTGGTTTCCAATAGTGCAGCTCCCTGAGATACCGCTATGACCACAAACGATAGAGTTATGACCGATCTTAGTGTTATGCCCCACTTGGACCAGATTATCGATTTTAGAGTTCGGCCCAATTACCGTGCTTCCAAGCGTCGCCCGATCGACACAAGAATTCGCACCAATCTCCGCGCCGTCTGCCAGTATCGTATTTCCAACCTGAGGCACTGCTTGTAATCCCTTTTCATCCGGGAAGTAGCCAAAGCCATCAGCACCAATAATAGCGCCATTCTGTACGACAGCACCCTTGCCGACTACCGTATCCTCACGAATCATTGCTCCAGAATGCACCACTGACCCAGCGCCAATATGACAGCCGGGATAGATAACGACATGTGGATAAATAACGACTCCATCATCTATGCGACAGCCTTCCCCAACGACTGAAAACGCAGCAATAGTTACATTCTCACCGATCTTCGCACTTGGGTGAATATCTGCTTTATCGCTAATCGTTTGCGACGGAAGCCAGAACTCATGGAGCTCGGTGATCAGGATAGTCATGGCGCGAAGCGGGTTCGCAACAACAATATAATTGAGCGAATCGGGAAGCTCACTCACTTCGACATCGTCTTTGAGAATGAGTGCAGCTACTGTCAGCGAAGAAGTTATCTCTTCAAGTGCCTTGGGATTCGTTTTGTCGCAGAAGGCAATGCAACCGGCTCTTTGCTCATCAAGTGAACAAACACCAGTAATCTTCAGACTCCCATCACCTTTGAATTCTCCTCCTACCAGTTCAGCTGCCTCAGCAAGGCTGATCTCTGAACGTCGCGACTCTCGGGGCATAGGTGACTCCTTAGGTGAAAAGTGATTAGGGAATTGCGACTTATAGTATATCTGAGGAAAAAACTCAACAAGAAGACTTGCTTGCCGATGGCTGAGCCAGGGCAAAAAGAGGATGAAGATCGGTGAGATAGGTCGCTTAGGTAACTACGAGTGACTGTTCGCGCGAGAGTTAGCCGATATTCACAATAAAGAGAAATTCAATTAGGCCACCAAAGACAAAGCAGAAGGCCAGAAGTAATACCTGAGCTAGGGTGTGTTGCGCCATACAGGCGACAAGTCTCGCCTGCCCGTATTCGAAACACTCGGAAATGAAATCATCGACTTGTTGTACCATCGAGCAACTCCTCATTCGGCCTACACCACACAACTTCAATAGCTCACTAGTGTTATGGGTAGGCTCAGCGCAAAGGGAAACTCAGCGGGGCGAGAATCGAGACGAGTTGCCCAATTCGAGCAGATAGCGACAGGAATCTACAGTCGAGTAGAGGAAAACTGGGGTGGATGAGGGGACTTGAACCCCCGACAACCGGAGTCACAATCCGGCGCTCTACCAACTGAGCTACACCCACCATATGCGCTAACCGCTAGTCGACCTAAGAAATTGGGCGAAAACCTAGCAGTTGTCAATCGATTCGCCAAGCGCATAGCGACCGTATTGGCAGATTATCAGTCCTTGGAGCTCCAAACGACCTAGCAGGAGGCGAAGCTGCTCGACGGAAGCCTTTTGTGACTCGGCGAGTTGGTCGATGCTCAGGAGCTCTCCCGCTGAGAGTTCTCGAACTAAATCAGATGCCAATGCCTGCTCAGAGTCGGGCAATCTCAGTGAAGCAAGCCGTTTCTCAAGCGAGACTGATTCACTTGGACTTTTGCTATCTTTTTGCCGAGGAAGACCCGGTAGATCGTCTATGACATCTCTTGCGCTGAGCACGAGCTGAGCTCCGTTTTGGATAAGGCGATTTGCTCCTTCGCTCGAGACACTGGTGATTGAGCCTGGGATCGCCGCAACATCCCTTCCCTGCTCCAAGGCGAGACGTGCCGTGATCAAGGAACCACTTCGCATTGCAGCCTCAACGACGAGAACTTTCTTGCTCAGGCCGCTGATAATGCGATTCCTTCGGGGATAATAGTGTTTACGTGGCGTTCGTCGAAGTCCGTATTCACTAATGACTGCACCTCCCGCTGCCAAGATTTCTTCTGCCAAGCCTTGGTTGCAGCGTGGATGAATGCTGCATACCCCGGAGCCTAGTACGGCGATTGCCGGCGATGAACAATCAGCGATCTGCTCCTGCGCTTCGAGCGCACCTCGATGGGCGGCAGCATCGATTCCCATCGCTAAACCGCTGACTATGCTTGCACCGGCTTCCCGCAGAGCTCGCCCAAATTGCACGGCGATACGCGACCCATAGGAACTGCAACGCCGCGCTCCAACAATCGCCACCCCGCAAGAGGTCCGCAGCGATCCCCGCAAAAACAACAAGGCGGGCGGATCTGGAATCTCGAGCAAGTCTGGCGGGTAACCAGGCCATAGCGGAGAAAGCAGTTCGACCCCCAATTCAGCCGCTTCGTCCATGGTTCTACAGGCCTCTGACCAGATTTTTTGATTTATTCCACTGGAGAGTTTCTCAACCAGCTGCTCTTTCTCTAGGGGGGAATTCTCGCGACCTAGGAAAAGTTCTTTTATAATCAGCAGTTTATCTACCTCTTTAAAATCCCCTACCAGGCTGCAAGCGAGTAACAAACACCTAAGAGATTCATCGGGATTTTGTGCAAATCTTAAATCCATTTGGTCTGAGATTCATCCATATCTAGAGATACCTACATCGGGGAAACCACGCACCCCTCGATCAGATACTTATCGGGCAAGGTTTCAAGTTGTTGCGAGACCAAAGGAACAAAAAGGTTTACCAAAGTTATGTCTGGTTATTTAGTTATTCTCCACGACGCCGAGCCGGCTTCCGATGAAGGCCGTGCCACGCTCAAACGCGAGCTGATAGAAAAGCTCGGGATTGGCACCGGCGCTGTTGAGAAGATGTTCTCCAGCCTGCCTGTAATCCTCAAAGAAGATATCAGTCGTCAACACGCTGAAGATTATCTCCGAGTGCTCGAAGCACTTGGTGCTAACGTTGAAATCCTTTCAAACTCAAATGACTCGGACGACTCTGATGAAGAGTCGAGTGAGCAAGACTTCACTGAATCCCCTGACGCTTCTACTCGAGAAGCCGTCTCAGAGGCATCGCGCGTCGAATTGGACGATTACGTCCAAGCCGCAAGCACCGAAGATGATGACTCCCTCGGCAATCCAGAAGATCACTCACTTGAGGATCTTGAAGGCATGCTCGACGATATGCTTGGACCCCCACCTGGTACCAGCGCAGATTCTTCTGAATCAAGTGCCGATATCGACCCGCTCATGGCGGCCCTGGCAGAAGCTTCTGCATCAAAACCATTCTCCGTCGAAGACAGCTTTATCGACCTCACCACTGCGGATTCGGCAGAAGCATCCGCTGGTGATGGTGCGGCCTTGTTGGCTACAACAAAAGAGCCTGCGAAGCCCTCAGTGAGTGAAGGCGCCCAATCTGTCGAAGATCTCGAGGCACTGCTCAATAGCGCACTTCAAGACAAAGAAGCGCAAGACAGTGAATCAGACGGCGACGGCATGGCGAGCCTTGAGGCCGAGCTGAATAAGGCTTTAGTTGAAGTCGAGCGAGCAGAGCGAAACACCGCAGCAGAACCGGCAGCCGAGACCGGCAGCCCAACACTCAAAGCGCCAGCAACGAGTCTATCGCTTGAACTCGAAGAATCAGATGAGTCAAAGCCAACCCGGAGCAATATTGATTTCGACGCAAACCTCGATTCAAGCAATGGTAGCTCAACTAGCAGCGAAGCCCAAGATGAGTTTCGTGGCGATGTCTTTGATCTATCAAACGACAGCATTCAAGCTGTAGCAGCATCGCTCGATACCCCAGACAAAGCAGACAAACCAGTCGCAGCTTCTGACTCGGAAGCTGCGGATGCATCAGCCGACTTCGACGCCTACGAGAAAGCGTCTGCCGAGGCAGAAACTACCCCTGTCGACCCTATGGCAACAGGCAATTTCGCATTTTCCAAAAAGCCCGCGAAGAAAGAAATCGAAGAAGGCAGTGAAGCGGCTGCTCCCGAAGCAGATGAGAATGAGGAAGTCCAAATTCAAGTTGTTGCTCCCTGGTATGTCAATCGCCAGTTGTTGATCACTCGAATCGGACTTGGAGTGATTCTCCTCTTGTTGGTAATAGTGCTTGCTCGACCAGAACTGGTCTTCCGTCCAGAGCCAAGTTCAGTGAGATTCGACCCAGCGCAAGTGCAGGCGCTCTTGTTGGCAGCCCAATCACAAGCTGCAAACCTCGAGAATGGCAACAAGCCCCAAGTTGCCGTCGCCAAAGAAATGATCTGGACTGGGTCAACGAACTCAAATGGTCTTCTTTCAGAGGGGAGAATTACCACTAAAGGGGATCGCGTATTGAACATTGAGTTCGAGCTAAGCACCCCACGCCCCCCCGAACTTACTCCCGAAGAACTCGTTGAAGGGGTAGAGCGCCCTTGGTTGAGAAAAGTCCAAGCCAGTGGTGTGAAGGTCAGCGAAAAAGTGGAGCGCGTTGAGGGCGATTCTGAGACTCCAACAACAATTCTCATTGCAGAAACAATAGCCAGAGCTTATGTAGATGATAGTAAGGGGAGTTCTCGCTTTACTGCGCTGTTGCGCATTGAGCTACGGCGAGACATTCCCAACCCGGATTCTTCTTCGGAGGAAGAACAAGGCAAAGAAGTTGTAAACAAGCTTTCTGGCAAATGGCGCATCATGACCAAGGGAGCGAGAGATATCGAGACCACAGGTCTTTACTTACAAAAGAAAAGCCTGAATTCGTATGTTTTGAAAGTCGAAGGTCCGATTGAACTTGAACAGCTTCCTTTTAGTCTCAGTGATTTGACCGCTGCGGGCGAAGCCGGGGAAAAAGAATAACGGGTGAATTGGCATTCCCGGTATGGGATCGAAACAATCTAAAAAAAGCACAAGCCTTCTTCGACAAGTAATCCCCCCAGATCTGCGCGAGTTGACGGAACTCCACACGCACCTTGGTGGTTCAGTACCGATCTATCGACTCTGGGACATGGGAATCGCTCGTGGGATACGAGGGGTTGCTCATTCGTATGAGGATTTCATTCGGCTCCTCCACCGCACGGGAGGAGACGGCACGCGCTCACTTGATGAATATCTTGAGATCTTCGATACCGTCGAACTTATTCAAGCTGGGCCCCAGGCGGTGGCAGAAAGCGTCCGTGTTGCAATCAATGGTGCATATCGAACTGGTGGCATGACCCGTTTGGGCCCCGGAGGTGAAGGCGGTGACCCCGATCCCCTTTTCTCAATCAATCAGCTCGAGATTCGTTTCAACCCAATGAAGCGCACAGGTGTTTTGCTTAGTCCCAGCGGCACTTCGGGATTGTTCGATGTCGACAGAATTATACGGGCCGCTTGTGAATCGGCCGAGGAAAGCGAACTCGCCTATCGCGGTGCGATCAAGACGGGTCTGCTTTTTTGCTTCGCACGAGATATGCCTTGGGAGCTCAACCGCACCCTGGCAGAGAAAATCAAACATTGGCGCGAAAAGCAGAGCAAAGTGATCGGAGTAGATTTAGCAGGGCCCGAATCGGCCATGACTCTGGAGAATCCCGAAGATCTCGAGAAAATGGCTGAGCTGTATGATATCGCCGCTGGTGATAGCTTGGGGAGAACTGTCCATGTGGGCGAGACGCCTCACGTAAGCCTTGACACATTCATTGCCACGCTCAAAGCACTCAAACCGACAAGAGTAGCCCACCCGGTCGTTGCTGCACGCGCGTTCTGGGAGGATAAGGACGCCCGTGGCCTCGAGGTTATGGCCGAGATGGGCATCTGCTGTGAGCTCTGCGTGAAATCCAACCTACTGACGGGAGCCATCGCCTCAGCCGCCGAATATGGTAAGTTTATAAATACGCTTGACAGTTTCGAAATTCCATATACCTTTTCAACCGATTCGCCTGCTTTACAGATGACCAGTCTCGCCAATGAGATGGAATTCCTGCTGGCGCATCAGGCCATCACCGCCGAGCAGCTGATCCGCGCAATCCGCACTGCCCCGCAGGTGACTTTTATTCCAAAGTAAGAAATGATGCTCAGATTCGACTTCAACAGTGTGGTTGAGGTCAATCGAACGTATCTGGTATTTCGAGAAATATTATGCGAACTCTTTCGAAGCGCAAAACGAAGATCGTTGCCACGCTTGGACCAGCCTCCAATTCTAGAGAAGTGCTGAGAGAAATGATTGCAGCAGGCATGGATGTAGCCCGCTTGAATTTCTCTCATGGAACCCACGATGAGCACGCAGAAGTGCTAAAGTTGGTTCGCGAGGAATCAGAAGCAGCGGGACGACATGTCGCGGTCTTTCAAGACCTTTGTGGACCGAAATTGCGAATTGGCGTTCTTGCTGATGGCGAGATCACACTCGAAGACAATAAGTCAGTTGAGCTCTGCTATTCCAAACCAGGAGAAGATCACCCTGAAGGGACGGCGGAAAAGATCTATATCTCGATTTTTAATCCTGGCGAAGTCATGCGAGTCGGCGAACGAGCCTTACTCGCCGATGGTCGAATTGAACTCGTTGCGGAAGATATCGGGCCAATGTCCGTTACCTGCCGAATAGTAGCGGGAGGAGCAGTTCGTTCACGCTCTGGGATTGCGGTCCCGGAATCCAATCTGAACCTTCCCTGCCTTACCGAGAAAGATATGAAAGACTTGGCATGGGGAGTTGAGAATCTCGTCGACTACGTCGCTCTTTCATTTGTTGGCACATCGAAGGACGTTGCAGAAGCGAGAGAAGCGGCGATTACCCTTGGTGCGGAAATTCCGATTATCGCCAAAGTTGAGCGCGCGAGCAGTCTCGACCACATCACCGATATTGTTTCTACTTCTGATGCAGTTATGGTGGCGCGAGGTGATTTGGGTCTAGAACTGCCAATTGAGCGGGTTCCTGGAGCTCAAAAGTTAATTATTAACACTGCCAACTATTCGGGAGTTCCGGTCATTACCGCAACGCAGATGCTGATGTCGATGGTCGAGCAGATTCGACCAACTCGGGCCGAAGTTACCGATGTATCGACTGCCGTTCGTGACGGAACCGACGCGGTGATGCTCTCTGAAGAAACGGCTGTCGGGAAACATCCCATTCAGGCGATTAAGGTCTTGGCCCGCATTCTCGTTGAAGCCGAGAAGGAGCAAGCCTTTGAGCGGGAGAGACTTCGACCAAGCCTACGAGGGAAGGACCGAGCAAAAGTTGCTGATGCCATTTGCTACGCAGCTTGCAGTGCAGCTGAAAAAGTTTCCGCTACTGCAATGATTGCCTGTACTCAGTCCGGCAAAACGGCAAAGCTCATGTCAAAATACCGCCCGAATGAGATTCTCTTTGGGGCGACTTCGCAGAAGAAATCACTCGCCCGCATGTCACTATTTTGGGGCGTCCATCCCGTGTTCATTCAGGTGGCAGAAGGATCTTCGATTGAAGAGGAGATCTCCGAAGCGCTGATTACGGTTCGCGAAGAGTTTGGTGTAAAGCCTGGTTCGAGAATTGTAGTAACTGCTGGACTTCGAACAAAGACCACTGGCGCGACAAACGTTATGGAAATCAGAGATGTGCCGCGCTCAAGCTAGCGCCTAGGCCGCAAACTGCGCAGCTCGCACTGCCGGCTTTCCCAAATCGCCAGCGATATACTTCTCGGCCACAGCTTTTAGTTGCCCCGACAATTGTCCAATGTCGAAGCTCCAAAAAAGATGAAGCTCGCTTTGGAGGCCTTCCGAACTTGCAAGGGCTCCACCACAGAGAAAATCTACCAGTGGCTCAGCTTGCGGATGCTCACCTGGGTAGGTCAGCACAACATTGGTCCCATATCCGCTGATGCGACAGCCCTCTCCGATGAAGAAAATTTTCTCGGCGCTCTCCTGAATGATACGAGGAGCTTCTTCAACATTCTTGTAGGGTATCCCCTCTTCTTTCAACGCCAAAATACAGGCGATAGAGAGAATATCTTCGAGACGATAGCATCTCCTGCCCCTTCGAAACGTCTCACCACTAGGACGGGCAACGCCGACCTGATTGAAGAACGTAAACTGCGATAAAACTAATCGCCGATGGGGAAATAGCGCCTGAAGAATTTTTCTAATCTCTGATGCGCTAAATTCAACTTGAGAATTCATAGGAAATAACCAGGATTTTTGCCCAAAAAATTACCCCCGTCAGGGTTAAGCTACAACCTACTGCGGTATTCAACTAACCCCGACCCTCTTGGAAACCGTACGCGAACTTTCTAATGTGTACAATAAGTTTTTTCTAACCAGCTGAAAAGATAAAAAATTTAATGAATACCGATTTTCCTACTCACGTTTAGCGATTGCATCTTCTCGTGCATGCAGATATCAAGCTCTAAGAACAAATGTCAGTGATGGAAGTGAGAGTTAGTTATGGAAAAACAGTCCCTGTTAAGTAACGAGCAGAGCGCACAGCTCGCCGGTGTATCGGTAGATACAATAGAAAAATACTGTCAAATTGGTCTTCTTACCCCAGAGATGAAGGACAATAGACCGTTTTTCAGAGAAGCTGACATTAAGAGCTT
>CBDUGV010000050.1:0-19147 GCA_965366815.1 uncultured Bdellovibrionales bacterium | reverse complement strand
CAAGAGTATGGTTATCATTCGATTATTAACAATTCTATTTGTACTAGCAATCTGCACAGGGCTTCTTGGCTTTACTGAACTTGCAGAATACGCCGCGTCGATAGCTCGAGGACTTTGCGTTATCTTCACCCTCTCGTTTTTTGCGACTGCATTTTTTTCCCTAAATTCTAAGAAGTCGAAACGAATAGGTGGAATAGACGGGGCGAAGGCCGAACCGGACGACCTTCTTGAGCTAAAATAGCACCCCGCCTGCAAACTCTATAGCCTACGTATATCCCCATAATGTTCGCGGTGACGATTAGCGGTATCGCTTGTCAGGGGTGGTTCATATTGCGGAGCATTTTCGACACGAGCACGGCTCAAGCTCACCAGCGCCTCCCTACTGTCCCACCGATATTCAACTATCCATTGGGGATCAATGAGGACAATTTTCCCAGGCAGCCAATTCTTAGTATCAACCAACATAAACGCGATACTCCAATCTCCAGCATCGCTCATCAGAAAATCTTCTACGTGACCAATCTCCCCGTCAGTAGCATGAATTGAGTAGCCACAAATCTCGTTGCAGCTTCTCAGACTCGCATCTCTCTCATCTGTCGTCTTATCAGGAATGCGACTCTCCGGCGGCACCAGAGGCGGTACCGTCCCACTCACCGGAGTCGCCTGCTTCCAGTACATATCCCACTGGAAGTATTCCGCCATCTGCTGCTCTTTCTGCCGAACCAACGGTAAATGAGTCCCGAAGTCGGGGCATTGTTCGATCTGACTGCGACTCAGTCGGGTTGCGATGGAACGAGAATCAGCGTCAGGTGCCTCAGAAATTGCCAAAGGTGAGACAAGCACTCGTCGCCCTGTAAGCCAGGAGCCCGTATCCACGACAAAATACCGAACACTCCAACTATCATCATCGAAATAAGTATCTACTATCGTACCTATTTCGCCGTCAGTTGACGACAAGCCATACCCATTGAGAGAGCTTAATTCCGTAAACATTAATTCCTCCAATTGTGGTGAGTATCTTGACGCACGTGATTCTAGGTCAGAAGGAGCTCTTCTGAATCACTCCGCCAATTGCGAATAATCTCCCTTACTCTATCATTAGTCTACGAGTTGCAGCGCAAATAGGACATGATGCGTATCATGGTTGCGCTCGCGGCATGATAGAGGTCATGGAAGGGAGTGCGGCTTTACCCTAAAATACGCCCATATATCAACTTTCCTAATCAAGTTCCGGAGGCATTGTGAATTTTAAATTTTTACGAACTTTAATAGTATTGGCCCTTCTTGCCATCGTACCCAACAGCGTCCTCGCCGACGATAATAGTAAGGATCAGAAGGCATCAGTACTTCCGCCACGGGCTGAAGCACTCACTGTCGCCAATAGCGAGACTCTTGAAAGCTTGATCGACAAGGCTGAAACCTTCGTATCTTCAGTTGATGAACTCAAGAGCTCAAAGGGAGTCAACTTCACCCGCGCAAGAGCGATACACTTGCGATCAGCATTGCGTGCTCGCTGTGAGGAAAATGCGGCGCAAGTTGATGACGAAGAAAGGATTCGTGAACGATGTGGTGACGCACGACGAAAAATCGACGAAGCGGTCAATTCGCTTCCCCAGCAATAATCCAAAGAGGAACAGAATGCATTCTGACATCTATGGCGCAAGCGATATTGGAAGAACTCGAAAAGTGAACCAGGATCAGTTCTTGATTTCGAAGCTCTCCAAGCAACTTAACGTCGCGCAAACATCACTTGCCGAAGACACGGCAATAAAAATCACCTCATCTATCGACGGCGAGCTGCTGCTCGTCGCAGATGGCGTGGGAGGCAACCCTGCTGGTGAAGAGGCAAGTGCGATGGTCCTGGATGTCATTTCGAACTATGTTCTCCACACGATGCCCTGGTTTTTCCGCCTTTCTGAGGACCACGACGAGGACTTGCAAGATGAGTTGCTGCAAGCACTCGGCCAATGCGAGCTGTCACTGCAAAAAGAAAGCGACGCCCATCCAGAACATAAGAATTTAGCAACTACGTTGACCTTAGCCTATCTGTTGTGGCCTAGACTCTATTTGGTCCATGTCGGCGACAGCAGGGCATATTTAATTCGTAACTCTCATATTCAACAATTGACGACGGATCATACCGTTGCCCAGCAAATGGTGGACAAAGGCATTCTTAGTGAAGAGCAGGCAGAAAATTCTCCTTTTGGCAACACAGTCTGGAATGTATTGGGAGGTGAAAAATCGGGAGTATCGCCGCAAGTAAGCAAAACTCACTTATTGAAGGGAGATACCTTACTGCTCTGCACCGATGGACTTACTTCGCATGTAAGCGATTCTGAGCTGCTGGAGCTCAGCAGCATGGGTACATCAGAGAAAATCTGTAAGTCGCTGATAGATGCTGCAAACAGGGCTGGTGGAAAAGACAATATCACTGCGATAGTCGCTCGTTACTAGAATAAAGACAGGAATGAATACACTTCGCTCAGAAAATACCGTAGATATTGAGCACACCCCTAAGCCGCCGAACCCAGAGGTGTTTGTGTCTGCCACGCCCTCTCGGAAATGGATGTTCATCGCTGTTGCGATTTTCGTGGTGATACTTTTGCTCGTCGGAACTGTTATGCTCTTCGACATCAAACTCCTTGGTAGAGACTCGAGTTCATTGCCAAAGACTCAACCGACAGTAACTACCGATCAACATATTGTTGAGAAGCTGTTTGTTGGAGAAGTGAGCACACACATTGAGGAATACGCATCAGATCTAAAAGAAGAAGTTGATGATGCCGCGAGCCGCATTCAACAAGAGGCGAAAGAGCAAGGTGAGCCTATCTCGAGAGACGCTCTTCGGTCTGCCAAAGAGCAGACAATTGCCCAGATTGATGAAGTGCTCCAAAGAGCTAAGCAAGCGAAAAAGGCTTCAGTTGTGCGAGCAATCGACCATTCTTCCACAGAGGTCAATGCGGAAACGTCAAACTCCGGCGACCGAATCAAATCACCTGCACCGACAACGGCTACTCAGTTTCGAGCAAGGCTCAATCGATGGTCCAGCAATCTAATAGGTTCGGCTTCACTAATGGCTTTCGCATCACTTTCTGCGATTGTCCTGTTCCTAGTTTGGATTCAACAATCGAAAAATCAAAAAGACGCGCAACTAACTGAAAATATTCTCGATGAACAATGAAATGGAGGATTATGAAAAGAAGATATCTGGTTTGTTTGGCCTTTAGCTTTCTCGCTCTCTCCTTTTTTCAATTTGAGATGGTTAATGCAGAGGACCCGCAGAATGTGAGTGATGCTCGCTTGGAGGCCATTCTTAAGACGGTGTACGTCTTTAGTCCTCATCTCAATCCACTTGGGCTGCGAATCGACGTCTCAAACGGCGTTGCGACACTGCGTGGCGAAGTCGAAAGCAGCATTGAGAAAGACTTGGCAGTAGAGATGGCTCGAGTCATAGATGGTATTCATGAGGTTGATGACCAACTTACCGTCGTCAATTCAACTGCAGAACGCGATTTCCGCGACCTAGGGTTTCTTCGGCAAGTCAAGGACTCGAACTTGACTGCATCGATTCGAAAGAAGCTATTGTGGAATAAAAACATCCAAGATGCAGGAATTGCAGTGAAGGCAAAGGACGGCGCAGTTACTCTCACAGGCCAGGTGGTATCGGATTCCCAAAAAAAGCTCGCTGAGCTTCTCGCCCTCAGCACTCCAGGGGTCTCCTCGGTGACCAATAAGCTCAAAGTTCTTGAAGGTAAGTTAACAAGCCCGTCGGCTGAAAACCCCAGTTCCCAGAGCAAATCCGCCAATGATCACTGGACGAATAACAGAGTTAAATCTACTCTCCTTTTCAGCAGTGAGGCTATCGGCAGCGCGCTCTCGGTTGAGACGAAGGACGGAGTCACTACTGTGTCAGGAACATTTAAAAATGCCGCTCAGCACGACGCGGTGATGGAAATCATCGGCAATGTTGACGGGGTCCGCGAAGTGATCGATAAAACTACAGTTGCGAATCCAGTGGATTGGATACCTCAACTGAAAGATTGGTTCGAACAATAGGGCGTTTTCCTCACCGTTTAAATTTCACGGTATTTCGTTGACATAGAATTCTTGGTTGAGGACTCCTAGTTCAACTAGTGCTCTAACGTATTCCTGGTATTTATATATTTGTGATATACAACTGATTGGAAATTCGATCAGTTCAGTCCGGAGAAGGAAAGCTAAAATGAAAGCTGGTGAAGTATCAATTCTCGTCGTTGAAGACGAAGATGTTATCGCTGAAGATATTCAGGAAACCCTACAACATTTTGGCTACGTTTTCGCGGGTAGAGTTGCGGCAGCAGAGAGCGTGCTCGATCTTGCCCAAGAAGAGCAACCTGATTTGGTGCTGATGGATATCAATCTTGAAGGAGATATGGACGGAATTTCCGCGGCTGCGCAGGTGCGCGATACACTGAACATCCCGGTGGTGTTTCTAACCTCTTTGGGTGACGATGAGACCCTTCGACGAGCCAGCATTACCGATCCCTATGGCTACGTTTTAAAGCCGTTTAAGGATATCGAGTTGCGAGCAGCGATCGAGCTAGCTTTGCATAGATTTTATGGGGATACGCAAGCTTCTGAAGAAAGTGAAGTGAATAACGATGCGAGAGCTGTCGAAGAGGACGTATCGGCTTCCGAGGATTCGGATCCAGCTCTAGCATCCAGAGTTGCTGAAGTTCTCAAGCGGGTGCCTCCTTTCGACTTGATAGAGAAACACAAACTCAGTGAAGCAGCCAGTGGAGCTCACTTTGAGACCTACCAGGCGAACGAGCCAATTGTTTTTGAAGGCGATGAATGCACTAGTGGTATTCTGGTAGTTGAAGGTCGAGTAGCCGTAGTGAAGTCATCGGTCAATGGAAAGGAGCTAGTGGTTGAGCTACTTCCACCGGGAGACCCTTTTGGACTTCTTCCAACTCTTGATAAACAACCGTATGCGGTCACATTGAAAGCGCAGATCGATACTGTGGTGCTCTTTATTCCCCGGAGGCAAGTCATGCGTCTGCTTGACGAACATCCTGAGGTCAGTAAACAGCTGATTTCGAGGGTATTCGATCGTCTCCGCTCAGCCCATGATCTTTCACGAGCTCTCGCACACGATTTAGTTGAGGTGCGCGTCGCATCAGCTCTTGTCGCCCTGCTTCCTAAATTCTGCACAATGGAGCAGGAAGATGGTGAAATAGCGCACGTGATTCATATGACTCGTCAGGAACTCGCTGAAATGATTGGCTCAACCTCAGAGACAGTGATTCGTGTCACCAAAAACATGGAGCGAGATGGCCTCCTGGATCTGTCAACAAGTAGTGTGATTCGAATATTGAATGCAGATAAACTGGCTGCAATCGCCGAACATGATTAGCCAAGGGGAGTTGCGGTGAAGCTGAAATCGACCCTTGCAAAGACATTTATCCGTGGTCTTGCGGTCCTGATTCCTCTCGTGTTGACACTCTACTTGGTCGGTTGGTCACTTTACAGCTTGGAATCAGTGGTTCGCACAGGTTTAACTCTGCTCATTCCAGAGCAGTACTACCCACCAGGGATGGGTATCGCTGCCACTTTCATATTGATTTTTCTCACTGGCATACTCATGGAGTCGTCGATTTCCCAAAAGATCTTTGGTTGGTTTGAGAGTTTGCTTGAAGCTATCCCGGTCGTAGGAGCAGTGTATGCTGCATTAAAAGACTTCTTCGCTTACTTTTCAATGGACGAGAAGGACAAAGCTTCACAGGTCGTCCTCTTGACACTGCCCGGCACTGAACAAGAGGTTCTCGGGCTACTCACCAACAATTCTCCTCATACAAAAATCGATGGTATTTCCGAGGAGTCACTCGCAGTGTATTTACCTATGAGCTATCAGCTTGGTGGATACACGCTCCTCGTACCACCGGAAAGCGTTAGGCGTGTAGAAATGCCAGTTGAAGATGCGCTTAAGTTTATATTAACTGCCGGTGTCGCGAAAAAAGAGACTGTAGTGGGAAGGTGAGTATAAGCGACGAAAGCAAAGACATTCCTGAATCGATTCGGAATAATCGAACCCTCCTGAGCACAGTGGTTCTAATATTAGCACTCCTCGGCTTTTTTGCGATTCTGTTAGTACTGGCAGGTCTGCTTTCACCATCTCCGGTCGAAGAAAACACCACTGGACTCACAGCAGATACCTCTAAAAGCGAAGCGATAACCTCTGCTGAAAGGGACGAATTTTTGCGAATTGAACTAGGCAAGCGACTCGAAGTTGAGCGGAGCAGTATAGTCGGGGAATTCAAACATGACGTGAAAGATCGGATAGCTCACTTATATGGAGCTGTTGACTCTGACGCATACCGACTGCAACTTGAAGCTGCCGCGAGAGAGGTTGAGGGAATACGTGGAGTCGTTAACAATATAGACCTTAAAGATATCAATAACTGAGCGATGTCTTTGTATCAATAACCTTACTTTACTCCTCATCTGGCTCACTCCGCTGCTTAAAACAAGGTAGACAGAAGCTCTGCATCCCCCCTTTGCACTTGAGTCTTCACAGCAGCTCGGGCTAGACTGAGTTTCTGACCAAGTATCGCGAAATCTATAGCGTTAGGGTGCTCACTTGAAACGAGTTTGTCCGCTGAGCGGGGTGACATTTGAAGTCAGTGAAACCGACCTGGCATTCTACGCCAGAGTGAGTACAGTTGTCGGCGGCCAACAATTGCTTATCCCTCCCCCTACCCTATCTCCAGACGAACGACAACGACGACGCCTCGCTTTTCGAAACGAACGATTTCTCTATCGCACGACCTGTGCGATTACAGGAAGATCTGTCGTCAGTGCCTACTCTCCAGATCTCAACCTCAAAGTGTGTGGAAAAGACGCCTGGCTTGATCTCGATAATTGCCAATTTGGTAGACCGTTCGACTTCCAGAGACCGTTTTTTGAACAGTTTGCCGAACTCCACAGAGACACATTCAAGTGTTCCGTCATACAAGACGGCGAGATGGTCAATAGTGAATTCACCCACTTTGCCGGGTGGTTGAAGAACTGTTATTTGATGCTGGATGCGGGTAAATGCGAAGACTGCATGTACGGTGTGTTTACGGCGTATTGCCGCGACTCAATAGACTGTCTTCACACCTTCCACTCAGAGCTTTGCAACAATTGCATCCAAGTAGACAATTGCTACGAACTGCTATTCTCTCGATACAGTTCCAACTGCAATCATTCTGCCTATCTCGACAATTGCATTGGCTGTTCTCACTGTCTCTGCTGCACGAATCTTCGCAACAAGAAGTATTACGCATTCAACAAGCCGATTGGAAAAGAGGCTTTTACGAAACTGTGGAAAGAAACTTTTCAAGGCTCGTTTCGAAAACAGTCAGAGATACAGCAGCGGTTTGAAGCGCTCTTACTCGCATCTCCAAGAAGAGCGGTGCGACATATAAACTGCGAGACAGTTTCCGGTGACGAACTTACTCGCTGCCAGAACGTGCTCGATAGCTACAACTGCACAGATTGTCGTGACTGCCGATTTTGCTATGACCTTCATATGCAAGTGAACGATTGCTATGATGTTGCTACTTTTGGTGAGAGCCTACAGTATTGCTACGAATTGGCAGCATGTGGCGGAGCCAAGGGGAAAAGTGAGGTCAGTAATTGTTTCTTCTCTACCTACATTTTTTATGGCGGCTACAACATATTGTATTCGATGAATTGCCACGAGAATTCGCAGAATCTCTTTGGCTGCTGTGACCTCAGAAGAAAACAGTTTTGTATTCTCAACAAGCAGTATACCAAAGAGGAATACGAGGCTCTCGTACCGAAAATTGTTGAGCATATGAGAAGCACTGGTGAGTTCGGTGAATTCTTTCCCATGGAAATATCGCCTTTTGGCTACAATCAGAGTCTCGCGCAGGAGTTTTATCCACTCAGTCAAGAAGAAGTCCGGTCTCGCGGCCTCAAATGGTCAGACTACGAAAGTCCACCGCCTGCACTTCCTAATACAATCGCTGCCGCCGATCTCCCTGACGAAAATGCAGCTCGAACCACTGAAGAGATACTGAAGACGGCGATACTCTGTCAGCGATCTAATCGTCCCTTTCGCGTTACCGAGAAGGAACTCGCATATTACCAACAATATGGCGTGGCGCTGCCTCGCCTTCACCCAGAAGAACGGCAAAAAGTACGTCGAAACTCCCTCAATGGCCGACAACTCCACAAACGAAAATGCGACGCGAGTGGAGCTTCAATCTTTTCTACCTATCCTGCTGACACGCAACATCTAGTTTACTCTGAAGAAGAATTCCTGAAGGCGAGCGAATGATGAAACAATTTACTCACACAATTGTCTTCGGGCTATTCGTTCTCGTTTGCCCACAGCTGTCTCAAGCTCAACAGCCCTCCCCGCAGAAATGCGTTATCGGAGTTATTGCACCTCTCTCAGGACCGCTGGCCGAATATGGAATGGCAGCTAGAAACGGTATTGAACTCGCACGTGAACAGAATAAAGACCGGTTCGCCAATATCGAGTTTCTCTACGAAGACTCTCAGTGGGTCCCGAAGACTGCAGTCTCGGCTTTTAATAAATTGCGCAGTGTTGACAAAGTTTCGTTGATCCTCAACTGGGGGAATCCAACTTCCGAAGCGGTTGCTCCCCTTGCGGAACGCTACCGAGTACCCCTGATCGCAATGACGCTCGATCCTTCAATTGCTATAGGTAAGAAGTTTGTAGTCCGTTCCACCAACTCCGCACGTATGTTCTCTGAACGACTCGCAGCCCATCTGAAGCATGCTGGTTATAAGAAAATGGGAGTAGTGCTCTCGCAGAATACCTATGTGCAAGGTCTCTACGATGGATTACTCAAATCAATTGGCCCCCAGCAAACATTGGAAGTGATCGATACCTTTACCTCGGAGACTCATGACTTTCGCACATCTATCGCCAAGATACGCAAGGGTGAATACGATGCTATCGGAGTCTTTCTCATCTCTGGGCAAGTAAGCGAATTCTATCGACAGCTTAAGAATCAAAGAATTGCAGTGCCAACGTTTGGAACCGATTTCTTCGAAAGTGAAACTGAGATTACGTTTGCCGCGGGTGGAATGGAAGGCGCGGTCTACACCCACCTAGGAACAACTGACGCCTTTCGCAAGGACTACGAGGGGCGATACGGAAATAACCTGCAAATTGCCTACGCTGGGAACTGGTATGATATGGCAATGGTGCTAACCACATTGTGTGAGAATAACTCAATGTCAGGAACTCCTGAGGAGGTAATGGCCGCGCTCAGAGGAGTCGGGCCAATAGCAGGAGTCGGGGGAACCTTCGAGTATCGTCAAACCGAGAAAGACGGTGGATACTTCCATTTCCCCATTTACGCGAAGCAAATCACCGGACCAAGAAGTGTGATTTTGGCCAAAGACCAATAATTTTTCTTTTTAGCCGAAGTTTCCCGCCAATTAAGAGAAATGCCAAGATTTTCAGGCAGTAGGCATTCCCAGCATACGCAAATCTAGAGGCATCTGAGCAAAATTTTAAGGATTTTACTGTACCTATGCGTACTTACTTCGAATCTCATTTCAGGTAAATTCCATCTCTAGATAACAGCACACGAGTAAGTAGGAATCGTCATCAATAATAATGAATACATATCAAGATACGCAGCTGCATCGAATCGCGGGGCAACTACTTCTCGTAGTGTGTTTGCTCGTACCGGTTACTGCACGTGCCCAAACATTCCCCACTGACCTTCCTCCGGTCTCCTGTGTCGGGGCCAATAGCTTCTTAAGCCAGATAAACATCGCCAGCGTAGTAAACAAACGGGTCACGACGCCACTCGACGTAGTGGTAGAGTATTATGACCAGGCTGGCACATTGGTTGATACGGTCTCAGCAGAGATTGCTGCCCAACAGAAGCAAGACTTCATTATTAATGATATGGGACTTGAGGCGGATCGCATTGGCACAGTCTGTGTGCGTGCTTCAACAACAATCGATGGAGAATGGACTGGTGCGCTGATTCGCTATAAGCCGGACTTGAGAAGTGGGCCGATAGAATTCGGTGATGGGTTCGATTTCGCGCTGTATTTTCCTTTTGAGATACCAACGATTGGCTCATCCACCGTGCCGATCAATACTGGCCATATCGGAACCCCAATAGAGAACACGATTGCTAACTGGGTTAGCGTCTCTGACGCTGTTCCAGGAGACGGTAAGGGTGTCTCGGGGGAATTGTCCTTTTACGCCTACGACGGCTCTCTGCTTGGCCGAGAAAATGTATTGCTCGCGGACGGACAAACCGAAGATTTCAGTGGGCATGATGCAGTCACCTCACTCGGGTCACTCGATGCAATAGGAACTGCCACTTTTGTGCCAGATGCAGGAGTGGAGTATCGCCTCCATATCTCTCGCTACTTCTATGATTGCCCGGTATCGAGTTGTCCGCATTTCCTAAGTGCCTTTACGATATCAAGATTGACCCCTGTTGAGAGTTCGGTGACCGCACCGGTTTCTACTGTTTTGAATGAATTGACTTCAATCGAAATAGTCAACGTTGGAAGCGCAGTAGCAGTACTTGATGTGGAAGTTTTTAACGAAGCCGGCACTTCAACTGGGATGACCCAATTACAGGTCGCCCCGTCGGCGACCACATTCCTGGTAATCAATCAAAGCGGAACTTCGGGGTTCCTGCCTCCTGATTCTGTCGGCTCAGCCAAGATCACGAAAGTGAGTGGGGATTTCGCAGTAACAAGCCTGCGGTACCTGCTCGGGGCCGATGCTCGCCTCTTATACGGCTATGCAACAGACTTCAGTACACCACGATCTGCAAAGCAGTTAATCAATTTTAATAGCTTCATTTCGCACGACAATGAGTTGCTGCTGATTAACACGAGCAACGATTTTCGCGTCGCAAATGTCCGATTTGTCGATTTCTCTGGGCAGATTGTCTGGAACAGGGAATCAATTATTCTTGCCCCGCAACAGAGCAGGCGAATGCTCATACCACTTCCAAGCCAACTGTATGGGAGTGTCATCGTAGAAGGGTCGGATGATGACATCCTCTCGAAGATCTATCTCCTGCGCGAGAATAGTTATGTGCTTCCGATTAATGCGGATCCAGTTCCTTCGGGGGCACCACAGACTCCTGTGGGAAGTATTACCACTGCCGAGCTACGGGTGATGCCACTGGGAGATTCGATCACCCAGAATCGCGCTGGCAAGGCAAGCTATCGCTACTACCTCTATAAGGCGATGATTGCCAGTGGATTGAACGCGAACTTTGTTGGCACACAGCAGAGCAACTACGGAGGTCTTCCCAAATTTTTAGATTTCGATCTCGACCACCAGGGATTCTGGGGCTGGCGGACCGATCAGATTTTGGCGAGTATTTTAGGCTGGGCACTTTATACTCAACCTGACTACGTGCTGATTCACCTCGGCACAAATGATATGTTTCAAGGACAAAGCAGGAGTTCGACGATAAATGAACTTCGACAAATTATCTACAATGTAAGAGCGGCGAACAGCCGTGTTAAAATTGTACTCGCTCAGTTGATTCCTTCTGATAGAAATAACGGGAGCATCAGCGCTCTCAATGGTGATATCGCTGGACTAGCGGCTGAAATGAATACCTACGCTTCACCTGTACTGCTGGTCAATCAAAATGCTGGTTTCAGTGTTGGAGCCGATACCTATGATGGGATCCACCCCAATGATTCTGGCGATCAGAAGATGAGTAATGTCTGGTTTGCCGGATTGTGGCAACTGCTCGGCAACTAAGAAAACTGTTTGAAAGGTCTCGATTTTTACCCTAGCGATCCAGAGGAGTCATCGTTGAGCGCTTTGTGGGCTTTTAGCAACTCGCGTTTAATTTCGACTCCGCTTCGACACTTTGACTCACAGGGCGCCGCACAATTGATACAGGCATCACCTCGGACCTGCCGGGGTAGAGCCGCATAGGCACGAAGACCTCTCTCTTCTTCATGGTAGTCTTCGAAATACATATAGTAGCGTAGAATATTTGCCACTGGCACCTCATAGGGACAATGCGGCTCGCATTCATTGCACATCGTGCAAATCTGATCGCCATAGGTTTTGACATAGTAGTCAATAACCTCCTGATCCGCCTTCGCGAATTTTGCACCTGAAGCAGATGCGTATTCATCGACCTGCCCTTTGCTCGATATCGAAATAATCAGGTTCGATACATTCGAATTAGAGAGCACCCACTTGAGTGCCGCCTGTTTAAAAGAGGCACCTTGTTTGCGATACAGCTTTGGGTCGCCCTGGCCTTTCGCACCAGTCAAAGTTTTCATAGCGATCACGCCGATCCCGGCCTGCTTTGCGCGCTCGATTAATTTCTCCTGCTCTGGATACCGTAAGAAATTGTAGCGCATCAAAATGACATCGAAGTAGCCTTTCGTCACAACCCAATTCATTACTTCCATCAAGTCACCGTCGTGGCCACTCACTCCAGTAAACCGAACCTTCCCTTGTTTCTTTGCAAGCTCATACGCTTCATACAACTCTTGGTTTTCGAGACGCGCTATCGATTCTCCTCCAGATGCCTTTCCAACTTGATGCACGAGGAGACAGTCAACATAGTCGGTCTGAAGTCGGCGGAGACTCGTGTTAAGCATCTCCATCATTTCTTTCTTGGAGGTGCGAGACCAGGGGTGCCACTTCGTAGTAAGCACTACTTTGTCTCGTATCCCCTTGAGCCCCTTCCCTATTGCTTCTTCGCTTTTCCCTTTTCGGTAATCCCATGCAGTATCGATATAGTTAATGCCACGGTCTACCGCATAGCGAATCACATCAGGATCATTTACTCCAAAGCCACCAAACCCGATCTCCGAGACCTTCAATTTGGTTCGACTCCCGAGTTCCCGATACTGCATATCGACTCCTGGCACCCAGGTCGCAGCTTGAGCAGTGTCGCTCCTGGGCCCCACCAGTGTAGTGGCGAGCGCACCCGCCCCACCGAGTTTGAGAAAATCTCGTCGACTTACCGGATCTTTCGAACTACTCATCAGACATCCTCTTCAGTTGGGAAGCGTTTCGAATCAAAGTGACAAACAAGAGTGCAAAGCAAATGAGAACAAAAATCTTATTGACGAACCAGTTTATTCGCCAAACCGTAAATTCAGGTGCGGCTGAGAATAGCACGAATTTGAACACAATTATTGCTATTTCAATGATCGAGGTCCACATCGCAAACCAGTAGGTGTAAGACTTCCAGGCAAGAAGCGAGCAGCCTAAAGCGATGTGCACGACCCACCAAAAATCCCACATGACATATGTGGTAAGCGGAACGTCACGAGCGATTGCAACACTGACGGGAAAAATGAACTTAATCACTAGCGTCCAAGCGGCTAAGATGAAGAGAAAATGAGCAAGAAAATCTAGTTCTCGAGGTCTGGCCATAATAGTGTCGTAAGAAACAAGTCCGTTCTTACCTCGCTTGCGCTAATTCATTAGAGCGAATCCTAAAAAACGCAGCAACACAAAGCATTGCGACAATCGCTATACGAGTGAAATAGAAGGCATGAGATGAAGTAACGAAATAGTACGCTGCTCCAAAACCAAACTCGATATCACTCATCACGAATATCTCAGGGAGTAGTTGGACCATTGTCCAAGCACCTGTCAGTAGAATGCTCTTTGACCAACAGTACAGCAAGCCTGCATAAAGAGTAGCAAACACCTGAACGCAAAGAAACAGCAATACAAGCGAGGTTTCAGCAATGAACAGCGATTCTCCGAATGCAATCGCCAGCCATGCCACTGAAAGCAGTGCTTGGAGTCCGCTCGCCTGCAAAAACGTCCAACCAGCGCTACAAAGAAAATCAATTGTGCATTGGCGAAAGAAATATTCTAGTCCGAATATAACCCCTAGTGCTGCAATAACCACATGCCAGGTGATAGAGGAAAAGTAGGTGGGTTCGAGCCCTCCATCCGCATAGGTGAAGCTGACTAGACCTAGTTGAAAGAGGATTCCAAACGGAGCGAGAAATGCAATTGCGCTGAGAAGGAGGACAATCGCTCCCCAGACTCCCTGGGCGCGGGCTGGAAACAGTCGGTACCGAGTCTTCGAGAAGAGAAGAACGATGATAGAAGAAAGTATTAGACCGACAAATGGTGGCGTTACATACGCCGAGTGCTCCACCGCAAACAGCGACAGCAGCAGCGATGCCAATACCAACGCAAACGCAAAGAAATAGAGCTTCCAGGACATACTATCCTACTACCTGTCACATCAGCCTTAAGCCAGCAAAAAGTAGTACCGGTGGACTTTATTCGGAATTTTGAAGGAGCTCTAGGACACGAGGCATGGTTGGACGAACTGATGCGTCTTTATCGAGTAAGCCTTGAATCAAACGGATAAACCATGGAGGAGCTGCGGTGACCAAATCCTTTGAAAAGTTCGGCTGCTCGTGGAGATGTTTGTTCATGACGGAGACCGGATTGTCACCAGAGAACGGCAGTTTCCCGTACGCCATTCGGTAGAAGATAATTCCAAGCGCATAGATGTCTGATGCCGTCGTCGGTGTCTCGCCACGCCAAAGTTCGGGCGCGAGATAGGCCGGTGAACCAATTACCTCCCCCATGCTGGTGAGGTTTGAATCCTCGGTTCGGGCAATTCCGAAGTCGATAATCTTGACTTGTTTGCTCTTGGTGACAAGAACGTTCTCACCCTTCAAGTCACGATGAATGATGTTTGCCTTGTGGATTGCAATAAGCCCAAGTGATATCTGTGTGGCAAATGTAATTAGTGCATCTTTTCGAAGCTTGCGACCTTGTACGATCTTGTTAAGCGGCAAGCCACGAACATATTCCATGGTATAGAATATCACCTTATCGTATGAACCATGGTCGAATGTAGAAATCACGTTTGGATGCTCAACTTGCTTAATCAGCTGAACTTCTCGAAAGAAGCGATGAAGCACTGTCTGATCATCGGCGAGCGTCGGATGAAGAATCTTGACCGCCACTTTTTGATCTGCCTGACGATCATCGGCAATGAACACAGCTCCCATACCACCCGCGCCGAGCAGTTTCCTGAGTACGTATCGCTCTGCAACAACGGTGTGTTTCTTCTTGGCGAGAATCCAAGTTGTTGGCTCTCGTTTCTCGCCATCTGATTTATCGCCTTCGCGCCATTGGCCATCCGCTTGAGGAACCTCTTCTTCCTCTAGCTCAAAATCGTGATCAACTACAATTGGCTTCGCTTCATCCATCGTGTCGCCAAAAATGCCGCCAAGCATTTTTTTGACATCGCCTGCTTCGTTGTTGGTGAGATGGATTCTGCTATCTACTTCAATTGCAACAAGCTCATCATTGGCAGTATCTCCTCCTGCGGAAGCCCCGTGCTTCTGACGATGAGCAGCAACTTTTGCAGTCTCTTGCAAGAAAGAAACGAGTCGCTTTTCTATGTATTGTTTTATTTTTTCGAATTCTTTTTCGTTAGTGAGTGAGCGCTGTTGTTTGAGATCTTTGGTGAAGACTTCAACTAGTGCAGTCTCTTGGCTATCATCAGCACGAAATATTATGTAGGGGCATATCGATTCAGGGCTCTGGAGGTCAACCATTCGAATCGTAATCTGCGGCCACTGACCCGAGGTCCCAGTCTGGAATGTAATGCGAAAATTCTCACCGAGATCGGTACGTGAAACTTTGCGTGCAGCTCGCTCAATGTGTCGAAACACATGATCGATGCGCGCGATGCGCGTCATCTGCGAACCATTCTTTATCACCTGAGTGCGATCGCTGCCCTTGGAGCCGCTTCTCGTTTGCACTCGTGAAGGACCTATCGATTTAATCTTGTAAGACACTATTTAGTCTTTGTCTTAAAACACCGGAACGGGTTTCCTGTCTACCGCTTGAAATCTCTCCGCCGGGTCTAGTCCGTCAATTTCTTTCAGAAAATTTTGCGAGTTATCTACTGCTTATATCGGCAGCTCTCTAGGCAAACTAAAGTGGCTGGAGCCGAATATATTGCAGCCCCGAAAGAACCGAGCCCGCCTAAGCTTTTGGAATTACTGAATTTTATGATAAGTGAACTTGCTCGAAGCTATCGATATGGAGCGATAATAGAAATGCCTAAAGAAACTGACTTTGCCATCTGGGATGATGTGATGAACTTCGGTCCAGCCCTGGACCTCTATCCGGCCGGTTTTCTCTCTGGGAGACAGATTTTCATAACTGGCTTCGAATCGGGTGTGATTGCCTTCATGATTGCCAAGTTCATGATTGAACATGGCGGTGCCGAAGTATGCGTTCATGGTCGAAATAGAGAAGTACTCGATGAAGCGATAGCGCTCTTGGAAAAACCACCTGCCCACAGCGTCGTCGCCGATTTTCGTGATCTCAGTACGATTGCACCAATGGTATCACAAGCCCAACAGCCATTTGAAAAGCCGTTTGATACCTTTGTGCATGTTGCTGGTCTAACCGCCTACTCACCATTGGAGGATGTCTGCGAAGAATTTCGCGCTCCTATCCGCAATGTCAATATCCATGCGGCTGAAGAAATATTTGCCGCACTGCTTCCGGGCATGCGTTCACTCAATAGAGCTTGGGTCTGTTTGTTTAGTTCGATCCATTCTGCCTTCCCCTATCCGAACAACTTAACCTACCGACAAACAAAAAAGGACATAGAATTGCTTGCGCAGAATATTGCCTACGAATACGGCTGTGAGGGCATCAATGCAAACGCCATTGCACCGGGATGGGTGGTCGTGCATCGCCATTTCTCTGAAGCGCATTACGCGGACATGTGCAAAGCGAGGGACGAGGCTATTCCCTCTCGTCGCCTAGGATATCCTATCGACTACGCAATGGCAGTCAGTTGGCTTTGCTCCGAAGCTGCCCGATACATTAACGGAGTCACTCTACCAATTGATGGGGGTCATCATTTAGTAAATTCTTAGTTCGATTGAAGTGGCAGTTTATCTTACTCTTTAAAGAGCTGTGCGTTCTCCCACATAAACAGAAACTGCTTGTGGTAGGCCTCTGCAAGGAGCGGATTGCGAAGAATCACTGACTGAATCGGAGGACCCCAGATGATTGAGGCAACCTTATCTCCATAGGTGTAGATCGGAGTTGGGTGAAAATACTCTTGGGGAATCCAACGATATTCGATATGTGAACCCGGCAGACGAACGGTATCACCTTCACAAGAAATGAGCTTTTGCCGAATCCCCCGAGCTTTGAGAGTCTCGATAAAACCAAGAACAGCAGCTTCATTCGTCTCAAGGTAGCGCTGCTCTTCAATCCCAGTGATAAACATCTCATCACCGTCCTCTAAGGTAGCAAGCACATCCTCGAATATGCGAAGTATCGCCTGTTCCCCACGGTACGTCTCGACCATCAGAAAGTCATCAAGCGAAGCACCAAGAGCCTTGGCTAAACGAGCTACAACTTGCAGCGAAGGATTCCTAATCGCGCCAGACTCAATCTTAGTCAACGTCGCATAGGGAACCTCAGCAACTCGAGCAAGTGCCTCCTGCGTCATTCCCTGGTCCTTTCGGTGTTGCTGAATCCGAACACCAATCGGTTTTTCCCAATCATCAATCTTCAAAAATCATCCCCCGCTCAGCAAATCCAAGTCTTTTCCAATACTTACAAGCACATCAAAAAGGTGCCAGGCTCCTCATTCTGCAGTAGTTGGCAACACAACAATAACGGGTGCCAGGCTCTTTGTTCTGCAGTAGCTGGCAATACAACAAAAAAGAGTGCCAGGCTCTTTGATTCTCAGTAATTAGCTGCTACTATCCATATCCTACTAGCCGTATCTGGTTAGTTATGGATGGAATTCTCTTATCTGGAGCCTCTACAATGAAGAAAATCACCAGCTTTGTCTGCCTCGTAATTGTCGCTGTTGTTCAGACCTTCGCGGCGACTCTGGCTTGGAGTGTCGAATCTACTGAACCACTAGAGATACGGCTTGGTGTCACTGCTCCGTTTAGTGGAGATTACTCTTCCTATGGGCAACTTATTAGGCATGGGGTGGAACAGGCTGTGGAGGACCTGTCGAAAGAGGGTTTTCGAGTGCGTGTATTCTTTGAAGATGTGGCAACGCCTGGTCCAAAGGCGATATCAGCGGTTCGCAAGTTGATTTCAAAGGATAAGATTCATGGCCTCGCTGCCAATTTTTGGAACCCAGCTATTCCACTCATGGCTCCGATCTTGATGCGAAATAAGATACCAGCATTTCACACAGCTGCGGCAGATGATCTGATTCTAGAGGCTGGAGATTTTATTTTGTCGACAAATTCAAAAATCAAAGATGAAGCTCGACGCGCAGCTATCTACGCCTATACCGAACTCGATGCGCGGAGCGCCAGTGTGATCTACATCTCAACTACCTTTGGTGAACATTACTCAAAGCATTTCATTGCAGAGTTCGAAAAATTGGGTGGAAAGATTCTCTACAATGACACCACACTCCTCGGTGATACCGACCTGCGCTCCGTGCTTACAAAGGCTCGAGCGGGCAATCCGGACGTCCTGTATGCCGCCTACTTCGGAACCAATCTAGGCATAGTCCTGAAGCAAGCAAAGCAGCTAGGCATTCAACAACCAATTCTATCTGTGTATGAAGCCGAAGATCCCTCAGTTTTGGCGACGGCGGGGCGGCATGCTGAGGGTCTGCGTTTCTTTATCTCGGAACCGGAATACGACAATGCAACTTCTCTAGATACGATCCAGCGGTTTCGGGATCGTCACGGATATGCGCCACGAATCCTTGGTCGAAATGCCTACGATGCAACAACATTGATGGTGCGTGCTCTATCAAAGTGTAAACTGAGCGCGACTTGCACGAAAGACGAGCTCTACCAAACACAGGATTACCATGGACTCAGTGGAACCTTCTCCATCGACCCAGATGGAGCTGCCACAAAGCGGTTTATATTGAAAACCGTACGAGACCAAACCTTCGTAAAGTTTGGAAGAAACCTCGACTGAGAAGCCAACATACGACTCTGTCGAGATAGTTAGCCCTGCGTGGCTGCATACGCATCAATAAATCGCTTTGTCTGAGCTTCAATCCACTGCCAATCTTCGGCCGCGATGCGCTCGCTGTCAAACAGTGTGCTCCCGACACTGAAGGCACAGGCCCCGGCAGCGTGAAAATCAGCTAGG
>CBDUGV010000049.1:0-19178 GCA_965366815.1 uncultured Bdellovibrionales bacterium | reverse complement strand
ATCAACACCCGGAGATGATACCTTCCCGATTCCTGTACAGAAAAAGGTACTCCACCCTTACTTCGGTTTCGTGTCCGAGATCGGGAATAGTCATGGATTTATCGGGCCAGAGCCTTTCACCATGAAAACTGACGACGAAGTTGTTGTCGCGATAACTGGAGGCTCTGTCGCCTTTCACTTCGCCTTGCTTCAGAGACACAGCACTCTTTTGCGTGATGCGTTTCCGAACAAGAAGGTCAAATTTTTCGCGCTTGCGATACCGGGTTATAAGCAGCCACAACAGCTTTTGGCATTCACCTATATGCTGATGCGCAATGTAAAATTTGACGTACTAATAAACTTAGATGGTTTCAACGAAGTCGCTCTACCACACTCGGAAAATCTCCCTAAAAACGTCCACCCTAGTTACCCCCGTCTTTGGTATTTTCATTCGCAAAAAACACTCGATCAAGGTTCAGTCCTTCAAGCGGGAAGAATTCTTCACAAGAAAGAGCAGCAACAGCATGTACGACAACTGCTCCGCAGAGGAATCCTTAGCCGAAGTGCTTTCTTTACTACCCTGGCTGAGACGTTTGATAATCGATATCAAATAGAATTAGACAAGATGCAATCTGACTTGGGAAATTCTCTTGCTGCATCTCGCAAAGAAAGCAAGATTCTAGGGCCATCATTCTCGTATGAAACCGAGCAAGAGAAATGGAACGATATCGTTAGTATATGGAAGAATTCTTCCTTACACATGCACCAGCTTGCTCAAGCCAATGGGATAACCTATCTCCACCTGTTACAACCAAACCAATGGCATAAAAATTCAAAGTCCTTTTCTCAGCAGGAACGAGCACTCTGGGCCGACGAATACCCAGTTGAATACAGAAAGGCAGTTGAGGCAAGTTACTCTTTACTCATAGCCGAAGGGAAAAACCTTGCTGCATTAGGAGTTCCGTTTGCTGATCTAAGCATGGCGTTCGCTGACGAAAAGAGGACGCTTTATTATGATTCTTGCTGTCATTTCAATGAGCATGGTCATGAGATTATTGCGAAGCGGGTTGTTAAAATGATTGACCGCTACTATCGAAAAGATGGTGGTAGCAACAGGCAGGATAGAAGCAGCGAAAATTGAACAACAACTCAATGACCGAGCAGGCAACAACAACACTTTTCATGCACATCCCCAAGACGGCAGGGAGCACGATGCGTGATGTGTTAAGCAAGAATTTCTCCACAGACCGGACCTTTCTCGTATACACGGAAAACGCCTATAGTGAGCAGCGCGAGAAATTCTATGCAATGGACCATTCGGAACCTCGACTCATCGCTGGACATTTTCAATATGGCTTGCATTCTAAGATATCAGAATTCCCCTGTCATTATGTCACTCTACTGCGCAATCCGATTGAGAGAGTTGTTTCGTACTACTATCATTTGCACCGTGATGAAAAGCATTGCTATCACACTACTGTAGTTACTCGAGAAATGTCCTTGCGAGATTTCGTTGGCGGCTTGCTTCCAGCAGAACTTGATAATGGTCAAACCCGGTTTCTTGCGGGACAAATGGATCTGCCGATTGGGCACGTAAATCCAGAGACACTTGAATTAGCCAAACAGAATCTCACTCGCACGACAACAACTTTTGGTATCACCGAATATTTCGATTCCTCGCTTACTGTCTTTCAGAGAAAGTTTGGCTGGTCCGACATTGAGTATGAGCGAAAGAATGTGGGATTCAACCGCCCTACAGAGAACCCTTGCGATGACGAAGTACGCGAACTGATTACACAGACTAATCTCTATGACCTTGAGCTCTATCAATGGGCGAAAGAGCGTTTCGAGAACAACGTACGGAACTCGGAGTCAACGGCAACAGCGGCCAATCTACGACTAGGCCCAAATTGAATAGATCTCTCTTACTCTCCCAAAGCTCCCTTCCCGATGGAATTCTCAAGAAACTGAAAGGGCGGTAGTTCTCCCACATGCAGTTCAGCCCAATTAGTCTCCGATTCGCAGATTCGTCGGCGCACTGGGCTTCAGCGAATCCGTTACTTCGTCAGTCAGTGTAAAAGTAATCGTGCTACTGCGAGAATTTGGAATTTCTTGGTCATCCGCCCCGACCAAATATGCCTGAATAGTATGAATGCCAAATGAGAGATTCGGAATAACTAGATTTCCATCAAAATCAACGTCCTCAACCGGACTTGCTTCATTACCATCTAAAACAAAGTGCGCATGATCAACGTTTGCTGCCGATAGGTTGCCGGTGCTGCGATAGACGACACTAAGTGTCGAGCCAGCCAGGGAAACAGTATCGTATGGTCTTAACACATGTATTTTTGCCGATGGTTCATCAGTTGCAAAACCCGAGTTGTCATCCGTTGTATCGCCACTTCCTCCTACGAACGTTCCAACCACTTCAGTGCCGTTAATGACGCTATCATCTTCCCTCGCAAGATAGGCTCGAAAGGTATGCTCGCCTTGAGAAATACCGTAAACGACTTTCTTTATCGTGCCTCCGGGCACAGGATTAATGCCAAGGTTTATGGTAGTACGTGGAACGTCATCAATCTCAAAAATTATCTTTCTAGCACCATACCCCGCGAGATCACCTAGTGGGTTGAACCAAGTTTGTATCAGAGTTCTATCTAAGGCTGTTTCAATACGAATAAAAAGACTAGGGGGAGCAGTTGGTAGTTCTATCGGCGGAATTTCGTCAGTTGCCATCGCAAAAGGCAGACCAACTATCTTTAACGCTTGGGCACGATCTTTCGCAGCGTTGCAACTATTTGCACCAGAGTTCGCATCACCTACTTTTCCCACACAGGGGGCAACGGCTCCAGCGAAAGCTCTGCCGTAGGTATCCCAACATTGTCGATTTGTCAGTCCAGCTTCTGGACAAGCTGCAAAAACTTCATCCGGTGCTTGCTCAACAAAGTAGATTTGATAATGGCTACCGGGCACACCGTTGTAGTCAAAAGCAAATGCTCTTACTGGTTTGTTTGGAGTTTTGCCATCTGTTCCGGGATCCATCCAAATATTGAGTGCCTCGAGCGGGAGGACGTTTGAATTATATGATGGCACAGGGGTCATCTTCACATTGCGATACACAGAGTCTTTTCTGACTAGTGCGGAGTTTATTAAAAATTCTTGAATATTGATATGATTCTTTAATACACTGTCCTCCAGAATTACGACATCTGGTTCAGTATCTCCATCCTGAGTGTTAGGGGGCATTGCAACACCAATGTTAAAGCCTTGCACATCAGTATTCTTGATAATCACTCTCCCATTCTCATAAGTAGAAGTCCCCATCCAATAACCTCTATTGAACCGAGAGTTTGGACCAGATCGTACTGAAACGTTTGGATCGTTTCTCATGATGATTCCGTCAAAGGTGTTCCGATTCTCATGAAATGCGTAGACCCCAGTGTGTTGAATGTGCCACATCGTGTAATCCTTGAAGAGACTCACTTCTTTGTAGTAGGAGACACTGCAACACCCTCTTGCCCAGGTAAGCCAAAGAGCTTGTCCAGACGCATAGGTCTCGTTGCGGGCAGATTCTAAGACGGGAAGCCCTTCTCTTTTGAAGTCCGGCGTTGTCGCCTTGTTCGCCGACTGGTGAAAATTCCACTCTTCATATTCGGCTGGATTATTCATATCTGCACCACGGAAGCGTGGGACTCTCATCGTATTTGTCAGGTAATAACCGTTGTAGTTGTAGGCAAAGGCTGGTGTGTTTGCGGCAACATTGTCTCGCACGTAGTTATACTGCCCACTAAACCAAAACGCGTCTTTCGTAGTGCCGAAGAGATCCCGTCCATTGAACACGCCACCGCGGCCAACACCCTGTAGCGCCCGCCGCGGCGCACCGGATTTAAGATGCACAACAAAATTACGCTCAATTACGTTGTAAGCTTCGTTGCCGTCTTCTGTAGCAAATGCAGAACCAGCACCATCATACAGTAGGTTATCTTTGATAAGGGAATAGTGAGTATTGTGGACCGTAATCATCCACTTCGGAGCTCCACCAGCGGACTCTCCTAGGAATAGGTTTCCAACAAGTTGGCCTTGGTAGCCTGCGTTGCTCGGATTTCTCGGGCCAACTACGTGATGAAAATGCGCAGAATATCGTCCTTTCGCATTAGTTCCTATCTTTGTGAGCGTTCCACTTTCGTCGAAAGTGCTATCATCAAGCGCGGCCACAGTCGTCCGACCTAAGCCAATAAAGCTTGCATACTTAATATTGACTTGCGCCCTGTTAAAAAAGGCGACGTGGGCTCTTAGAGGAACTTCGTCGCTCGTTTCTGAACGAAATACAACGTTACGACTAAGACTTCCGACATGCGGCAACATCGCCTTTTCTATAGGCCCCTGATTGCCAGTGACGTCTCTCGGACCATGGTGATCATAAGCGAGCGCTGAGCTAAGTGTCACATTAGGACCATCGATACTGGCAATGACTACTTCTTCAGCATTCGAAGGAGTTGAAACACTATCACTTACAAAAGGTATCTGCCGGGTATCTGGGATAAGCAATGTATCCCCGGTCTGCCAGCCGGCAGGTGCGGTTTCGAGCTTAAGAACTGTGTCTCCAGCAGAGGGCTCTTCAGCAAAGCGAAGAAAAGTCCGATCTAGCTTGTGCCCGTGCACGGTAATGTCACCAAAAACGAGAATGCCTTTTCCGTACTGGCTTGGGTCAGGGCCGGGATTTGCTAGCGTGCCAATTTGCAGTGGTGCGTCAGTGAACAGAATCTCATGTTGAACCGAGGCTTGAACTGGCGCTGCCGCGGTACCAATCGTAAGGGCGCCAAACGGCATGACAAGTAACTCTCCGTGTAGGCGAAGCTTTGTAGTTTGATTAACTGGGAAGTGTAGCTTGGCGTTGTCTCTGACTTCAATACACTGATACGCCACGTTGGAGTTTTGATTGTACGTTACTTCGTGTTCAATAATTATTCTCGCATTTGCTCCAGGGACACTGCCGCCCCATGTAGTTGGATCTGAAAACTGGCCATTGCCTACCGAAGTGACAACAGCTCCACCCGCGACATCGCTGCCAGCTCTACACAGCCGCGGATTGTTGTCATGGTGAGTTCTGACATGAGTAGCCGAAATACCCATTAGCCCTTCTTTCGATGAGGGGGCTGCGTGCACTGAGCTGATCGAATGTGTCAATGATAGTACAAATACCAATATTGAAGCTGGGGTGAAGATCTTTCGCATGTGGGAACTCTCGGTACGTAAAAGAAGTAAGTCATGCGCTCTTGCTGTAACAAGTGCGTAGTTTTTCTAGGTGGATACGGATTTACCTTTCTGACAGGTCAACACAGGAACTCTTGCTGCAATTACTGTACCAAGGAAGGAGGTATCCTAGACGCAGCTATTTTGGGTACGCTTGCTTGAATCGAACAAACTCAATCGTAGTTTGGAAACGAGGTTGGGGCTCGCTACGTGTAAACTCTATTATTGTTTTCAAGCGTAGTACATCGATTGGATAACAGTTGGAGATGGGGCCACTACAATCCAGCACACACTTGCCGTGCAATAGTTCTTCCCTGACGTATCGCGTAGTTCGTACCTCTATCTTGCGGGTATATTTGAGCCATCGTTGCCAGCCAAAGACTGGAGTTCGGCAGACGCTCTGGTGGGAGGAGTTTCGAGTAATTTCTGACAACAACTGGTTGACTATAAGGGGCTCGCCAAAGATGGGAGCTACAAATCGCACTTGGGTCGAACCTTGAGAACATACGTTGCAAATGCGGAATTGAAAATTCGAGCAGTTCCTCTTTCGAATACTGGTAGAGCGGATTACTAGTCGGTAGGTATTTAGAAAGATAGATTAGATGCTTTCCACCGTACCCATCAATTGAATCCATTCTCGTATGTTCAATTACACCGACATAGGGAAAGGAGGGATCGGTCACGTTGAGCCAATACATTTCACTGAGGCTTACGCGTGACTCCAACAAAAGACAAATGTTTCCCAGAAACGGTATTTTCGAATACTTCGCGTGCTCCTCTTGCGAAAAGCCGTGATACAAACCGAGAAACTCAGGTAGCGGAACAGTTGCAATAACAGCATCGGCTTCAATCGTAGTATTATTCAGAACTACAGTAGACGATTGAGGCGCGGATTTGATCTCACGGACCTCGGTGTTTAGTTCAATAGTGACATTGTTTTCTCTCAGGCTTTTAACCAAGGAGTTTGTGACGGTTGAAAATCCACCGTCAATATATACGAGTTGCTCTGCCCCTCGGGCATCGCGGCTTGAACCCCGCAGCTTCAGTTTATTCCAAAACCAAACCGCCGAGACATCTTCAGCATACTCACCGAATTTTCCACGGAGCAGCGGCATCCATATTGTTTCCAAACTCTTCCTTCCCGCAATGCGTTGAATCCAGTCAACCGCTTTGACATTCTCCAACGATCTCCAGTCACGAACCCATCGGGCCCACATAGCCATGTAGCCAGTACGGAAGCGATCGATATGGGGCAAAGGGGTGAATCGTAGTAGGTCAAGTGGAGAACTCAACCTGAACAATGAGTTTGCATGATACAGCCCGTTCAACGATTGAACGTAGCGCAGCTTCGAACTAAGACCGAGTTCTTGGAGCAGAGCCAACATCGCGGTATCGGAAGTAAACCAATGATGATAAAAGCGCTCGACTCGCACATTAGGTGCGATCTCAAATGTTGCCGCCAAACCACCAAGCTGCGAGTCGCGTTCAACAAGCGTAACTCGGATTCCTTGCATGCTCAGCTCATAGGCAGAGGCGAGCCCAGTGTAACCACCACCAACAACTACGACATGGGGGGAAGATCGATCCATGATAATTTTATTCTAATTCCTTGTTCGGCAGGCATGCCTTCTGTACTAAATAGAGATAATGGCCCGGGCTCGAAAAAACCAATTTGCCGCAAGGCTCAAAATTATAGGGGTGTTTCGCAAGAAGATGAGTCGCTCTTGCAGTCCTCAGAAAGGCTTTCAACTGCCCTGGGTGGTCATGTCCGGTAAACAATTCTGTCAGTGCTTTTTCCCTCTGTGCAACTTCTGCTTTTCGACTTGCCGGAAGATATTGTTCGGCCCAAGTTCCGCTCAAATGGGAAATACCGTGTGCGGCTCCGGTCCAGGTCGAATAATAGTAGGTCACCACCGGTGCAATCTGGGTGATTTGTGAATACTTGAAATCCTCAAGTAATACAATTGGTGTGGCTGACAGCTGAGAAGACCTTAAAAAGGCGCCAACGAAGCGTTCAGATACGAGAGTAGGTTTCACGTAACTCATTGCACGAACGAAGGATGTAATAGTGGCAGGAGCGAGCACCGCTACACCAACCGCGATCAGAAGAGGCCGAGCTGTTCGAGCAGGCAAAACCCTTTGCAATCGAGTTCTGCTGATTTCGACAACGGCGAAAGCCGCGAGCACTGCCATTGCCAATCGCGCACCTTTTGCAGCTTTATGATAATAGTTGAATGGACTGACTCGCGCACCGATCTCCTCAACGAATGAAGAAAGTACCTGTAGTTTGATTCCGCTAACCGGTAGACAAAGCAGGATAGTAATTAAGAGGTGAGCCAGAAGATAACTACAGAGAAAGAGAAGTGCGTTCGACCAAACGATTTTGCGACGAATGCAAAACAACATCAGCAACGCGACAATGGCCAAGGGGAACGCCAGGCCATAGTTAAAAAAGAGAATCGCAACTACAGCTCTCTCGTTTGCAATCGCCAGACCTGCCATACCAAAGAGCAACCCGGCAGCAACAATCGTAACTCCTCTTTGAACGCCAATACCCTTTTGCTGCTCTTCCGTAGGCAAACGTGAAAATCCCCATCCCAACAGCAACACCAGAGGAACAAACGTCCAAGCCCTTACCTCAATGATTGAGCAAAGTGATGCCCACAACAGGCCTTGGGCGAGAGCAAACGCCAATCCAACGGATGTAAATCGTAGAGAGCATCGAGATAGCATCACAATAAATACCGCAGCTGTTGTCGGCAAAGCGACAAAAGTGTTGATTCCGACTAGACCGCTCGAAAGACTCAACGCGAAGAACCAATTCTCATTGGTGATTGCCCAACAACAAATGAGCACGGTCAGTAGGGCAACTACATTGTGTGGAATATACAAAAAGTCTTCGAGGTAAAGTTGGTCGCTGTAGGGAGTCAGCATCCCAACCACATGGTCGGGATCAAAAGTCGCAAGGGCTTCAATCATTGCAGAGACCCTAGGAACTCCCTGCGCAAATTGATCGTCAAGTATTTGCCAAAACTGAGGGCTCGAAAGTATTTCATAGGATGGGAAGAACACGGCAAAAGCGAGCGCTCCCCAAGCAATCGCCGAACTTTTACAACAGATCCGAATAACACCCCAAACGAAGGGCACGAATATCACCGCAGTTGCTATCTGTACAGCTTTCCAGGCAGTGAATATATCTGATACGCCGAGTTCCAACGGCAATGCCATCGGGAGAAAGGAAAACCAATAGTATGATAATGGTGCACCATCGAAAAACAAATTTGTCGGAGGCACAGCGTCTGCCAAAGCGCGCAAGACGCCAAATCGCTGAAATCCGTCGCTAAACATCTCTCGAACAAGTGAGGAATAAGTAAACGCCCGAAACGGCAACACCACTGAAATAAAGCAATACGCCGCAGAAAGTAGATAGACCGAAAAGGGGAGGACAATTGACTGCTCCAGTTCATCGGCGACATATACACTTCTCGCACGCAGAACAACGAGCAACGCTCCGACGATAAGTATCGTAAAAAGACCGGCGATTATTGAGGAACAGACACTACTTGCAAGAGCCCAAACGGGAATCGCCGACAGGCCAAGGCCGCAACTAAGTATTGATCGATCGATTGTTGAGGGGACACCTGATACATCTATGGGGATGAGCCTACTGATAATCCAACCGAGGCTCATCAGCACCAGCAAATGCAGAAACATGGTGCTAACCCCACGCACCAATGACAATTCGGCAAACGCTGGGGCGGCCAGTAAAAAGATCAGTAATGTCAATGACTTCAATTGCGTGTCTGTCGCGGAGAGTTGCGCAGGTGACTTTGAAATACTAGTGTCGGGGTGGAAAATTTGCACTCAAATCACATACAGAGTTTCAGACACTCACAGCCATTTTGGAAATCGAGGAGAAAAAATCGTTCAACTTTGAAACCGATGGTTCATTCCTCGGTATCTTGCTCATTGCGTTCCTGAGTCTTGCGACGTTTTGGAGTTATATCATTCCGTTCGACGACGCTCCAGACGAATGGGCCCATTACTACTACAATGTTCATTTTATTTTAGAACATGGACGCCTTCCGGTAGCCGGAGTAGATGATGTAAGTGCGTTCAAAGCAGGTCGCCTTAATCAGTTAGGCCAGGTAACTGCTCGATACAGCTACACCAACCATCCCGGACTGCACAGCGTGGTTGCAGCGGTATGTGCAAGGCTCGCACATAGTCTGTTCGACATCCCCTTTCATTTTGGCGCTCGCGGCGCATCTCTTTGTTGGGGTCTTGTATTTTGCGGGTTCCTCTACTTATCTTTGCGCCGGCTCACTTGTTCGCCCAAAAATGCATTCTGGATTACTTCTTTGTTTAGTTTTATTCCACAGGTGGTATTTATCTCTGCCTACACTAATCAGGACATCCACTCAATGGCACTGTCAGCGATCGCTGCCTATTGTCTAATCCGTTGGAAGGGTTCGCCTTCGTCAGGCAACCTGCTGTTGCTAGCCTGCGGGGTAGGAGGGCTTTTATCGTGTAAGTACAATTATTACCTCTATTTTCCACTACTCGCCTTGCTTGGATGCGCTTGGCTATATTTCGAAAGGCCAGCTCGGGCCGAAGTCGCACGTCTCGTACTCACAGTCAGTGCAGGGTGTCTGCTTATTTCGGGATTTTGGTACATCCGGAACTACATCTTGTATGACGATATACTAGGACAGTTCACTGTTCTCGAACTCATGAAAGAACATCAAGGACGGCTTGGTATTCAGCAGCCCTTTGGTTTAAGCAGCCTTGCTTGGTTCCTCCATAGAGAATTCTTCACTATCACTTTTCGTTCGACCTTTGCGATGTTCGGTTATATGAGTTATCCGCTCTCGGAAACGGTCTACCAACAGTTTTCGTGGTGGCTTTTTGCCGCGGTGATTTTGTTTCTAGTCTCGCTGTTTCGTCAAGCCGACCGACGTGAATGGTTCTGGTTTACCTTGCTTCTGCTATTGGCCGTGCTTCAATTTGGGTTACTGCTGTACAACGCCTATGTCTGGGACTATCAAGCACAAGGACGCTATTTATTTCCATTGTTAGTGCCAACGGCCCTGTTTCTTGGCTACTCATTACAACAGCACCGCAATCAGCAGTTACCTATCTCGATTTGCACGCTGGCAATTGCCCTACTGCTTATCAATTCTCAGAAAGTCTTGATTACAGAGTATAGAAAAGGAACGGTTGTGCCTCACCCGCCGATACAGGCCCGAGCCGCTTGGGACAAGACTCCCGCTCAACCAGCGCGTGCTCGTCTTGCCAAGAATCCGCTTCCGGCGCTCACCGAAGTGAATCTTCTGCCAAATGCGAAGGTGGAACAACAATTCGTCTTGAACAACCAACGGCTGATAGGTATTTCAGTAATAGTTGCACCTAAGGTCGCTCGAACGACAAACCTGCATCGGCTCCGATTGTTTGATGCAAAAACAGATGAACTGCTCAGAGAATCATATCTTTTCCCTTTTGAATTCTCAGAAAACAACGCAGTTTCATTTGTGTTTCCAACTCTCGAGACTCCGACAGAGCGGGTGTATCGAGTAGAACTTGTCGCCCTGGAAACAGTAGCCTCCCCAGCAACTAGTATTCTATGCCGACCGATTGACCCACCTAATATTCTGGCGGCACAAATCAATGGTTCTCAGATCTCTTGCGCGCTTTCACTTACCTTACTGTTTGACCAAAGTGGCTCACTTTGAAGCTGAGAATAGTTTTCACTCAACTGCATTTTCGGAAAACCGGCTACTGATTGTGATACGAAACGGTACGCTCAGGGCCTCTCTTCCCTTTCTATTGGTTGCTCTAGGCGGCACCCTTCGCTTTTATGGTCTGTCCTTCGGTTTACCTTACTCTTCTAATTTCTATGTCAGACCTGATGAGTCGCTACTGGTGATTCCCGCACTTGAACTCTTCTCAAATGGTGGCGACCCAAAGTACTATGGATATCCCGCCGCAACTATAATCCTTCAGGCTCTCTGTATGCGACTCTATTGGTTGGTTTCTCTGTACGCTACTCATGCTTCTGGACAAAGTATTGTTGAACACTTTTTTTCACAAACCGAAGTATACTGGCTGCTTTGCCGCACAGTTTCAGCGTGTGTAGGAACACTGACTGTTGCACTAATGTATCGGGTGGCTCGCTGCTGCGTTCAACGCACCGCTGCAACCTGGGCCACTCTCCTTTTTGCAGTCGCGCCCCTTGCCGTACGTGACTCCCATTTTGCAGTAAGTGACACACTGCTCACGGCCCTACTCTACCTCTGCATCTACCAATTGATTCGAATCGCGAAAACCAATCGATCGACTCCCATTTTAGTGGGCATTACTTTTGGAGCGGCATTAGCAACGAAATACAACGCGATTTTTCTTGCGCCCATCGTTGGCCTAGTACTGCTAAGCTTCGGTCCGCAACACTTTGTTAAACGAATGCGCTCACTTGGCCTCGCTGTTCTATCGTCTCTCCTTACTTTTGCGATACTAAATCCGTTCATGCTGCTAAATCATACGCAATTCTCAGGTGCAATGGGAGAGATTTCACAAATGTTGTACGGCGAATCAGCCGGCCTCAGCATTGCATTTATAGACATCCTGGCGCTCGGTATAGGAAGCCAATTCGGGTTGTTGCTCGCAGGCGCTGGCGTGCTATGCGCCATTTTAGCGAAAGAAGATCGCGGGTCTCTATGTATCATACTCGGATCGATAGTCTGCCTCGCCACGCCGTTGATTTTCACAAACCATCTGCCGTATCGATACGTTCTACCATTGATTCCCCTAGTACTACTCTTAGTCGCTTATTCGATTGAATACGCTGAAGTCCAATCCAACGCCAAACTGATGCAATTTGTTGCAGGTGGCCTGCTCGTATACCTGGCTATCGCAAGTAGTTCGACCTCAATTTCGTTTGTAAAAAAACTCTCTGCGAGAGACACGCGCAGTATTTTAGGAGAGGTTATCGCCCTTGAAGTACCTAAATCACAAGCGATCGCTCTATTTGGTCGCCCAGAGACAGAGCCTCAGATAGCTCAAACCTCAGAATCGATTGAAAGACGGATGACCTATGTGAATAGATTATACGGCGCCCATGCCGGAGCGATTGTATCGCGTTTGTATCACGCACAGCTGCAAGCATACGGATCGAGCACCGCGAACAAGTTAGAGCCGCGGTTTTCGGTATTTCGGAATCCGGCACCGAATCAGCTAATGGTGGATGCACTTGTCATAGTCCCCTACTACCCTCACCGCACTGCTGAAGTGGACTATTTGGCTGTAGCGGAATTTCTCAAAAACAGAAAAGTCACGAAAACTATTGCGATATCTCCGAGTAAACTATCACCAGAGAATTTTTCAGCGCTTCGCTTTAAGCTAGACCGCACCGACGCATTCTACTTACCCTTTGATTCATTCCACCTCGTCGATCGGCCCGGGCCAGCGTATATCGTGCATTTTACAAGCCGAAACGCGAACTAGACCATTGCGGCCGTCACATGCAACGTGTAGCCAAGGACATACAGCGAGAGAAGCATGGCGGAAACGACTAGAACCGTCCGTTCAAGGTTCTTACTACTTGCCCATGCACTGAGCACCAAGTAAAACGGAAACAAGGGCACGAGATAGCGACCCATGGAGGAAACTGTACCGCTCAGAATCGCAATACTCAACGGCAGAAGTAGTACCAATGCGTGTGACCATTGCTTTCGGCAAGCAAGGTAGATGCTCGCCGCACAGCCGATGATAAAGTACAGTGTATTTAAGGCGACGAAGTTCCAGGGCATTATGAATGAGCTAAATGCGCTCTTCCATAATCCTTCGATCCCCTGGACTATAGTTTCTTGCCGACCCCACGCGACTTGATTGTCGATAAATGCCAGCGGATTTCCGCTAACAAAGTAGAGATACGAACAAAAGGCAATGGTACCCAAAGGGGCAATTGCTAGCGCACATAGTCCGCGCCGCCGTGGTAATTGTTTCGACTCCAGTAGCGCGAGAAAGAATGCCGGCATGAGAAACAACCCGGTCATGCGGCAAGAGCCAGCCAGTAACATACAAACAGCGGCGCTCAGCGGGCGCTGTTGCCGGACAAAAAGAAACGTAAAGACTATCGCCAGAAAAAACAAAGCTTCAGAAGTTGGATTACTCATGAAAAAGCTAGTGGGGAAAAAGCAGCAGAGCCACACGGCTCGCTCGGCTTGTTCATGTGAATGAGATAGCATTCGTGCCAATAGATAGAGTCCGACCAGCCCCAAGTAGAACGCAGCAGCATTGATCATCAAGGCAATTGTCAGCATCTTAGGAACAAAATAGCTACCGATTGACACGACAACCGGGAACAACGGAAACAGTGTCCAATTATGAGGCACCGTCTTGGTAAACGGCGCTTTGGTATACCCAGACTCGGCAATGCCGAGATACCAAGCGCCATCAGCAGAACGAAAGACCTTCTTCAGTGAGTGAACTATCGATTCAATGTCTAAGTGCGCATAGGGATGATAGTTTACCCCCTCCCGCGCTGGTACTGTGACAAAAGCTATCTGTGAAAAAACAACGATAATAGAGAAAATTAGGCTTCGCGACAAAAAGAACGGGGGAACTACTGTTCTACAGGCCAGCCAGAGTAATGATCTCGAAACAGGCGCTCCGACAGAATGTTCTTCATTTGCGACAGCCTGATACGTTGCAAGTCCTTGACTCAAGGTGGTGTCCCAAATTTCTATCCCGTTCCGCATAAATCCAACTCGGACGATACCAGAGGAGGCGCTGCTGGTTGGATCTTTCTATAGTTTGTAACACAAACCAAACTTTTAGTTATCACTTCATTAGCAACTTGCTCACCTCTCTCTGGTGCTACCCAGATAGCCCGCAGCTTCTCGCATTTCTTACTAAATTGCCCGAGCATTGAAAGCACCTATTCGGCCTTTGGGCGGCAACTTCTATCGGAAACCTGCACGGTAGTTCAGTTCCAGCACTACCCAAGTTTCTTTCCCTAGATGACTATCGAGCAGTAAACGCAAACCTGTCTCAGGGTCAAGAGTCGGCTTCAGCCTGAGGCAGGGGAATTCAATAGGACAATATTCAACGGTTTTAAAAGGTATACCAATGAGACTCTTAAATCTCTTGCACGAGCGACCATATCGTCCGCTCGTCTCAACTTCATCCGAATCGCGAATACAAAAATGTTCCCCCGCAACGGCAATCTGTGAGTCGAGATTCCTGCCTTTGGGGGGAACGGAGGGTATGGGGCGTTGTTGGTAATTCTAAGTGCTGTCTATGTGACTTCCGTTTGAATCAGTGGTGAATGCGAAAAGTACTTGTTGCGGCTTTTACTGTCTCACTATCCAACTGTTCTAGTTTGCACTCAATCGTAGTGCTCCAGCGGTGCAGTTCAACGCCATCCAGTTGATACAACTTCGTGTCTGTATTGCATTGTTCGTCGGAAGAGTAATGCTGCATGGATTGAAGCAATTGCTCTGCTGTCAAAATCGATGCGCAATTATTCCGTTCTCCAAGAAATTCAATAGTCTCAAGCACTCGATGCACCGAACCCAAGATTGTTTGAATCTCATACATGCCGCGAGCGATGTCGGCGCCCATCGCATTGTAGTGATTGCTGGCATAGTTCGAAATTCCGGCAAGTCTTGCTTCGTAGCGGCACAAGAGATTCCTTTGCGCTTTGGTCTGAGCAGCTATCCGAGCGCGTTTGCGAACGCACCAGGCAATTCCACAGATCCCACACCCCGTTAGCAAACCTGCGATTGTTATCCATGCATATAACATCTTCGTAACTCCCTTTAGAACCGTCTTCGTTACTAACTCTAAGCTCCCCCTCATAACCCCCATCTTTCTGTGGGAAATTTTCCCACGTCCGAATTCTAGAATATCGAACCCTCCCGCCCAAGTCAAGTAGTTTTGTCAGAAATACCCAATCCCCCGCCGGATTTTTCACCATTTAAGCATTTTTCACAGTTATTTTAAGTAGTTCTCTTTAATGCCACGATACAATTTCTTGCTTAGACAGTTTCCAATTAACTGCGGTGACGCGGAAATTACCAAGTTTGACAAAACCCGAATAAAATATGTAAAATCGTAGTTATGGGAACTTTTCTCACAGGCAGCTTCGATGTTTGAGTTTGGTGCAGATAGAAACGCATGGCTTCTCAGTTTACTCAGACCACTGGTGCGCTTCTGTGTTCGGCAAGCTCTGCCTATCCAGTCTCTCATGGAAGTGGTTAAGAGATTGTATGTAGAAGCCGCTGCCCAGGAGCTTGTAAATCGAGGTGATCAAGTCACTGTAAGCAGAATAAGTGTAATGACGGGAGTGCATCGCAAAGAAACTAACCGGCTGCTCGGCTCACAGACAGAATTTAAGGATACCGCCGGGCTAAAAACCAAAGTAATTGGCCAATGGGTCGGCGACAGTCGGTTCCATGATGAGAGCGGTAAGCCTCGAGCATTAAGCTATAGGGGCACAGACAGCGAGTTTAAGAAATTGGTAAGCCTCTGCAGCAACGACTTCAATCCTGCCACCGTTCTCTTCGAACTTGAACGAGTGGGCGCTGTGGAACGAACGTCTGACGGTATTGTCCTTAAAACGGAAGCGTACCAAACTCACAGCAATATAGACGAAGGATTTGCCTCTCTGGGTAGAGATATTGAAGCACTGGTAAGCGGAGTTGAACATAATTTGCTTGAACGCCCGCCTGTACCGAATCTGCACGCCAAAACCGAGTTCGATAATATATATCGAGAAGACATTCCAATGATTACCGAATGGCTGCTTAAAGAAGGTTCGCTCTTCCATAAAAAGGTGCGTGAGTTCCTATCTCAGTTTGATAAAGATATTAATCCCAATATCAATAAATCGGGGGGCACTAAAATCGTAGTGGGTGCCTTCAGTGCAATTGAAGAACCACCGACGAAAGAATGAGGTAGAAACTCAAATGAATAAACATTTTCAACGGGCATTCCGCCTTTGTCAATTCAGTTATATATTCCTTTGTGTGCTGATTCTTCCGATTGGCCTGACATCTTGTGGTGGGGGCTCCAGCGGTTCCGGCGTATTGCCGATTACGGGAATCGCGAGAACAATTGCCGGGGAGCCGATTGTTGGTTTGTTGATTGACGTAGAGACTGCCAACTCCAATGATCAAGCCGTTACGAACGAAAATGGCGAAGTGAACTTAGAAGCAGTATTGGATGAAACCAACGCAGTACTCTTTCAATTCAGAAGCGATACCATCCGAGCAGAAGAGATCTTGGGCGATATACCGGAAGATGCCATAGCAGTGCGTGTGGAGTGGGACTTCGGTGGAGAGGATGTATTGACCTTAGTGACCTACTTCTTTGAGAATCAAGAGCCACTCATCTTGGAATTCTGATCCAATGTGAGCGGCTCTCTCAGGAATACGAACTTCGTATAAAGAGTGTACCGCCTAATATCCCGCGCAATAGTATTGACACATGTAGTCATTGGGCGCGCAGGAGCAGCTATTGGAAGAACCGTAGTCGTACTGACAGCTTCCGTCATCAGAGTATGCGAGATAGTTGTAGTTGGTAGCAGTACTATCGGTGCAACCAGACTGATAGCTACAAGTTCCATCCTCAAAATAGGCTCTCGGATTGTAGTTGAGTGCGAAGGAATTTCAACTATCGCTTCTTCCAGGGTGAGGAGCAAAGTTGATGCAATGATCTTACTTAAGCTTGCTTAGCCCTCACCGGGCCGGGCAGGAAGTGAACGATCCCAGAGTAGCTCAAAGAAGCTCGTCATCATCGAAGCAAGCTCTTCCGACTCTATCAAAATGCCAAAGCCCTCCTCTCGGGAACTGATAAAGCCGACTTTACCGGTGTCATAGATCCCTATGCCCATCGAGACTTTAAAACTCGGCGGTGCATACCGAAGATCTCGGAGGAATCGTTTCCCATGCCCCGACGTCGGAAAGGTGACCTCTTTATCTGCAAAGCGGACAACCTTGAGCGACACTCCGTTGGCTATGCGCATCTTGTCAATTGAAGCTAGGAAACTAGGCCCGCCAATCATCTCCGTCACATCCGCTCCAGGCCAGACATACAATACTGACTTCTTACAGCGCGGCTCTTCACGGACAATGTTTTTGATCTGCTCCACACCCTGCAAATAGCTGATTTTCGCGCTCCGCTTGGACGTGCCAAACATCTGCATCAGCAGCGGTAGTGCGGACTCAAGTCTACTTAGGTTCTCGCGCTGAAATTCGAGTAGCTTGGTCGGTTCAACGGCTTGATACTGCGCCCGTCCTCGGACGATGTTCTTTCTGACCAAGCCGCGATCAACCAGATTATTTATGAAATTATATATCGAAGTGCGCTTTATTCCCGAATGTTCACTGATTGGCTTGACCGTCGACGGCCCTAGCTCCAGCAAGGCTAGATAGGTCGCCGACTCCTTTTCAGACAGCCCCAGGTTCTCTAATGCAAGGTGAAACTCCATGCCTTATCGTCTATTAAGTAGACGTTTCTGTAAAGCGAACCCTCTAACCTATTGATGTCTCTACCTTTACCCCCACACCGTCAGATTTATCGCTTGAAGTCTCGACTAGTCTCCGAATGCCGCTAAGATACAAGCGGTCAGACCCAATAGGAGCTACCCGCTGTGAACAAGCAATGTGAAACATGTAAGCACCACTTTTCGGTAACTGAAGAAGACCTCGCCTTCTATCGGCGAGTCTCACCAATTGCTGACGCGCCTGAACTCAAGATCCCGGCTCCTCGGCTTTGCCCGCAATGCCGGACTCAGAGACGGTATGCATTTCGCAACGAGCGCAAACTGTATAGCAGAACATGTGATTCATCCGGCAAAAAAATCATCTCAGTCTATTCAGCAGACAAACCCTTTCCGGTATATGAGAGCAGCCTCTGGTGGGGCGATTCCTGGTCGCCACTCGACTATGGTCGTGAATTCGATTTCAATCGGTCATTCACTGAACAGTTCGCTGAACTTCTGCAAGTAGTTCCGAAACTTGCCTTAGTGTCGAGCAACAACGAAAACAGTGAGTACATCAACTATGCGCTCAATTGTAAAAACTGCTATCTCGTTCTTGGCTGGGGAGAAGATTGCGAAGACTGCCTCTATGGAAGGCGTTTACTTCGCTGCAATACCTGCATTGATGTAAGTCAGGGGCTGCGCTGTGAATGTTGCTATGAGTGTAGTGATATCGAGAATTGCTATGAACTGTTCTACTCAGATGCTTGTAAGAATTGTAATACTTCCTACTATCTCCGCAACTGCATTGGTTGTAGCAACTGCTTTGGCTGTATTAACCTCAACAACCAGAAGTACTGTATCTACAATGAACAGTATACCAAAGTAGAGTACGAACGTGCGCTCAATCGCCTGTTGAAAGAAAAGATGCAAACCGACTCTGCACGCCGAGCTTTGGGTGCGGAAATCCGCAAACGGTTTGCAAAGCATCCCCACAAATTCTACACCGGAATCAATAACCAAGACTCCTTGGGAGATTATCTCTACAACTGCAAAAACGCTCTACACAGCTATGACACCACTGGGGCAGAAGACGTCCGCTATATCTACGAAGGCACCGTACTCAACAACTGTATGGACCTCAGTGCCGCCGGCGAGAACAATACCGAGTTCGCTTACGAGTGTGTAAGCTACACCGGAAAAAATGGATTGTTCCTCAATCTCAGTTGGTTCTGCAATGATTTAGCATACTGCAATGAGTGCATACACGGTTGTAGTGACTGTTTCGCTTGTGTCGGGCTACGACGCAGCAAATATTGCATACTCAACAAGGAATACAGCGAGAAGCAATACAAAGAGCTACTGCCAAAAATAATTAAACATATGCAAGACACTGGAGAGTGGGGAGAATTTTTCTCTCCTCAACTATCCCCATTTGGCTACAACGAGACCGTAGCATGCGAGT
>CBDUGV010000048.1:0-19197 GCA_965366815.1 uncultured Bdellovibrionales bacterium | reverse complement strand
GGGGAGCGCTCAAACGGCGCGCAGCCTGTTTGGTGCATATTTAGTTGTTATTCATTTCTTGGATCAGTGAGGCTATTTGCTTTGCGTACTCGATCGCGGAATGCCGAGAAAAGGCAAGACCCGAGGATCCCCTGAACGATCAAAGAAAAACAGACAACCAAGATGGATGCCGCCCTTCGACCGAGATATGTTCGAGGGCGGGTCTTGAGTGGGGCCGTCGGCCGCTTTCTTCGCCGCAATGGCCTTGACCAGAACGACTGCTCCGAGGCAGCCCAGCATGATGCCCAACAGCTCCCAGAGTCTTGATGCAGGAACCCGTATTCACGGTATTCAAGGTGCGTTCCAGCGCCAAAACTCTGATATGGACTTTTACCGAACCAATTTGTAAGAGAGCAATGAGGGGAGAGAAAGGCAATAGTTCTATATGTGCTCAACATCTGGGCTCAATCTTGCACCCTGCAGTAGTGAAAGGAATTCCGGCCGTCCTTGGGGGGCCGCTTGTGATGCTCGTATTCGAGGAGGCTGAGCAGTACGCAGACTTTAATTTATTCGCTGCCCTTAAAAAGCTTTCTTAAATATTTCACAAAGTATTCAATCTCAATTCTTTTTCTTAAGACAAACCCGAACTCGAAACTATTGACAGTAGAGAAATTCCCAGCAGCGTTTATTCACGCTGCGCTCCCATAACAGGCGAAATGAAATATGGAAGTATAAATCGATAGAACGGGGGGTTGTTCAGATGTGTTTTAGAATTGCGTATCTCGCCATTAGTTTTGTTCTCTGCGTGTGCTTGCCATCGCTCGCGCTGTCTGAAAGTGATCGGCCAATATTTAACCCTGAAGATATTCTTTGGGAAGACATCGATGAAGACGGCATGCCCGATGTTGGCTACATCGACGCTGATGATGACGGCTACCCAGAGTATTACGTCTATGTCGACGAAGAAACAGGCGAAGTCGATCAAGTGGATTTCGACAGAGAGGGAGATGGAATAATTGATTCTGAGGAGCACTTCGCCGAAGACGGTACGATACAGGAAGATACCTATCTCGATCTCGACGGAGACGGAGAACAAGACGATATTTCTTCATTCTATGACGAGGATGGTGACGGGGACTACGATCGCTTGGAGATAGATGGCCATGGTGATGGAAGCATTGACACGATCTACTACGATCTGGATGGCGACAATGAGTTCAAAGATGAAGAACCGGTTCCCCAGACAGGACCAATCGCCTAGCGCGCAGGACCATTGGAGGTGTACTTTGAGGAGTTTGCAAATACTGCTTCTACTGTAAACCCCTTACTGTAAACTGCGCCAATGAATAAGCTTTCACTGGCCACTCGATCAGCTCCGTGATAGTTGAATAAGATTAGCCGCTTCTTCTAAGATGAAAGATGCCTAATGCGTGCGCAGCTATCAGCAATTATCTTGGCTCTTTCTTGTTGCAATGCGGTAGCTGCTGCAGACGTGCAGGTAGTGCCAGAAGCTCAGATCTGCCTTGGCTACGACCCCGAGAACGATAGTTGGGGTGCGAAAGGTATTGTCGCTGACCACAAGGGGTGGAGATATGCTGGGCTCGATGAGCACGGCTGGTGCCCAAAAGGGCACGCCTTTGTTTCTGTCAGAAGGCCCTCTGGGCGCCGCAGAGACGGTGCCCATATCCCGGTTGTAGGAACCTGCTGTCCCATTCCACGCGGCGTGCTTCTCGATGAACACAGCTACGATGCGACTCGATGCCCGGCCAACTCAATCGCAACCGGAGTGCAAGTTGAGCAAGGCAGTACCGCAGGTAAAAAATGTGAGCAAGGGAACGAGAAATGCCGCGAGCAGATTCTCAAAGAATCCTATCTTTTGCGCTGCACGAAGATCGACAGGGAACGGTTTCAGCTTGGCCCGTCTCGTGCGGGACTCAACTGGGGATGGTACCGGCATTTCACCAATCAATTTGAACAATGGACTACCCGAAATCTACTGCCAGTAGCGATGCGCTATTCGATTGGCCGGATAAATAAACATTGGTGGCAGCATGGCGGGTGTATCGGCTATCCTTGGGGCAGTATTCTCGTGCAAAAACACGGCAAAGGCTGTCCGGATTTTCAATTCTCTCAATTGCAGTATCGTGGCAAGGCCCCTGACCCGCCGGCGGGTACTCCGGTGCAGCTTTTTCCGAACTGTTCCTCACTTTCCAGCCGCTTCGACCCTCAGGCTACTTGCATTCCCTAGCGATTCGCAGTGCTGCTTGGAAGAACAAGACGGAACACTGAACCTTGTCCCAGCTCGCTCTCTACTTCGACCGTTCCTCCATGAAGTTCGGCAATTCGCATTGCAATCGCCAATCCCAGCCCACTTCCCTCAGCCTTTTTTTCTCGATGCATTTCCACTCGATAAAAGCTCGAGAAGATTTCGTCGATATGATCTGGCGCGATGCCAATTCCAGTATCTTCGACCGACACGACGGTAGATCCGTTCTGTTTGTGGAGCGAGACAGCAACCCGTCCTCCGTTGTCCGTGTACCGCAGTGCATTCGATATCAAGTTCAGGATAACCCTTTCAATCATTCTGACATCTGCGTCAATACAATACGATTGTGACGGGGGTAGGAACTCGAGGCTGATTTGTTTCGCTCGAGCTTGCGGTTCGAACCCCAATACACTGTCGTGCACTAACTCAGAGAGTGAAAACGATTCTAGTTGCGGCTGACGCTGCCCCGTTTCCAATTTGGCCAAGTCAAACAAGTCATCGATTAATCGATTTTGGGAAAGCACGTTGTTGTACATGATATCCAGGTAACGAGTGCGGTCCTCCTCGCTCACGGGTGGATCATTTGCTTTCATGGTTTCAAGAAATCCGCGAATCGACGTAAGTGGGCCTCGCAGATCATGTGAGATACTGGCAAAAAACTGTTTTCGGAGAGAATCGTTTTTCTGAATCGTTGCAGCCATAGCGTTTACTGCATCTGCCAGCTCCGAAAGTTCGTCTTTGCTGGATATCGCCACCCGTCTGGTAAAATCGCCTCCGCGGTAGTGCTGAACAGCAGAACTTAAAGCTCGTAATTGCTTGGTGAGATAGAAGAACAAAAGAAGTCCAAGAAGGAGTGAGGCAGCAAGAATAACAGAGAAGCCACGCAATAGCGTTCCAACTAAGTAATGCTGACCCGTTACCCGAAACAAGTTTTCGTAAAAAACACCGCTTAGGATGACATAGAGATAACCGGGTTTGCCTTCAATGGTAATGGGAGCCGCTGAAAACACGCTAGTCCCCCGACCACTCCTCCCAGGATTGGGATTGTCGCCGTAAAGAGGAAAGGCAGGTGTGATGGGCGACAATGCGGCCTTAATCGGATCCAAGCGCACCACTTTGCGAATGATCTGTCCGGTGTCGAAATGCGGAAACGGCAGGACATTTCCCTTTTCGTCAACAAAGTAGATTTCGTGCTTGCGATTTACAAAATGTACTTCAGTGAGACGCTCCTGAACCTTTTCAACATCAATAGAGGTGCGAACCAGAGGTTGTAGATGAAAGCTCAGCTCTGAGGCAAGATTCCAATTCACTTGTTGCTCTAGTACCAGCATCAATTCGCGCACCGAACCGCGTATGAAATAGATTTGCACGGCTCCCATGACCACGGTTATGGAGATAAAGATAAGCGCAATTCGGGAATAAAGACTACGAGATCGCATCGGACGCTCGTTCCAACTCCCCCAATTCTGCGAAACGATATCCTACCCCCCACACGGTCTTTATGAACCTCGGTTCAGACGGGTCTTTCTCGATCTTCTTTCGCAATCGGGTAATTTGCGTGTTTACATTGCTTTCATACGCGCTGTTTGAACTTCCCCAGATTTTTTCAAGCAACTCACTGCGGCGATAGGGGCGGCCCGGAGTACGCGCCAAAAACGACAGTAGATCAAAGTCCATGGCAGAAAGTTCGACTGCTTGCTCGTCGATCAGCACTTTGCGGTTCGTAAGATCAATAGTCATCTCCGCTAAATGAAGTAGATTCGACTCCGAACTCTCAGTTGAAGCTTCCATTTGGACATGTGCACGCCGCAGCAGGGCTTTCACTCTTGCCTTTAACTCGGGCATGCTGAACGGCTTGGTCAGGTAATCATCTGCTCCCAGTTCCAAGCCTACCACTCGATCCAACTCATCTCCTTTCGCCGTCAGCATTAAAATCGGAATGCTGGAGTTTTTTTCACGAATTCGCTGACACACTTCGATTCCGCCAAGCTTAGGTAGCATCACATCGAGTAGGATAAGTGCGTAGCTGTTAGCCAATGCTTTCTCAACGGCACTCTCTCCGTCAGAAGCAAAGTCAAATTGGTATCCGAGTGGACTCAAATTTGTCGCAACTACCTCACGGATATCTGGATCGTCTTCCACCATTAATATTCGCTGTAGCGCCACTGTTATCTCCTAGGTACTTCTAGAATATTTCACAAAGTAATCTATTTCAGGTCCATTCTACTTCTCTGCCCAAGAGTCGAAATAATCGACAGTAGAGAATCGCGCATTAGTATCAAGTCAGTGATCAACTGCATAACAGTCTTGAAAATTGCAGCATGGAATTAGTTCACTCATAAGATTCTTGTGATGAAAAAAATCCTCATTGCACTATATAGTATTAGTCTCTTGTGTATCGTTCTCGCAAGTAAGAGCTTTACCGACAGCACTATTGGTCCATTCCCCGTATTCACGAGCCCGATAGTGTCCTTTTGACCCGCTTCATACCCCTTTCTGAGGTTGGCTGGAGTACCCCCTGTTCCCGCAACATCCAGCCAACCTCGGGTTCCCTTCTACGATAGGGGAGACCCAATTTGCCGTGATTTGGCCATCAATCAACAGGAATTATTTCCGAAATGTTTCAATAGAAATTCATCACCTGAAATCAGCGAAGCGAAGCACCCATGCCTGATGATTGTGTGTTGTCCACCTGCTGAAATGCCAACAGGCTGGAGATTATAAACAGAATAGCAGAGAGTATAAACTGATGAACGTATATAGTTATTATGCACGCCTATCGCCATTCCTTATCGCAGTGGCAAGTCTAGTGTTTAGCATTGCAGTCACGCCACAGCTGGGTCACAGCCAATTGACGGGCCTGCCTTCCCTGCCGTCTGAGCAGTGGCCTGCCGTTGATTTCCAGGCTTTAGGAAGCGAAGGGGCTAATCCCGATTGCCGCTACCGCCTATGGCTTAAGACTAACCTTACGAGCAATGGCACCTGGGGACAGTCTTATGTCATTGAAGGAACCAGTCTTGTTCCGAATCTGGCAGGCAGTACGCGAGACGGTGAAATGCAGGTGAACTTTCTCGAGTTTGAAACGAATATTAGTCTTCTCTTGAAATTGCATAGCATTTTTGAGCCGACTTTTGTCTTTCTTCCGGGCTATCTGTATCCGCGCGTCGCGTTAGCGGACCTTTTTTTTCCCGATCCAGAGTCTTCGTATTTTGGTCGGATTCACAGTGCGCGATTTAAGGTGAATACGGCAACCGGCAGGCTTCAACTCGAAGTAGGGGTATATTTGAACCCGGTCACATTGGAAGTTCAGAGCACAAGTGATATTGCATTCAACATTTTCGACTACGATCAGAATCCGAATGGAATAAAGTACAAAGTGCTCGCGCAGTGTCCGGAGCCTTTTGGACAAGCCGGTCCCCTTACTTCGATATCAGCGAGTGCCAGTTCCCAAACTTCTATCTATGGTCCGGCAAAGGCAGTTGATGGCAGCGAGTCAACTTTTTGGGTGTCGTCGACAAGTTCTGCGACTGAAACTCTGACGATGAACCTCAATGGACAGTATCAACTCGCGTCAATGAGCCTCAAATGGTACAGTTCAAGCTATAGCGGCGTAGGATTTGACGTGGAGTATTCCTTGGACGGAGTACATTTCAGTTCGCTGCATGCAGGACTTGCCCCCGGCACCTCAACTGTCTCACTCGAAAATGTAGAGGGCACTCATATTCGATTGAAGATTGATAAGTCAGTGGCCTCTTATGTAATCTTGAAAGAGGTGGAAATAACCGGTCGCCCACGCCAATAGTGGCGGTCCGTCGACGAGCGGTCCGGGCATAAGATTCGCCCGGGCCGTCTTTTCTCTGAACATTTCTTTCTCCAAAACTCTAATACATCTCAGATTGTTGTTCTCTCGGCAGTCGATCTCGAATTACTACTGAGTCTTCGGCTGTTGTATGCAGCTCCTCACCGATGCATTCAGTTTCTGACAGCCGGATCCCTTAGATGAAATACAATTGAAATATCCTGGAACTCTTTGGGAATAAGCCAAGCGGTATAATCGGGTGAAGGCCAGTCGAGCGCTAGGCAGGCTACACAAAACTATCTTTGGAGGCAAAATGAAATCTACAATACTGCAAATCTTCTTGACTGTATCAATGCTGCTGATACTTCCGGTTTCGTCGCATGCACTTTGCAGCAACGAAATGATGCCGGAAGACACAAATTTTGATGGAGTAGTAACAAGTGCCGATGCTCTGTTAATTCTCAACGCACTTAACAGAGGAAGTTCTGATAGTAGTGGGTGTCTGGATGCGAATAACTCAAACACACTGGAGCCAGCAGATTTCTTAGCGGTAATCAATTACATCAACCGGTTGAGTAGAAAGAATTACTTCCGTTTCCGAAGCGAACTCGGCGAGCCCGCAGGTAAAGGGCGACAAGTTACCCTAGACAACTTCCGACGCAATGAGTTTATTACCCACTTTTTGCCCCACTATGTTGCCTTTCAAGCTGTGTCTCCAAGCAATTCTTCCGACACGTACTTTCTTCAATTCGCCGGACCTACTGACAATGTAGGAAGATTGACTGTCCCCGAAAAAGGCAAGACCTACAGTTTTAACATTCTTTCGTCTGAACCTCTTCGTCTCGGACCGAATCAGGATGGATTTGTTGTTTTAGAACGAGTGCATTCAAGTGGTACACGATACGGCTGTTTGGCTCGCTTCGGGTACTATACGGTCCACGATGTAGCTTCAAGCGGCTTTAATAAGTTAGAACGCTTTCATGCCAGCTTTTCATACACCTGCATCGAATCCGGGGCTACAATCCGCGGAGAAGTAAACTATACTGAAGGTCGATAGCATCTCGAATCTTGTTCTACTCCCTCGTTTTTTTCGGCGACTGGTTAGCTGGTTCGTGCTGAGTCAACGGGGTCGGCAACACAAAGTATTACAAGTTGAGATACGATACTATCGGCCGTCCTGTTCGCTGACTGCCAGAAACCTAGTCCCGGGCAACTAAGGTGACACCTCGAACAAAGAATCGGCCTTGCTCACCGGTGATGGAGGCATTTGCAACTTCCCTCCAAAACCCTAGATAGTGAGTCGAGAATTACACATAGTAATACTATATGTGTATTGACATCTAACTAATGCATCGCAAATACCTATTTGCACACACCATTGTATATTCCGATGATTCCATGGTAGATTGTCGACTTGTCGAGAAAACGCAACCTGGTATAGGCCGATGAGCAACGCCCTAGAGGAAGACTCAAGTCACCAACGTCTAGAACAACTCGAGCGAGAGATTGCCGCAATCAAAGAGCGCAATCATCGAGTTGAGGCGGACAAGGCTTGGGAGCTAAGCCAATGCAGGGTCATCTGTATTGTTGTCGCGACTTTTGTAATGACTGCGATAGTTTTTTGGCTAATCGCTGTTGAGCAGTATTTATTGAACGCGCTGATTGCTACTGCTTGCTATTATATCTCCACTCAATCGCTCCCCTTTGCCAAACGTTGGTGGATTGCCCGTTGGCGGAACAATAATCAATAGGGCACTGCGCTAAACACGAGCAAATAGCCCAACATCTCGGGCTTGAGGCCTAGAAGGTACTCGTTTATCCTCTTGGGATGCTTCTCCTCCCAGAGCCCTCAGCAATTCGCCTTGCACTGCTTTCCCCAAAAGGGCCGCTATACCGCCATCGCACTGGAATCTTTCGAAAAGATCTCAGGGCAGGGCCGCTGACGCTAACAACCTTAGCCTCGCTTATCCCCGAGGATATAAACGCGGAAATAGAGATTTATGACGAAGGGGTTGAAGATATTCCAGAGCGGCTCAATGCTTCGCTAATCGGCATGACGGTCATCACCGGAACAGCTCCTCGGAGCTATGAGTTGGCAAAACACTATCGCGCCCAGGGAATTCCGGTTGTCCTCGGTGGGCCGCATGTGACGCTCGTTCCCGAGGAGGCTCAGCAGCACGCAGATTGTATCGTCACTGGGTATGCGGAAGAAACTTGGCCGACCTTGTTGCGCGATTTTGTCGATGGGCGTCTACAACCGCGCTATGATATGCGCCAGGATTTTTCCTTCCAACAAATGCCTTCGATTCCCTTTGCTCGACGGGAACTGCTTAAAAGGAAATCGTATAAAACCATTCACACCTTTGAAGCGACCCGCGGTTGTATTCATCGCTGTAATTTCTGTGTGGTTCCACACGCCTGGGGCACGCGCCCGTTTCAGAAGCCGGTTGAACATGTCATCGATGATATTGTGCAAAGCGGTGCGAAGCATCTACTGTTCTACGATCTAAACCTCCTTGCTGATTTTAATTACGCACGTGAACTTTTTACTGCACTCCTGCCCTTGAAGATCAAATGGTTTGGACTGTCTACCGTGCTCATTGGCAAATCCCCTGAGTTAATCGAGTTGTGTGCGAAAAGCGGTTGTCGTGGATTGCTGATTGGCTTTGAGTCCATGTCGAACGCGGGGCTCGAAGACAGCAACAAGAAGTTTAATTCTCCCGAAAACTATCCCGCGCTAATCAAAATACTGCACCAGCATAAGATCTCGGTAATGGGCACCTTTGTGTTTGGAGCGGAGTCAGACACCAAGGATAGTTTTGAAGAGGTAAAAGACTTCGTGCTGTCCGAAGGTGTCGATTTGCCTCGTTTTTCGCTGCTTACTCCGTTTCCGGGGACAGAACTATATAGGCGATTAGACGAAGAAGGCCGCATTTTGAGCCGTGATTGGAGTATTTACGACGGGCAGCATGTAGTCTTTAAACCGAAACACCTTTCTGCGGATGAACTGCTTGAAGGGCATGAGAAAATCTGGCGGGAGGTGTATTCCTTTCGCGCAATTTGGAATCGCATTGGGCGACACAATGATCCTCTGTCCGTGGTGGTCGCGGCTAATCTTGGGTATCGCTTCTACGCCAATAACTTGAAGCGGTTCTACACCTGCCGAGGAGGCCTGGTTTGAAGCTCACTCTGATTCATCCTTGCGTCGGGCGTCGAGCGAACAACAGCTATGTGCGCGCTTGGCAAATGGAACCACTCCCGGCAGCGCATATCGCCGGACTCACTCCGAACGATATCGAAATTCAATTCTTTGACGATCGAATGGAGGACATTCCTTTCGATCAACCCACCGACCTCGTTGCAATTAGTGTGGAGACCTATACCGCTCGACGCTCGTATCAAATTGCTTCAGAGTATCGAAAACGCGGTATCCCGGTTGTCATGGGGGGATTTCATCCAACTCTTTGTCCTGATGAGGTAAGTCAGTACGCCGAGGCGATAGTGATTGGGGAAGCTGAAGAAGTTTGGCAGGAACTCCTCGCCGATTTTGCAGCAGGCCAGTTGAAGCGCCGATATCGCGGATTGAAGCGACCCGATCTTTCTCAGACTATGCCCGATCGCTCCATTTTCTCTGGAAAGAAGTATCTACCCTTACATCTCGTTGAAGCGAGTCGCGGCTGTACGTTTAACTGTGATTTTTGCGTGATTCAAAGCTATTTTAATTCTACTCAGACTTCGCGTGGAGTAGAAGCAGTGGTCGAGGAGATTCGCCGACTCTCCCATAAAAAGCGTCTGATCTTTTTTGTCGACGACAACACGGTTTCTCGACCAGAGGAGGCAAAACAGCTCTATGAGGCTCTAATTCCACTCAAGATTCGTTGGGTAAGCCAGGCAACGATTACCCTTTCGCGAGATAAAGAGCTGGTTCGCTTGCTCAAGGCTAGCGGCTGCCAAGGTGTGTTGATTGGATTCGAGAGTCTTGACCCAAAAAATCTTCGACAAATGAATAAGCAGTTTAACGCTGCTCGAGGCGGGGCTCGCGAAGCAGTTCGTATGCTTCATCAGAACGGAATTCGACTCTATGGAACCTTTATCTACGGCTATGACCACGATACGCCCAAGAGTTTTGACGATACCTTGCAGTTCTGCCTCGATGAAAAATTGTTCATGGTGGCTTTCAATCATTTAACCCCTTTTCCCGGCACTCCATTGTATGATCGATTGCGCGATGAGGGGCGATTGCTTTTCGATAAATGGTGGCTCGATCCCGAATACCGCTATGGCATGATTCCCTTCAAAACGACGATGTCGCCAGAGGAGATTCAGCGTCGCTGCGTTGCTTCGCGAAAAGCGTTCTACTCCTTGGCGTCGATTTGTAAGCGGATTACCAATCGGGCCAACTGCTATACGCCTTCAATGATTTTCCCCTATTTCTTTATCAATTTTCTTCTGCGGGGAGATGTCGACATAAGAAACGGGCTCCCTCTGGGTGATGCTGAGTGGAAGGGGGAGTTGCTGACCGTTGAGTCGGAACCGCTGGTTCTTGAACCAGAGCCGAGAACGCAGCAGAGAGTGGTGGGAGGAGAGGCGTGAGGGAACAGGAACACTGCTGTGCCGAGTTCGAGCGTGACTATCCAACAGAGGGGCGGTTGCAGCTATCGCTTGATCGAAGGGCTCCGTACTTTCAGAGTTTTCCAGTTTCTCGAAATGCGGTGGATGCGATTGTGGTGCGTCAGCAAAAACGCATCGCTGGCTTTGCAGCGCTGAACCGAATTGAAGTTTGTCAGAAGCGTGGTCGAGCATCTGCTTCTCTCGCCTATGTAAGCAGTATGCGAATTTTACCGAAGCATCGGCGAGGTGCTGCCTTTCGAAGCGGATTTCATCAATTGGCTCAATTGCTCGAAACGAAGCCGGTTGATTACTTGCTCGGTTTTGTGATGGAGGATAATCGCGAGGCGCAATCGCTTTTATTGGGAAAGGGAAGGAGTTCGTTTGGCGCAATTGACCTTGGGGAGTACCGCACGCACCTGGTTCAGAGAATTCCGAGGACGTTTCGGCGGGGAAGTGGAAGAGCGAAAGTGCAGGTTCGGTTCGCCACCGAGCTCGACGTCGATCGGATCCTCACCTTTCTCAGGCAAGCCGGAGAGGAAAAACCACTATTCCCCAGACTTGAGCGTTCGGATCTGTTGGGCGGCGGCCGGTTTAATGGACTCCATGTAAGTCAATTCACGCTCGCGGAGCGAGCTGGGGAACTGCTCGGATGCTTGGCCTTGTGGTCACAACAGCACTATCGAGAGTGGGTGGTACAGCGCTATCGCAGTATGCCCGAAATGGTGCGGCGACTATACAATCTTTGGGCTCGAGCAACTGGCTCCTTCGCTTTACCGAAGCCCGGATCAGGATTGGGATATTGCTATGCTTCGTTTTGTCATCTCTTGCCTGGTTGTGAATGGGTGCTTGAGGAATTGTTGGCTGCAGCCTTAGCGCAGCTGGATGCTGCTACTCTCGTCATTGGGCTGCACGAAAGCGATCGGCTCAGATCTGTTGTAGATCGCTGGAGTACCAAGACGCTTCGCAGTAGGATGCTCTTGTTGTCGCTCGAGGGGAGACCATCGCTTGCTCAGTTTCCAAGCGGTGTTCCTCATTTCGAAGTGGGGTTATTGTGATGATGTTAAAAGGTAGTGTCATCTCTCGCGAGCTTGTATCGAGATCTGACTGTGCTCAGATGCTCGCTATTCTAGAGCAGTGTTTTGACAATATAGATAAGCAGCACTTCCTAGCTGATCTAAAGAAGAAAGATCAGGTGATCTTTCTCCGAGACGGAGGTGGTATCATTCGTGGATTCTCCACACTAGTCTCGTTTCGTCATAGCTTTGCCGAGAAGGAGTATAGGGTAGTGTTCTCAGGGGATACAGTGATTGCTCCAGGGCACTGGGGAGGCATAGAGCTGCCCTTAGTCTGGGGATCACATTTGATGGAGATGTATCAACGAGAGCCGAAGATTCCCCTGCTTTGGCTTTTGATCTCGAAAGGCATACGCACCTTCAAGTTTTTGCCGGTGTTCTTTAATCAGTACTATCCATGCCCCGACCGCTCAGTTCCTAACGCTGTCCAGCAGCTGATGCATAGTTTAGGAACGCTTCGATTTGCGGAACAGTATGACTCACAGCGTGGTTTGGTTCTTCCCTGTAGTCAGAGCTATTATTTGCGCGAAGAATTTGCGGCAGTCCAACCTCCGGTTGAGGGGCGCGACTACATCCAACATTTCTACCAAAAGAACCCACTATATCGACGCGGCGCTGAACTGCTGTGTCTTACAGAGTTTTCTCCTGAAAATCTTAAGCCATTTATTCGTCGAGGAATTGAGCGGCGATTAATACGGGAGGGAGCAGACCGACATGCCGCTTAAGCATCGTATCGCAAATCAGCTCTGGGTGCGCGCAACTTCTGCGGGGCACCAGCGTTTTTTGGATGCCCTCTCGAATGTTCGAGCCACGCAAGAGGGAAGACTACGCCAGTTGGTCGAGCGAAATGCCCATACCGCTTTTGGCAGACAGTGCGGATTTGCCGGTATTTCTTCAGTGGCCGAGTATCAGCGGCGCGTCCCACTGCTCGACTACGAAGAATTGCGTCCCTGGGTCGAGGCAATCCGCAATGGGCAGAGAAATGTGTTAACCCATGCCCCGATTGAGCGTTTGCATGCAAGTAGTGGCACGAGTTCGGCAACTAAGTATATTCCCTTCGGTGATGGGCTTCGACAGGAGTTTTTTGCGGGAATTGCGCCTTGGATGAACAATCTGTTGACGAGCTACCCGGCGTTGCGATCGGGTTCGAGTTTTTGGATCGTAACACCGGCCATTCCTCCAGCGCCGCAGCAATCGAAAGTAGCAATTTCTTATGACGAGGATGAGAACTATCTACCAAGGTATGCACGTCTTGCTCAGAGAATGCTCAGAGCGGTGAGCAAACCGTCGATGAATTCTACCGAACCAAAAGAGATGCGCTACCAATCTGCCAAACAACTGCTTTGCGCATCCGACCTGGCACTCATTTCAGTTTGGAATCCCAGTTACTTGCGATTGATACTAGAGACACTTCTGTCCGAACGAGAGCGTTTGGCCGATGAAATGCGATCCGGCTCTCAGCAGATGCAAAGGCGATTTAAGGAAATTCGAGGATTGTTGGACTTTGCTGGAGCGACGGTTCGAGACATCGATTGGCAGGGAGTTTGGCCAAAGCTTACTCTGTTGAGTTGTTGGGCAGATGGTTGGGCTGGGGAAATGGCAGATTCCTTGCGAGAACTATTTCCCACTACGGTAGTTCAGCCAAAAGGATTGCTGGCAACGGAAGCCTTCGTCAGTTTGCCCTTTGTTTCCGAGAGAAATGACAGGGGCTCTCCGGTGCTCAGTGTGAATTCCCACTTCTTTGAGTTCCTCGATCTTCAGTCGGGGCGGGTGCTTCTAGCGGAGCAGTTAGAAGAGAGTGCAGAATATGAAGTAATAGTAAGCACGGCCGGAGGGCTCTACCGCTACCGCCTCGGTGATCTCGTCCGTTGTACTGGCCATCTGAACCAAGCACCGCGGCTCCAGTTTATGCAAAAGGAAAACCTCGTAGCTGACATCACAGGTGAGAAGCTAAACGTTGAACACCTAGAGCAGAGCCTCTCGCACTGTGCCCAGAGATATGCTGTCCCCCGTGATGCGCTTTTTGTAGCGCCGGATCAGGCGAAGTTTCCTCCGCGCTATCGCCTCTATCTCAAGAAAGCCCATCAGTCCACTGCTGCGACGCTTCGAACAGAGTTGGAAGCGCTGTTAGGCGAGAACGTCCATTACGCCCATAGTCGTGCCCTCGGGCAACTTGCAGAACTTGAAGTAGCGGTGTTGGATGAGGAAACTTGGGTGCAGTATCGCTACGAAGGTATGCGACGAAGTACCGCAAAATCTTATTTTCTCGAACGAAGGGAGCTGCGTCATGTCTAATGCACGGTCAGAACCAACACCCACAAAACAGCCTTACGCCGATACGGCGCGATCAGAGACCTCCCAGAAAAGGGCACCAACAAGAGGTGCCGCACTGGAACGTTTCCCGATCCCTAATTTCTTGAATGCGGTAATCGTAGCCTCACAACTGGTCGCCGTTGCATTTTGTTTTTATTTTCTTTCGCGAGTTGAGAGTATTGGGGCTTTGTTTGGATTGGCGCTGGTATTTGGCTTGTTGATGAATTCAGTCTACTCGACGATTCATGAGGCGCATCATCGAATGTTGTTTCGCAATCGTCTGGCAAACGATGCGTCAGGAATTGTACTCTCATTGTTGTTCCCCGCAGCTTTTCATCTCCTTCGACAAGGGCATTTGGGGCATCATCGACGAAATAGATCGGATGATGAGGCCTTTGATTTGTATTTCGACCACGACAGCATTGTATGGAAGTTTCTCGCTTGGTACGGAATTTTGACCGGAGTGTATTGGCTCGTCGTGGTAGCCAGCAACTTTGTTTTGGTGTTCTGTCCGATGATTATTAACTCTAAGTTTTTTGGCTGGGATAGAACCTCCGAAGTTTTTATTGAACATTTTCAGCCTGAGACCTTTAAGATAATGCGAATTGAGGCATTGGCGGCGATCGTATTACACGCTGGGATTTTTTGGTCTCTTGGAACCCCCTGGTACTACTATTTCGGAATGTATTTTGGCTTTGGACTGATGTGGTCTTCGCTGCAGTACGTGCATCACTACCAAGCTGAGCGAGATGTGATCAATGGTGCGCGCAATCTGCACTGCTGGGAGCCAATCGATAAATTGTGGCTGAACCACAATTGGCATCAAACCCATCACCAGCTGCCGACGGTGCCTTGGCGCTACCTCCCTGAGTTGGCAGAAGAGCGAAATACCGAGAGTAGTTCCATTGTTCCAGCTTATTTTCGCATGTGGCTTGGTCCGAGATATGCTGAACCGGGTGTGCAGAATAGATATGACGGAGAGGTGAGTAAGTAATGTCCGGTGCTTCTATACGACTAGAGGGGGTTTCGGCGGATTTGCGGCAGCCGCTTCGATTCGCACGGTATCCAGCCGCCTGGTATCTGTTTTGCGCCGCGACAGAGCTTCGCTCAGATCGCCCGGTTGCCCGAACCTACGCAGGTCGTGAACTGATATGCTTTCGCGGTCGCTCTGGTGCCGCGGTGGTAATGAATGCTCACTGCTGTCATATGGGTGCAAACCTCGGGGGAGGCTGTGTGATTGATGGCGAAGTTGAATGCCCGTTTCACGGGTGGCGTTTTGGAGAGAGTGGGCATTGTCAGAAGATTCCAGCAGGTGAGGCGATTCCGCAGTGGGCAAAACAGAAGACGTATCCCGTGGCAGAACGCTATGGGCATATTTTCTTCTTTCTTGGAGAAGAACCGGATTTTGAGTTCCCCTCGTATGAGGGGGTTGCGGAATCAGAGTTGCTTCCTGCACCGGTGTTCCAGTTTAAACCGCAATGCCCCTGGTACATGGTTGCCGCGAACGGCTTTGATCTGCAACATTTTCGTCTCGTGCACGACCGCGTCCTGTATGGCGAACCTACTATAGAGCAGATCAATCCCTATGCTCGTCGAATTACTATGCAGCTTGGGGTCGAAATTGAGAACGTGAAGGATCGCTTGGTTGCGCATTGCTTTGGAACAGAAATGAAGTTTACTGTGACCTGCTGGGGTGGGACTTTGCTTCTGGTGTCAGCTCAATTCGAGCGAACGACGACCTACGGCTTGGTGAGTTTGATCCCCCAGGGAGAACGCTCGACGCTGTATCGCAATATAATTATGGTTCGCCGTTCCGGAGAGACTCTGCTGCACAGAGTGTTTGATGCAATCGATGCACGGGTGCGTCGTTGGTTTGTGCGAGAGTTTGTCCGGGCGGATGAGAGTTTGCTCAAGGGGACGTGGCTGGCAATTCCACGTTTGATAGAGGCCGATTCAGAAATGAGAGATTATTTTTATTGGGTGAGTTCATTGAAAGACAACAATCGCAAACCGGGAGAAATGCAATGAGACGTGTAACAGTTGTGCTTGCCGTACTATTCGCAGTGTTTAGTTTCACCAGCATAGCAATTGCTCAGGAAGCTGAGGACGCAGCTGGTGAAGAAGCTGCGGTATCTGACGAAGGCCTGACGATGGAAGAGTTGCAGGAGCTGCGCGACTCTTTGGTGGAAGCCTTTGAGGCGCGAGATATCGAAGCAATGCTCGAGCATCTGCATCCCTCTATCGTGGTGACTTGGCAGAATGCTGATGTAACCCGTGGGCACAATGAGGTGCGCGCTTATTTTGAAAAGATGCTTACCGGCCCAAACAGTATTGTGGTTGATGCCAAGGGCGATCCAGAGATCGATAGCCGAAAAGACTATGGTGCGCATATCATTTCGTTTGGACATATGAACGATGAGCTGACTTTGCGCGGAGAGAAAGAGCCGCTCAAATTTGACAGTCGGTTTAGTTCACTCGTAGTTCGGCATGAAGGAGAAGCCAAGCTAGCGGGACTTCACCTGTCGCTCAATGCATTTGAGAATCCAGTGATGGAATATGCCCTGGCCGAAGTTAAGAAATATACGCTTTTTGGTGGAATTGGAGTGCTGCTGCTTGGGTTTGTGCTCGGCTATCTGGTCCGTGGAGGAAAGTAGCCGATTCGCTGAGCTGTTGAGATGAAAGGCGGTATTGATAGAACGGTGTATGATCGCCTCGTTTCAGAGGCGTATCAGGTAGTGGTGCAATCGGAGCGAGTTGCCGCTGGACTGAGCGTTTTTCGTGCAGCGGCTGATCGCCTTCCGTCTCCTGCAGATGATCTCTCGATTGCGTTAATTCCCGGAGCCTTCTGGAGAGAGTATCCGCAGCACGGCGGCGGCGGTGAGCGTTTGACGCGAGCGGCTCGCCAGTTGGGAATTCGTTTTGAGCGAGTACCTCTGCCAAGCTTTTGCAGTGTGACTGAGGGGGCGGAGCATATCTCGAACTGGCTTTTGGCCTATCAAGGTCCGCCGGTCGTTTTCGTTGCTTTAAGCAAAGGGGCAATGGATCTCGGAGCGTTCTTTTCCTCAAATGCGGCGGTACGCTGCTATTCAAAGATTCGTGCTTGGGTCACCGTGAGTGGCTTGCTGTTTGGCACACCGTTGATTGAGGCGCTGAAACGGGAGCGGATTCGCAGTTTCGCAGTGCGTTTGTTGTTCGCAGCGAAAGGATATCGCTTTTCGGAGCTCGATTCACTTATCGGGGGGGTCGTCGATTCTCATCTTGTGGCCAAACTCGAAGCCTTGCCGTTTCCCAGCTATCACATTCTGGGTTTTCCTCATTATGATGATCTGAGTTCGAGTCTAGCGCGTCGGGCGGCGAAACGCCTCATGCCCCTTGGGGCGAGCGATGGAGGTGGCATTCTCCTAGCCGAAGCGTCACGCTACCCTGGGCTCGTTGTGCCATTACTGGGTCAAGATCACTACCTGCATGGAGTTTCGGCAGAATCATTGCTGTGGGGAATCTTGGGTGTCCTTGAGGAGAGTCATGTCGGCAATGCCGTATCTCAGACGAATTCTTAAGGAGAATCTCGGGCTGTCGCTGCTATTCCTTGTGGCCTTCTATCTGGTCTATGGGACTGCGAATCTGATATCGAGCTGGCGTGGGGCGCAGGAAGTTCCCGCACTTTCTATTGAAGCTGAGATGCCGTTTGTACCGGAATTCTCGATCTTCTACCTTTCACTCTATCCCTTGATGTATTTTGCCTTGTTCTTGTTCCCAACTCGTGAGCAACTGCTGCCGTTGTTTCGCGTATTCTGTCTTGAGTTGCTGATCGCCGGTGTCATTTTTGTTGTGTTTCCAACGCAATTCTCTGCTGCGATCAGTCCACCACGGGAAGGAATCGCGTCCTATCTCTTTTGGATAGCGGATACGCTGAATCTCGAATACAACGCGTTCCCATCGCTTCATGTTGCCTTCGCCTGCTCGATTGCCGATCTGTATTCGAGAAAGCTTCCATTGTTCTCGAGCTCAGTGGTGGGAGTTTGGGTGTTGGGAATTGTCTGTTCTACTGTGGTTCTTCATCAGCATCGCTTGCTCGATGTCTTGGGTGGGGTGGTGTTGGCTTTGCTGTGTGGTTGGATAGAAAGGCAACGAGTTGATCGCTCAATTGCTTCCAGAGATCGCTGCCAAGCGATGCCTGATCAATAATCAGATGAGCCGGAAGTGGATGTCGCTTCGGGGTAGGGGGCAGGACGACTAGATTCCAGGTAGTCAATTCGTTTTTCTTCATCCAGCGTTTGAGCTTTTCTGCATCGTTGAGGTTGTCGTCCTCACGCATGAAAATGAGCGTCGGAGTTTATGAAATACGCTGATCTACATCAGTTGAAGAGCAAAAACGGTAGGCTCTCGGAGCGGCGCTCGGAAGTCGCAGGTGGAGGTATCGAAGCGGTAGCAGAGGACGAATCAATTGAATGCTGGTTCTGAGCCCAAAGGGAGGGGCGAGTAACACCAGTCGTTCAAAGGGCGCCTGCTCTTGATGTTGTGCATACCATACAGTGAGTGCGGCTCCCAGTGAGTAACCAATGGCGAATCTCGGAAGCTCTGGGTATTGCGTTACAATACTTTGATGTGCTGCGTGAATTTGCTTCTGCCAGGTGCTTCGTTTGCTTCTATAAGAGCAGCCATCCTCTTCGCGGTGTCCGGCAAGGCGAAGCAGGCAGTAGTGAAATCCAGCTTCTGTCACAAGCTGTTGTAGCTCGGTCATCGTGTCGGGATCTTGATTGAGACCATGGGTGAGCAGAACAACCCCATTGGGAGCGACAGAGGTCGTCTCCTTACATTCGACTGAGGTGTCGAATTCGAGAGTCTCTGCATGGGCGAGAGTGGGAAACACGGCCAATGTTAGACTCGCGAGCAGAGTGAAGAGCAAACACGGGCGCTTTGTTATCATATGCAGGGACAGTGTTCCTAAGATTGTGGAAAACACTATCCCCAACGCTTGCAATTTCCGGCGGTTGAACAAATCTAGTCGGCAACGCTTTTGTCGTTTCAGCCCATACGGTCTAATTCTAATTAGGCTCAAAATAGCTGTTTTCATGAACTCTGTCAGCTGTAATGAGTTGTTAGCTGAAGTGTGAGCCGGTAGGAGGGAGCTAAAGATATCGTGGAGAGTCATTCGG